>JAGWRB010000149.1 GCA_028876725.1 Gemmatimonadota bacterium
GTCGGCCATGCCGTCGTGGTTCGCGTCGCGGAGCGCGACGATCCCGCGCGGCGACCCGGGGCGCCCCGCCATCGACGCCACGAACACGTCGCCGTTGGGCGCGACGGCCATGTGCCGGGCCAGCGGGATGCTGTCGGCAAAGAGCGTGGCGCAGAACCCCGGCGGCAGCACGAGCCCGGGGTCATGGGCGCACTTCTGCGCGGCGGCCGGCGCCGCGACGGCGGCGAGGAGGAGCGGAGCGAACAGGAATCGGATGCGCATGGCGTGATGGTGGTGAAGGGTGTCGTATATCCGTTTTACTATTTTCGGTGTTGTCGTGCCGCCGTCTGACGGCCCACGGCCAACCGCCCACGGCTCACTGTCGCGGCAATTCCTCCGGCATCTCCGCCAGCACGTACGCCATCACGGCCATCGTCGCGATGCACCGGCGGAAATCGTCGCGGTCGATCACCGTCATCATATCGGCGTCCGTGTGGTGGTACCAGAAGTACGTCGAATCATTCACGCTGAGCGCGAACCCGGGCACGCCCTCGCGTATCGTCGCCCCCACGTCCGCCTCGCCGTCGCCCGCCTCCACCAGCCCCGCGCCGATGGGATCCAGCAGCGTGCCGATCTGTTTTGCCACGGCCAATCCGGCCGCACTCCCCTGGAAGCGGAACCCGTACGGCCGGAACACGCCGTTGTCCGACTCCATCGCCGCGATGGTCTTGGGCAGCTCCGCCAGATGCTGGTCGCGATACGCGCGTCCCCCGCGCCCGCCGTTCTCTTCATTGACCCACATCGCCACGCGGAGCGTCCGGCGCGGCTTGAGCCCCAACGCCTTGATGAGGCGCACCGCCTCCCACGCCGCGAACGCGCCGCCGGCGTCGTCCATCGCGCCCTCGCCCACGTCCCAGGAATCGATGTGCCCGCCCAGCACCACCACTTCGTCAGGGCGCTCGGAGCCGCGCAGCTCCGCCACCACGTTGCGCGACGGCGCGTCGGGAAGCGTGCGCGCCTGCATCTTGAGCGTCAGCACGATCGGATCGCCGCGGTTCTGCATCCGATGCAGCAGCTCGGCGTCTTCCACCGACAGCGCCGCCGACGGAATCTTCGGCACGTCCGCCTGGTAGCGGAGGGAGCCCGTGTGCGGCGTCTGCTGAGAATGCGGCGTCACCGAGCGAATGAGCGCCGCCACCGCCCCCACCTTGGCCGCCGCCGACGCCGCGCCGCCACGGTACGCGACGTTGATCTCGTACGCCTCCATCGGCGGCACGTTGGTCGGGAACGGGGAATCGAACAGCACGATCTTCCCCTTCGCCTCGGCGGCGTGCGCGGCCAGGTCGTCGAAGCTGTTCACCACCAGCACCGGCGCCGTGATCCCCTCCGGCGGCGTGCCCACGCTCCCGCCCAGCCCGAGCATGTGCAGCGTCCACGGGCGCGGCGACACGAGCGTCGCCGACTCCTGTCCGCGCACCCAGTGCGGCACCATCACCGGCTCGCCGCGCACGTTGGCGAAGCTGTCGTCCTGCATGCGCGCCAGCACCCAGTTGATCGCGCGCTCCAGCCCCGGCGATCCGCTCAGCCGGCTGCCGTACGTGTCCGTCATCGTGGCCAGCCGGCTGTACGCCAGCGTATCGGCCATTGCGGCAGCGATGATCCGGTCGGCCGCCGACTTGTAGCGCCGCGCAATCGCACCACCATCCTGCGCGCGGAGCGGGAGGGCGCCCAGGAGCAGCAGAGCAGCCGTGAGTAGTCGATTCCGGATCGCTGCGCGTTCGGGGTGAGACATGAGGTGGGGAGTGGGGAGTGGACGGTGGGCAGTGGGCAGTGGGCCGTTGGCAGTTCACTGTCGACTGCCAACTGTCCACTGCCAACCGGCACCCAACTTACCCCTCCCCCAACCACCATTCAAACCTCCCGCCGCGAGCGGCTGTCTCAGCCGTTGACCGCCATTCGCCGTTGTCCGCCTTTCCCCCGGGAGCTCGTCATGCCAATCCGTCCCGCCATCGCCTCGCTCGCCCTCGGCGCGGCCCTTGCCCTTCCTGCCGCCCTGCACGCGCAGCAGGATCGCGCCGACCGCTGGCTCGACCAGTGCCGGCACGACGACTGGGGCGACCGGGCCCGCTACTGCGACGTGCGCCAGTTCACCGTCGACCACCCCGCCGAGTCCGTGCACATCGACGCCGGTCCCAACGGCGGCGTCAACGTCTTCGGCTGGGACAAGCCGTCCATGCTCGTCGTCGCAAAGATCCAGACCAACGCCGATGACGACGCCGCGGCCAAGGACCTCGCCGGCCAACTCCGCATCACCGCCAACGAATCGCGCGTCGAGTCGAACGGACCGTCCAACGAGCGTCACCGCGGATGGTCGGTGAGCTACGACGTCTACCTCCCCACCCAGCGCGCCGTCGACGTGAGCACGCGCAATGGCGGCGTGAGTGTCGAGCGGGTAACCGGCCACCTGGACCTGAGCACCGTAAACGGCGGCATCCACCTCACCGACGTCGCCGGCGACGTGCGCGCCGAGACGACCAACGGCGGCGTGAGCGCCGCGCTGTCCGGCACCACGTGGACCGGGCAGGGCCTGGATCTCCGCACCACCAACGGCGGCGTCACGCTCGAGATCCCCACGGGGTACAACGCGCGCCTCGAAACCGGCACCGTGAACGGCGGCTTCTCCACCGATTTCCCCATCACCGTTCAGGGATCGTTCCGCAAGCGCATCTCCACCACCCTCGGCAGCGGCGGACCGCTGATTCGCGCCACGACCGTGAACGGCGGGGTGCGGATCCGGACGCGGTAATTCGTTGGCCCGTGCACGTGTGCCACGGGTGAGATCGCGTGGCCCACGTGCCGCCTCGGGCATGACGAGTTCATCGCCATTGGATACGGACCATACGAATTGAACGGAGCTCGACGCAGCACGGATCTCCACGCCGGTCCCCGTAGCCCGCGCTACTGCTTTCCGAGCACCGCGTTGGCCTCCTGCTGCACCGCCGCCAGCTCCTGCTTCAGCACGCCGTACCGATGGACGGCATCGTTGCTGATCTTCTGATCGGCCATGTTGGTCA
>JAGWRB010000150.1 GCA_028876725.1 Gemmatimonadota bacterium
GCCGGGTCCGGTCTGCACCGCTCCATGACCGGGCCGTCAGCACCAAGAATCCGGCGCCGATGGAGGCGAGGGGAATCGAACCCCTGACCTCTTGAATGCCATTCAAGCGCTCTCCCAACTGAGCTACGCCCCCGGGGACTTCCCGCGAAAAAAATGCGGGTCGTCAGGAACCGCGAAGTATATCCCGGCGTATATTAGGTGTCAACGAAGGGGACTGGCGATTCCCCGGCAAAGCGGTATGTTTTGCTGCCGCCCGTTCATCGCTATGGATGTGGGGCCCGTGCGCCTATCGCCGCGCACAACTCGGCAGTCCAGCTCCGCGACGCTCCGCGCCGCAGCTCATAGATCATTCAACACGCAGTCCGTTCGAGGCATGCAATGACCGAAGTCAAGCGCCGCCGCCGGCGTACCGCGCCGGCGGGCATCGCGCCTAACGAGCCCGAGCGCGACATCCTGGACCAGTACCTCTACGAGGTCAGCACCTACCCCCTGCTCAAGGGCATGGAGGAGATCGAGCTGGCCCGTAAAATCCGCGCCGGCGACCAGGATGCGCTGCAGGAACTCGTGAAGCGCAACCTGCGCTTCGTAATCTCCGTGGCCAAGAAGTACCAGAACCGCGGCCTCCCTCTCATCGATCTCATCGGCGAGGGGAACGTCGGCCTGCTCACCGCCGCGCGCAAGTTCGATCCCGACCAGGGCGTCAAGTTCATCTCCTACGCCGTCTGGTGGATCCGCCAGGCCATCCTGTCCGCGCTCGCGCGCCAGGGCCGCACCGTTCGCGTGCCCCTCAACCGCACCGCCGACCTTTCGAGAATCATCAAGGCCTCGGAGATCCTCCGCCAGAAGCTCAACCGCGAGCCCAGCCCCGAGGAGCTCTCGCACCTCACCGGCCTCTCGGTCGACGTCGTCCAGTCGCTCGCCGCGCTCAACACCAGCGACGTCCGCCTCGACGCGCCCATGGACCCCGAAGGCGATCGCTCGCTCATCGAGCGCTTCGTCGCCGACGAAATGCCCGACACCGAAGAGGAAGCCATGAACCGCTTCCTCACCGACGAGATCGAGCAGGCCCTGGCCACGCTCCCGCCGCGCGACGCCAAGGTGCTGCGCCTCTACTTCGGCCTCGAAGGCGGCCGCGAGCACACGCTCGAAGAAATCGGCTCCATGCTCGGCGTCACCCGCGAACGCGTCCGCCAGCTCCGCGACCGCGCCCTCAAGCGCCTCCGCGAAGGCGACGTCGGCCGGGCCCTGGGCAGCTTCGCGGCGTAAGGACGGTAGGGCTGTAGGGCCGTACGGCCGTTGACTGCTGACTGCAAACTCAGAGTCGCCAGTCGCCGGAAATTACGAACGACACACCGGGACATATCTCCGCACCACGCAGATATGTCCCGTTTGTCGTTTCGGACCACAGACCACTGACCACAGACCACGCCAAGCTGGTAGTTCGTGGTTTCCATGGCCCGGTTTGCGGTAGCGCCAGCTATTGATCACATTTCTTTCCCCCGCTCTCACTCCGGCGCCATGATCCGCCTCATCGACGTCCACAAATCCTTCGGGTCGAAAACCGTCCTCGACGGCTTCACCCTCGACGTCCCCGAAGGCGAGACGGTCGTCATCATCGGCTATTCGGGCAGCGGCAAATCCGTCGCCATCAAGCACATCGTCGGCCTCCTCGAGCCCGACGCCGGCCAGGTCTGGGTCGACGGCCTCGAAGTCCCCAAGCTCTCGCGCCGCGAACTGTACAAGCTCCGCGCCCGCGTCGGCTACGTCTTCCAGTTCGCCGCCCTCTTCGACTCGTTCACCGTGGGCGACAATGTCGCCATGGGGCTCCGCAAGCAGGGCGAACTCACCGAGCGCGAGATCGCCGAGCGGGTGCACGAAGCGCTCGACCTCGTGGACCTCGCCGACGTCCCCGACAAGTTCCCCGCCGAGCTCTCGGGCGGCATGCGCAAGCGCGTCGGCATCGCCCGCGCCATCGCCACACGCCCCAAGTACATCCTGTACGACGAGCCCACCACCGGCCTCGATCCCGTCACCAGCGCGGTCATCGACCAGCTCATGGTGCGCCTGCGCGAACGCCTCGGCGTTACCGGCGTCGTGATCACGCACGACATGCGCAGCGCCTATACCGTGGGCACGCGCATTGCCATGCTCTACGAGGGCAAGGTGCGCCAGTGCGGCACGGTGGACGAGATCCAGCACAGCACCGACCCGATCGTTCGTCAGTTCATCGAAGGCCGCCCGTCGCTCGACGGCGACGCGCATCCGCTGGTCGGGGCCACGCCGTGACGCGACCGCGCGCGCGGCTGGAGACGTCGGCCGGCGGGGTGGTGTACCGGCTGCAGGACGGCCGGCCGCTGTATTTGCTCATCCGCGACAGCTACAAGAACTGGGGCTTTCCCAAGGGGCACATCGAGCAGGGGGAGGTGCCCTCGGCGGCTGCGGTGCGCGAGGTGGCGGAAGAAACGGGCCTTGATGACGTCGAGGTCCGCGGCGACATCGACACCATCGATTGGTATTTCCGCTTCCGCGGCCGGCTCATCCACAAGGTGTGTCACTTCTTCCTGATGGAAACGGCCGCGACGCGGACCTGCCCGCAGCGCGACGAGGGGATCAGCGCCTGCAAGTGGCTTCCGTACGCCGAGGCCGAGGCGCGCATCTCGTACGGCAACGCGCGCGAGATCCTGCGTCGCGCCAACGAACAGGTTTCCGCGCGCCACGCCGGCGTTTGACGATGCGCCAACACGTCGCGCCGGCGGGGCCCCCGCCCACCGTTCTCGTCTTCGCGCCCCGCGAGCGCACGCGCACGCTGGCCCGCGACACCTTCCCCCGCCGCCGCTGGCGGCTGGTGGTGCGCCGCACGGTGGACGAATTCGGCCGCGCGTTTCACGAGGAGCTGATCGACGCCGCCATCGTGGACCTGGGCGCGGCGCACGAGGAGAACTGGCAGGCCGCCGCGCTGGCGCGCGAATACCCGAGCGTGCCGTTCTTCGCCCTCACCACGCTGCGCGCCGCCGACGGCCCCGTGCTCGCGCAGTGCGCGGCGCTGGAATTCGCCGACGTGCTGGTGGAGGACGTGGACGAGGAAGCCATTCGAGAACTCGTACAGCGTCAGGCCTACACCACGCGGTTCACGCGCGCATTGGGCGCGCCCCCGGAGTCGCTGGCCCTCACCACCGAGCTGCAGGTGGGCGCCTGGCGGTACGTGGTGAACCATGCCGGCCGCCCGGTGCGCACCGCCGCGCTGGCCGATTCGCTGGGCGTCACGCGGGAACATCTGAGCCGCACCTTTTCGGCCGACGGCGCGCCGAACCTGAAGCGGATCATCGACCTCGTGCGGGTCATCGGCGCCGCCGAGCTGGCCAAGAATCCGGGGTACGACGTCCGCGATGTGGCGCGGGTGCTGGGGTTCGCCAGCTCGTCGCACCTCTCGAGCACGGCGCAGCGCATCGCGGGGACGCGTCCGGCTTCGCTGGCGCGGCTCCGCGCGGTGGACCTCGTGGAGCGGTTCAACCGGGGGCACGCGCGGAGTCGCGGGTAGCGGCGGCCGGCTCGGCGACCTGGCGGTCGAGATAGACCAGGTAGCCGCCCAGGAGCCGGCCGACGAGCTGGGCGCGGTGGGAGAGGTGGGTCAGGTGGGCGGCGGAGACCAGGTCCGCCTGGCGGGCCACGGCGAGCTCCGTTTCCAGGCGGAGCAGGGCGCGGCGGGCGGCGCGGTAGCACTGGCGCTGTTCGGGGGCGGAGTAGCGGCCGAACCCCTCGGCGATCTGGTCGGCGAGGGCGATGGCGCTGAGCATGAGGCCGTCGGACACGGCCTTGACCTCGCGGCGGCTGGTGTGCCGGACGGCGCGAATGACGTCGGCGGCGAGACCGACGGCTTCCTGCCAGACTTTGAGGTCCTTGAGACTGCCTGCCATGTGAGGTAAAGTCGTGGGGTTCCTGCGCGTCGCCGGCATCCAAATCCCCCCGGATGGACCGAAAGGCATCATGGGCTGAGGCGTCCGGCGCCGGAGGTCGGCGCTTGCCCGGCCCCGGGGTCTTGTGATAATTTTCACAAGCTCCCCATCAACTTTCTCGACGCACTCTTTCGATCATCCCGTATGGCTACCGAGACGACGCTTCGCCCCGGCGAGATCAAGGACATCCTGCTCCGTGAGATCGAGGCCGCTGATCTCAACGCGCTCGATGTCGAAGAGGTCGGTTCCGTCCTCGAAGTGAAGGACGGCATCGCCCGCATTTACGGCCTCCAGAAGGCCATGGCCGGCGAGATGCTCGAAATCACCTCGTCCGAGACCGGCAACAAGATCACCGCGCTCGCGCTGAACCTCGAAGAGGACAACATCGGCGCCGTGATTCTCGGCGACTACCTGCAGCTCAAGGAAGGCGACGACGTGCGCCGCACGGCGCGCGTGCTCGACGTCCCCGTGGGCGAGGCGCTGATCGGCCGCGTGGTTGACGCGCTCGGCCGTCCCATCGACGGCCGCGGCGAGATCAAGGCCGCGACCACTCGCAAGGTGGAGTCGCCGGCGCCGGGCATCATCGTGCGCCAGCCCGTGAAGGAGCCGCTCCAGACGGGGCTCAAGGCCATCGACTCGATGATCCCGATCGGCCGCGGTCAGCGCGAGCTGATCATCGGCGACCGCGGCACCGGCAAGACGGCCATCGCGATCGACACGATCATCAACCAGAAGGGCAAGGGCGTCATCTGCATCTATGTCGCGATCGGCCAGAAAGCGTCGAGCGTCGTCAACGCCGTTAACACCCTGGAGAAGCACGGAGCCATGGAGTATACCATCGTCGTTGCGGCTTCCGCTGCC
>JAGWRB010000151.1 GCA_028876725.1 Gemmatimonadota bacterium
CGCCACGCCCGCCGCCGCGGCGCCCCCCGCGGCCACCGTCCCGCCGCCCGTCGCCACGGCGCGGTCCGCCCCGCCCCTCGCGAAACCGCTCCGGGTGATCGTGCCGCTCCCGCAGTTCGTCGGGCGTGTACGGCTGGTCGAGCAGCTCCTGCAGTTCGTCGAGGGTCGCCGCGCGCACCGCGCCGCGCTTGCCGCGCGTTACCACGAACCGCAGCGGGCGGTCGAGCGCCGGCAGCTCCGCCGCGGCGAGCGTGCGCGCGATCTTCTCGGGCACGCGGAGCCGCGCGATCCCCAACGGACCCTCCGGCGTCTCTTCCACGTCGTAGTGAATCTCCACCGACTGCCCCCGCACGTCCGCCCGCGACGGCAGCGACGCCAGCCGCGCGCGCTCTGCGGCGGGCACGTAGGTGTCGGGATCGAAGCGCAGTGCGGCGTGGCGGAACTCCTGCATCGAGCCCACGCCGGCCAGGGCGCGCTCGTAGAACGCCGTGAGTTCGGCGAGGCCGAGCCGCGCGGTGCGTCCGCCGGAGCGCCGCCACGCCTCGCGCACCTGTTCCACCAGCGGCTGATTGCGGCGCGCCGCGTGGTGCCGCGACTCGCCGCGCGCCAGCGCGTCGGCCAGCAGAGCCCGCGCCCTCGGCGCCAGCGCCGGCGGAAACACGTCCACGGGTTCGGTGTCGCGCTCCAGCTCGAATCCGAAGTAGTCCACGCGCCGCACCAGCACGATCCCGTCCTGATGCCGCCGCGCGTCGTAGGCCAGCGTGGGCTCGCCGCGCGTGGCGTAGCGGTGGATGAGATCGGCGGGTATTTGCGTTCCCTCAATGGCCGCGCGCGGGACGCCGAACTTGTCGGCGAAGTAGCGCAGGTCGCCGGCGATCGCGCCCCAGCTCCCGCACACGCTCGTCTTCGAGACGCGCGCCTCATCGCCCCCGGCGGTCCGCTCGTCGATCACCAGGGTGAACGGCATGAACCGCGCCAGCAGCTCCTGGAACCGGCGCAGCGTCGCGTCGGTGGCGCGCGGCATGCGCGTGGGCAGCGGCACCCCCACGGCGCGATACACGCTGGCCATGCCGAGCGCCGCGTCTTCCACCGACTTCACCAGCACCCCGCGGCGGCCGGCCCAGAGCTGCATGCCCTCCTCGTCGAACAGATGCCGCGGCAACCCGTACACCTCGCCCATACGCCCGGCGCGCGCGAAGGCCTCGGCGTACACGTTGTACGCCGTGAGATGGTCGCTGCCCGACAGCACCAGCCCGCTCAGGTCGCGCTCCTCGCGCGTCATGCGATGCAGCGATTCCACGGAGCTCATCACCGCGAGGTACGGGAGCAGATCGTCATCGGCATTCACGATCAGCTCGGCCCACTGGCGCTCCACGGGCATCGCTTCCACGGCGCGCCCGTACGTCGTGAGCCGTCCGCGCTCCACGATGCCGCGGCGTTCGAGCAGGGCCACGGCATCGCGGTACGCGGCCCGGTCCAGCGCCACCGGCAGGTCCAGCTCGTCGGCGCGCACGCCGAGCGCGGCGCAGGTCATCGCCACGCGCTCCGAGTCGCCGGCGAGCTGGAACTCCGGCTCGGTGGGGCGCAGCGACGCGAAGTCGATGTCGCGGTCCGACAGGATGTACACCCGGCCGCCCGCCACGCGGCCGTGCACCCGCCCGGCCATCTGCAGGATCTCGTTCGATCCCAGATGGAGCTGCGTGAGCACGTTGCGCCCGCGGTCGATGATGTTCGTGAACCGGACGTCGTCGATGATCACGGTGTCGAGGCCGTGCACGTTCAGCGCGCTCTGCCCCGCCGCGGTCATCGCCAGGAAGAACGGCTTCCGCTCGCTCCCGTCCAGAAACGGACGGATCACCCGGATCGGCTCCCCGCCGTGGTAGAAGGCCACGTTCATCCGCGGCGCGCGGGCCTCCACCAGCGCGGCGGCGTCCTCCACGCCGCGCCGCGTGGGCACGAACAGGGCCACGCCCCGCCGGTTCCGCTGGAACTGCTGCAGCAGCCGGTCGTCCAGAAAGTCGCGCGACCGCCGGTTCAGCACGCGCACGTCGGCCGCCTTCTCGGGGTCGAACGCGTACACCTCCAGCACGTCGGCGCTATTTAAATAACGCTTATAATACGCGGGATCCACGGTGGCCGACAGCCACACGAACCGGCACCCCGCGCGCTTGCCGAGCGCCAGGCACAGCTCCAGCTCCGCCGACGTCTGATGGATCTCGTCCACCACCAGCGTGTCGGCGGCCAGGATGTCCCCCTCCTCGAACCACCGCCGCGCGATGCCCGTCGTTACGATGACCACGTTCCAGGTGGGCGTCTCGGGGGTCGCCTCACGCTCGCGGTTCACCACGCCCACACGGAGCGCCGTGGTGCCCAGGAGCTCCTCGGCGATCGGCCGGATCGCCAGCGTCTTGCCCGTCCCCGTGCCAGCGACGATCCCGAATCCCTGACGCGCCCGCGCCAGCTCGCGCACGCGCGGGCCGTAGTGGCGCTCCAGAAACGTTTCGATATGGAGCCCGAGCGCGATCTCGATCGTCTCGCACGCCGCGCGCGTGGGCGCGATGACGATCACGCGCCCGGTGGGCGGCTCCGCGCGGACGAAGGCCTCGCGGTCGGGCGGGAGCGAACGATCGTGGACGGTGCGCGTCACGGTGGCGGAACCTGCGCCCCCGCGCGCGCCGGCGGAACCCCGCGCCCGGTCAGTCGGTGGCGCCGGGCGGGATCCGCACGTCGAACGCCGTCGAATCGGGCTTGTGCCCGCCGGCCTTGCGGCCGTCGGCCTTCGGGGCCTCGCCCCGCTTCCGCGACTCGTCCGGCCGGCGCCCCGTCGCGGCGCTGTCCGCCGTCTTCACGTCCATGCCCTCGGGCATCGGGGCCAGTCCGCGCAACGGCGAGTTGCCCGCCCGCGCGTCGTCTCGTTGGCTTCCCGAGTCGGCGTGCGCGAAGTCGTCGCCGAAAATCACCTCGCCCTTCGCCGGCCGGTTGCGCAACGCCGACGCGCAATCCGTGGGTGCCGGCTGCCGGCCGGGCGGAACCCCGTCCAGCCAGATGCGGCACATCCCCGCCGGCGGACGCAGGTTGGGCGGCACGACCTTGCTGGCCGACTTGGGACGCTGCCCCTGCGCGGCGACGGCCCAGAGAAGACCGAAAGCGATGGCGATTCGGAAAGACTTCATGGCGGCAGAGGACTGCGGTCCGGAATTGGGTCACGCAATCGACGACCGATCGCGCAGGAGGTCATACACGACCCGCGCCCCGAGGTTCACACCAAGTCTGACCCGCGGCCCCGCGCCGCGCAAACCCGGCCCCCGTGTGGTTAATCCCATCAGTCGCCGAAGCTGATGCCCGTGGCCCGCGCCGTCTGCACCACGTCGTGATCCAACGCCACCCGCTTCGGCTGGCGCAACACTTCCGTAAACGGCACGGTCACGATGTGCGGCGACTGCAACGCCACCATATGCCCCCACTTCTCGTTGGCCACCGCCACCACTGCCGCGCCGCCGAACCGCGTGGCCAGCAGCCGGTCGTAGCCGGTGGGCTGCCCGCCGCGCTGCAGATGGCCCAGCACGAGCGACCGCGTCTCCTTGCCGGTGCGCTCCTCGATGGCCCGCGCCACGGCGTCGCCGATTCCGCCCAGCCGCGCGGCGCCCCCGCTGCTCGCCCGCTCCACCAGGTATGGCGATCCCCCGCGCGCGAACGCGCCCTCGGCGGCCACGACGATCGAGAACCGGCGTCCCGCGCGATCGCGCGCGCGGATCTTCTCGCACACGCGCTCGATGTCGTAGGGAATTTCGGGAATCAGTATCACGTCGGCTGTGCCCGCCAGGCCCGCGTGCAGGGCGATGAACCCCGCGTGGCGCCCCATCACCTCGATCACGATCACCCGGTCGTGGCTCTCGGCGGTGGTGTGCAGCTTGTCGATCGCCTCCAGCACCGTGTTCACCGCCGTATCGAAGCCGAACGTGCTCACCGTGCCGGCCACGTCGTTGTCGATGGTCTTCGGCACGCCCACGATGCGCAGCCCCTTCTCGAACAGCTGCTGCGCCAGTTTCAGCGATCCGTCGCCGCCGATCGTAATCACGGCGTCGATGCCGAGCTGGCGCGCGTTCTCCAGCAGCTCGTCGGACCGATCGACCTCGAGCACCGATCCGTCGGGCTGCGGCACGGGCCAGCGGAAGGGATTGCCGCGGTTCGTGGTGCGGAGGATCGTGCCGCCCAGGTGCGCGATGCCGCGCACGGAATCGGCGTTGAGCGTCACCACCTCGTCTTCGCCCAGGAGCCCGTGGTAGCCCCGCCGGATCCCCATCACCTCCCAGCCGCGGTGCACGGCCGAGAGCACGGCCGCCCGAATCACCGCGTTGAGACCGGGGGCGTCGCCGCCGCCGGTGGAGATGGCGATGCGCATGCGTTCAGCTCCGGACCTGCCGCGCCGTTCGGCGCCGCGCGGCTACGGCGACGCGAGGAGTTGCAGCACCTCGCCCGGCTTCGCGTGCCGGCCGAGTTTCGACTTCTCGAATATTGGCACGCCGTCGCACGTCACTTCGAAGCGGCCGCCGCGCGACGGCACGAGCGTCACCGTCGCGCCGGGGAACCGCGCGCGGATCTCGGCCGCCAGACCGGCGGCCCGCGTCTCGTAGTTTCAGAGCGTGCAGTATTCGATGGTGATGGTCATCGTGCTGGAATTGTAACCGGATTCTCGAGGCACGTCAGCTACCGCCGCGGCGGAGGCCAGGGCACGTTGGTGAGCGTGGCCAGGCGGTCGATGAGCGTGTCCTGGTACGCCACCACGGCGCGCAGCGAATCGATGCGCGCCGAAGCGTCGGCGAGATCCTGCTGCATGTTCTGGATGGCGGTGCCCATCTCGAGCACCGATTGCGCCATGTTGGCCTGCGCGCGGGGATTCACGCAGGCGGTGGCGGCGAGGGCGAGCGCCGCGGAGAGGAGGAGGCGGGGGATGGGCATGGGTGTGAGGCAGTGAGGCAGTGAGGCAGTGAGGCAGTGAGGCAGTGAGGCGGTGAGGCGGTGAGGCGGTGAGGCGGTGAGGCGGTGCAATAGCTTAGCACGGCGCGCGGCGGGAGGGTGACGGGGCGGCGCGCCCCACGCCCCAGGTTGCGACATGCCCACCCGCCGCGCCGCAACGCTCGTCGAGCTCCTCGTGGTGCTCGCCATGACCGCCGCGCTGTTCGCGCTCGTGGAGCCCCCGGTGGCGGCGGGGCTCGACCGGGCCGCGGTGCGCGGCGCCTCGCGCGACGCGGAACGGCTGTTCGCGAGCGCGCGCGAACAGGCGCTGGCGCGCGACGCGCCCGTGTGGGTGGTGATCGACAGCGCGCGCTCCGAGATGCGCCTCCGCGTGCCGGGCACGGGAACCTGGAGCCGCCCGTTGGGGTCCGTCTATGGTGTCGCGCTCTGGTCCACGCGCGATTCCATGAGCTACGATGGCCGGGGCCTGGGTTGGGGCGCGGCGAATCTCACCGTGGTGTTTGCCCGTGGGCGCGCCCGGGATACGCTCGTGGTGTCGCGGCTGGGTCGGGTGCGGCGGTAGCGGGCGGCGGCGGCCGGACGGCGGTCCGCCCCCTGGCGGGGGAGCGCTAAATTGTGCGGATGTCCAGCGGTGGGTCACGAATTCGTCTCACCGGTGATCCACATCACGCAGGAATGTGACGCTGCACCGCCGGGGGTGGGTTATTCCTCTTGAGATGACCGACGACGCTGCCGACGTCCGACGTGTGCTCAGCGGCGACGTTGACGCATACGCGGCGCTGGTCGACCGGTATTACGACCAGTGCGCTCGGTATGCGGTGCGGATGCTGGGGAACCGCGACGACGCGGAAGACGCGTTGCAGGCGACGTTCATGCGGGCGTACCGCGCGCTGGGGAAGTACCAGGAGCGGGACAAGTTCAGTGCCTGGCTGTACCGCATCCTGGTGAACCAGTGCCGGAGTCTGGCCGCTCGGCGGTCGCAGCGCGACAAGGTGTTCGTGCGGGAAGAGGCGGTGCTCCTCAACGCCACGGACGAGCGGGCAACGCCGGGGTGGTCGGGAGAAGACGAGGAGTTCGTGCAGCGGGTATTGAGCGAGCTCGATCCGTTGCTGCGCGAGGCCTTTCTGCTGAAGTACATCGAAGAGTTGAGTTACGAGGAGATGTCGGCCCTCACGGGTGTCGGGGTCTCCGCGTTGAAGATGAGAGTGAAGCGCGCGGCCGATCGGCTGCGCGAGCGATGGGAGCGCATCAAGCATGACTGAACCAGGCCTGGACCCCCAGGACCCCTACGTCGAATGGATCGCGCGCGAGGCGCGGCGGCCGGTGGAGCTGGCCCCCGACCTGCGCGCGCGAATCATGGACGCCGTTCGGGCGACCCCGCTCCCGGCGCGCCCGCGCCGCGGGCTGGGCTGGTTCACCGCGCCCCGTCCCCTGGCGCTCTCGCCGCTCACCAGCTCGCTGCTCGCCGCGGGCCTCGTGGGCATCGGCGTCTTCGCCGGCCTTACCCTCACACACCGGGACGGTCGCTCGCCGGCCGAACAGCCCGTTGCTGTCGCTGCGCATCCGCAGCTCCCGGGCAGCGACTCCGTGCAGGTGCACGAGTTCGTGCTCCAGGCCCCCACCGCGTCGGCGGTGTCGCTGGTGGGCGATTTCAATGACTGGAGCGAAACCGCCACGCCCATGACCCGGACGGCCGACGGCAAGTGGGTCGCCACGGTCAAGCTGCCGGTGGGACGGCACGTCTACGCGTTCGTGGTCGACGGCGCCACGGGCGCCAAGTGGATGCCCGACCCGGCCGCGTTGCAGGCCCCCGACGACGGCTTCGGCACCCCGAACTCGGTCGTGCTCGTGGGCCACGGGAACGCCACATGACCCCGCGCCATCTGTTCCGGCGCGGCATGGCCGCGCTCCTCGCGCTCGGCGTTACCGCGCCGATGCTCGCCGGCCAGGGCACCGACCCGCTCGCCAAGCTCGACACCGCCAGCCGCCGCGTCGTGCTCGCGCTGGTCGACTCCGCGAACGCCGAGGGACTCCCCACTGCACCCATCGTTTCCAAGGCGCAGGAAGGCGTCAGCAAGCACGCGGCCGGCCCGCTCATCGCCCGCGTCGTGCGCACGGTGTTCCTCTCGCTCCGCGAGGCGCGCGCCACCCTGGGCGAGCACGCCAACCGCGACGAGCTCACCGCCGGCGCGGCCGCGCTGCAGGCGGGCATTCCCGCCACGGCGCTCATCGACCTCCGCCAGGCCGGTCACGGCAAGTCCATCACCGTCCCCCTGGTCGTGCTGGCCGATCTCGTCTCGCGGGGCGTGCCCCGCGACACCGCCTCGCGCGCCATTCTCCAACTCTGGATGGGAGGCGCCGGCGAGGCCGACCTGATGGGCTTGTCCCAATCCGTCGGACAAGACATACTATCAGGAGCCGCACCGGCCGACGCGCTGCTCAGCAGAGCGCGTAAAGTGCCGATCCGGTTGCCGCCTGCGAAGGTCCCCGAATAGCGGCTCGCGGTTTCCCGAAGACGAGCTCGTAGCACATGTTCGAGCCGACCAAGCGAAACGCCGCACTTCCTGCCCTCCTCCTCGCCCTGGCCCTTCCGCAGAGCGGGATTTCGGCGCAGGTCAGCACGCGTCTCCAGGCCGGCGCCGTCATGAGCGCTGCTCCGGGCCTCGTGCCCGCCAACGCCCTCAGCCTCACCCCCGACGTCCGCTATCACAGCCAGGTCCTCTCCCTGGCCGCCAGCGGCTCCGCCTGGCTCGACGGCAATAGCTGGGAATTCGCCGACGGCGACGCCACCGCGACGGTGACCACGCCCACCCGGCACCACCTCAGCGCCCAGCTCATCGCCAACGCGAGCCGCGAGTACTACGACCGCATCAACCAGAACGACCAGATCGACGCCCGAGCGCGCGTCCATCTGGTCTTCTCGCAACAGGGCGGCATGTGGCTCGAGAGCGGCGTCGCGCGCCCGTGGCGCGTCGCCGTCGTCTCATCGGTCGACGTCGCCGGCGCCGGCGCCTGGACCCAGGTCGGCGGCGCCACCATCACCGGCACCTACACGAACTTCTCGTTCACCAAGATCGGCAGCGCCAGCGACTCCAACGGCACGCTGCAGAGCTGCGCCAACCAGGCCGACAACAGCCGCTGCCTCCGCCAGTCGCACTTCAGCGACGTGCAGGGCACGGTGCACTGGGAAAAGTCGTCGGTCGAACTGAACGCGCAGACCGGATACCGCTTCGGGGACGCCAACGACGTCACCCCCGACTCGCGCCGCTGGGCCTCGGCCAGCGCCGTCGTGTGGCTCTCGCCGGACATGGCCATGGTCGTCGGCGGCGGCCGGCAGCCGGCCAACCCCGCCCGCGGGCTCCCGGCGCGCAACTACGCCAACCTGGGCGTCATGTTCTCCGCGTGGCCGGCGATGACCGAGGGCGCCGTGCCCATCGAGTCGCGCGCCAGCGCCATCAGCCAATTCGACATCGCCGCGGCCGGCGCCTCGCTGCAGCGCATCCAGGTCCACATCGCCGGCGTGCAGACGGTGGAAGTCATGGGCGACTTCACCGACTGGCAGCCCATCGACATGGTTCAGCGCGGCCGCGACCTGTGGGAGGCCCTCCTCCCCATCGCCTCGGGCGTGCATCAGCTCAACGTGCGCGTCGACGGCGGCAAGTGGCAGCCGCCGCCGAACACGCCCACCATGCGCGACGGGTTCAACGGCGAAGTCGGCGTGCTCGTCATAAGACGGTAGGTTGGTAGGTTGGTAGGTTGGTAGGTTGGCAGGTTCGACAGCGGAAAGGGCCGGCAACGCAAGCGTTGCCGGCCCTTCACTATTCGTCACCGCCTCACCGCCTCACGACTTCACCGTTTCACTTCCATTCTCGGCAACGGCTCCGCCCGGTTGGCCGCGTCGTACACGAACGACGCCACGATCACGGCGTTCTGCATCATATCGTGCGGCTGCACCCGCTCGTACACGTCCTCATTCGTGTGATGCGTGCGCGTGTGGTAATCCAGCGGGTCCTGAATGAACTGGAACCCCGGAATCGTCACCGCGTCGAACGAGAGATGATCCGTGCCGCCCGTATTGCTGAGCGTGAGCGTCGACGCGCCAAGGTCCCGGAACGGTGCCAGCCATTGCGCGAAGATCGGCTTCACCGCGGCGTTCCCCTGCAGATACACGCCGCGAATCGCTCCCGAGCCGTTGTCCACGTTGAAGTACGCGGCGATCTTGGCGTTCTCCGGCGTGAAGTGATGCCCGGTGGAGTCGGCGTATCCGAAATGCTCGCGCACGTACGCCCGGGAGCCGAGCAGCCCCTGTTCCTCCCCGGTCCACAGCGCCAGCCGCACCGTGCGGCGCATCGGCATCTTGAGTGTTTTCAAAATGCGGAACGCTTCGAGCATCACCGCGGCGCCCGCCCCGTTGTCGGCGGCCCCCGTGCCCGACGGCCACGAGTCGAAGTGCGCGCCCAGCATCACCACCTGGTCCTTCAGGTCGGTGCCCGGAATCTCGGCCACGATGTTGAACGACTTCCCGTCGCCGTCGATGAACCGGTTCCGCGCGTTCACCTCGACCTTCACCGGGATCCCCTTCTCCACGATGCGGTAGATGCGCCCGTAGTTCTCCGCCGACACCAGAATGGCGGGCAGCGCCGGCGGCGCGTGCAGGTCGCGCGCGCCGGCCGCCATCACGATCAGCGTGCCGTCGCTGCCGCGCCCAAGGCGCAGCTCGCCCAGCGCGTGCTCCTTCACGAGAAAGCGCGAGAACTCGGCGGCGACCATCCGCTGGCGGATGATCGCCGCGGTGGGTCCCGGGCGCGCGCCGCTCCCCGTGGGCTCGGGCGCGGCCGCCATCGCCGCCAACTCCTCATCGGTGAACCGGTGCGCGTCGGGCGTGAAGTTCAATTCGAGGTCGGCAGGCGCGCTGGTCATCACCCACTTGCCCGCCAACGTGCCATGATACTTCGCGAAGTCGGCCATCGAATCGACGTGCACGATGGCCACGGCGCCCGTTTCCGGGCCGTGCGTGCCGTCGGACCAGGCGCCGGGGTACGCGATGAGCGGGAACGGGTGCGGCGCCACGACCTGCGCGCTGAACCGATCGCTCACCCACCCGCGCCCGCCGAAATCCCACCATTCGAGATGCGGGTTCGACGCGCCCCAGGTCGTGAGTTGCTTGAGCACCCAGTCGGCGGCTTCGCGTGCGTACGGCGAAGCGGTGAGGCGCGGGCCGTACACGTCGCTGAGCCAGCTCTCGATGTCCATCACCTGCGAGTGATGGAACCCCTCGTCGCGAATGCGGGCCATGGCCGCCGAGTCGGGGACGTCGGTCTGGGCGGCAGCGCCGGCGGCGGCCACGGCGAGGCACAGCAGGGCGGGCGCGAGGCGCCGCGCCGCTCGGCGAACGGCAAGGGAAGCGCGTGGCACGAAGGTCTCCTGGTGAGGGTGGCGACGCGCAGATAAGAGACATCGCCCGGCGGCCGGCGCAAGGGGCGCCGGCGGCCGACCGTCAGCCGTTGGCGACGGTGCCGAAATCGTATCCCGGCACCGAGATGCGCGGAATCGGCTCGCCCAGAATGCGCTCGATGGTGCGGACCATCGCGATCTCGTCGGGTGCCATGAACGTGAACGCGTCGCCGGTGGTCTCGGCGCGGCCGGTGCGGCCGATGCGGTGCACGTAGTCTTCGGGCTGCTGCGGCACGTCGTAGTTGATCACGTGCGAGATGCCCGAGATGTCGAGGCCGCGCTGGGCGATATCGGTGGCCACGAGCACGCGAATCTTGCCGTCCTTGAAGTCGCTCAGGGCCTGCGTGCGCTGGGCCTGCGTCTTGTCGGCATGCATCGCGGTGGCGGCGACGCCTTCGTGCTGGAGCTGGCGCACCACGCGGTCGGCGCCGTGCTTCGTGCGGCAGAACACGAGCACCGAGTCCATGCCGTCGCGCTTGAGCAGCTCGGCCAGGAGCGCCGTCTTGCGGTCGGCGGGCACGGGATACACGGCGTGGGACACGGTGCTCGCGGCCGCCGAGCGGAGGCCGATCTGCACCACGACGGGTTTGCGCAGATACTTGCGCGCCAGCGCTTCGACTTCGGGGGGCATGGTGGCGCTGAACAGCAGCGTCTGGCGATACGGCGGAATCTCGGCGACGATGCAGTTGATCTGCGGCGCGAACCCCATGTCGAGCATGCGGTCGGCCTCGTCGAGGACCAGCACCTCGAGCTCGTCGAATACCACGTTCTGGCGCTCGAGGTGGTCGATCATGCGACCGGGCGTGGCGACCACGATGTCGACGCCGGCGCGCAGGGCCTTCTGCTGCGGATCGAGGGGCACGCCGCCGTACACGGGCGCGACGTCGAGCTCGGCGAATTTGGCGTACTTGCGCACGCTCTCCTCGACCTGCACGCACAGCTCGCGCGTGGGCGTGAGGATGAGCGCGCGCGTGCGGCGCGGGCCCGTGATCAGTCGGTCGACGAGCGGCAGCGTGAACGCCGCCGTCTTGCCGGTGCCCGTCTGCGCGAGGCCGATCAGGTCGCGGCCCTTGAGCACCAGCGGAATCGCCTCGGCCTGAATCGGGGTCGGCGCGCGGTAGCCCGCGTCTTCCACCGCGCGGAGCACGGGCTCGGAGAGCCCCAGCGACGCGAACGTCGGGTCGGCGGCGGTGGGCGCGGCGTCGGTGGGTTTCGGCTTCGTCTTTCTTGGCATCGTGAGTGAACGCTAACGCCCGCGGCCCGCGGTCGCTACTCGCGCGCGAATTCGAGCAGCGCGGCGTTCACGGCGTCGGGACGCTCCTCGTTCACCGCGTGCCCGCCTTCCACCGCGAGCACCTGCAGCCGCGGAATGGCCCGCGCGCGCGCTTCGCTGCCCGAGATGAGATGGTCGTGCGTGCCAACGATGAGCAGCACCGGCACGGCGACGCGGGCCAGTTCGTCGGGCGCGAACGGCGCCCATGAAAACTGATGGAGGCAGGCGACGAGCGACGGCGCGTATCCCGGACGCGCGGCCAGGCTCCAGTATTCGTCCACGTCGCGCTCGGTCACGCGCGAGGCGTCCCAGTACGCGAGCCGCAGGAACCAGCCGACGAGCGGCCGCGCCACGAGGTGCGCGGCGTAGTCGCGCATGGCCAGCGGGGCGAGCAGCTGCGCGACGCTGGTGAAGCGCACCGGCGAAAAGCCCACCGGATTCACGAGGGCCACGCGGCGCACGCGCGCGTGGCCGGCCACCGCCAGCCCGGCGGCGATGCCGCCCCCCATGCTCACGCCGACGACCGTGGCGCCCCGCACGTCCAGTGCCTCGAGGAGCGCGCCCGCCGTGGCCGTCATCGCGGGCCGCGTGTACCACTCGAGGTCCGGCGGCTTGTCGCTCAGCCCGTGGCCCGGCAGATCGACGGCCACGACCCGGCGCCCGGCGGCGGCCAGGGCCGGGATCGCGTCCCTATATGAGTATACTGATGCACCCCAGCCGTGGAACAGCACCACCGGCGGCCCGCCGGGCGGGCCCGACTCGAGCACGCGCAGCCGCAGACCGTCGCGCACCTCCAGGAACCGCACGCCGATCCCCGCCTCGCGCGCGGGATACACCTCGTCGATGGCCAGGGGCCCCGCGTCGCCCGCCGCCGCGCGCGTCCCGCTCACCGCGTCAGACCAGCTCGATCGACCGCCCCGCGAGCCGCGCGATGAGCCCCAGGCGGAACGTGACGTCGGTCCAGCGCTCGTCCCCCGCCAGCTCCTCCTCCAGCGGGTACATGGGCCACACGAACGGATTCGTGGTCCGCACGGTCTGCATCCCCTTGTGCGGATGCCACACCGCCCCGGCGTCACGGTCTTCCAGGAAGCGATCGAACAGCTTGGACCAGTTGTCGCTCCGCTTGAGGAAACCGAGCCGCGCCACGAGTTCCAGCCACGCCAGCGCGCTCACCACGTCGGCGTCGGCGGCGTTCCGGTGCGGCAGCTGATCGCCCATCACCAGGTGCGCCTGCGTCGCGATCCGGTGGCCGAGCAGCTGCACCACCTCCTGGCGGGGCAGCGGCTGCGAGAGCCACGCGTAGATGCGGTCCATCACCTCCGCGTGCTCCGTGCAGAACAACGGCATGTACGCCAGCATCTTCAGCGCGTAGATCGACGGCGGCGCCGCCTCCGGCGCCAGCACGTGCTGATTGCCCAC
>JAGWRB010000152.1 GCA_028876725.1 Gemmatimonadota bacterium
CGGACGCGCCCGGCAGCGCCCAGCCGCCCGGCGGCGCGCCGTGAGCGCCCGCGACCGGCTCGCGCCCACGCGCGCGAGCCTGCTCTCCGCTCGCCGGCGGCTCGCGCGTGTGCTCAAGGGCGCGTCGCTCACGCGTCGCAAGCGCGAAGCGCTGGTCGCCGAGCTGTTCAAGCTGGCGCGGCCGGCGGTGGACGTGCGGCAGCAGCTTGCCGACCGCGCGACCGAGGCGGCCGAGCCGCTGGCCGAGGCGCTCGCGCTGCATGGGATTGCGGGCGTGTCGGCGATGGCATGGCCGCCGGGCGAGCCGCGCGTCGAGGTGCGGCCGGCGCAGGTCTGGGGACTGGCCGTGAGCGAGGTCACCGAGCGCCCGCGGCTGCAGCGCACCCTGGACGCGCGCGGCCTGGCGCCGGGCGACGTGGGCGTGGCGGTGGAGGAGGCCGCGCGCCGCTACGAGGAGTTCGCGGAACTGCTCATCGACGCCGCGCCGCGGGAGCAGCGCGTGCGCCGCCTGAGCGACGCCGTGGCCACGACCTCTCGGCGGCTCCGCACGCTGGAGCAGCGCATCGCCCCCACCCTGCAGGGACAGATCGTGCGCGTGCGCCGCGATCTCGACGAGCGCGAGCGCGAGGAGCGGCTCCGGCTGCAGCGACTGGTGGGCCGACGCGCCGCGAGCCGCCGGTGACGCGCGGGCGCGCGGGGGTCAGCTCGCGACCGCCCGCGGCACGCTCGCGACGTCGCTGAACAGGTAGTCGAGCACGTCGTCCACGCCGTACGACGTTCGGCCGCGCAGGAAGCCGGCCATCCCCACCAGATCGTCGCCGCTCGTGAGCAGCGGCTTCTCGTCGACGCCGGGCGCGCGCACCTGCGCGTGGCCGATGTTCGCGACCAACGCGTTGCACAGGCAGTGGCGTCCCACCGTGTCCTCGAGCTTCCCGCCCTTGGCGACATACGTCTCGACCGGCTCGGCCGGGCATCGGTAGCCGATGCTCCCATTCTCCTTCTGGTATGCCACCCGCAGGTAGCCCAGGTCGCAGACGCGCTGGCGCGACTTGCTCTGGAATTCCTCCGCCGCGCCGTCGAGTTCGACGAGCTTGAACGGATACCCGGTGGGCGACGCCCGCGGGTCGGTGCGCACTCGCACGTCGCCCCGGGCCACGCCCGCGAGCACCTGCGACTTCAGGTCGGCGGTGACCCCCGATTCATCGGCGAAGGCGAACAGCGTTCCCACCTGAATACCGGCCGCGCCGGCGTCGAGCGCCGCGCGCAGGCCGTGCGGCGATCCCGTGCCGCCGGCGAGCCAGAAGGGCAATCCGAGTTCACGTATCTTGTCCAGATCGACGACGTCGCGCTCGCCGTACACCGGCTCGCCCGACGCCGAGAGCTGCATCGCGCCGCGGGGCGGCGCGTTGTGCCCGCCCGCCGTTGGTCCCTCGATCACGAACCCGTCCACCCGCCCGTTGGCCTTCCGCGCCAGCGTCGTGGCCAGCGAGTTCGCCGACACGATGGGATAGAACGCCGGCCGCTTGAGGGGCGGCAGTGTGACCTCCACCCCGTGCGCCGCCGGATCGAACGTCAGAGAGTGCTCCGCGCCGCCGGCGTTCTCCACCTCGAACCGGATCACCGCCGGCCGGTGCAGCGCCAGGGCGTCGAGCGCGCCGGGAATCTCCCGCGGTATACCGGCGCCCATCAGCACCACGTCCACGCCGGCGAGCATCGCCCCATACAGCGTGGGCAGGTTGGGCATCTGCACTTTCGTAAGGAGATTCAGTCCCACCGGCGCGCGGTGGCCCTCCTTGGCCAGCCAGACCTCGACGAAGCCGGCGAGCATCGTGAGCTGCTGGCGCGCGGCGCTCACGACCTGCTTGTACATCGGGAGCGCCTTGTAGGGCGCGCCGGGCGCGCGCCCGGCCGGCTTGAAGTAGCGCGCGAGCGCGGCCTCGACCACCGGCGGGCAGGGAAAGTGCTGCATCGCGCGGCGCAGGTGGCCGCCCGGATCGCCGTCCTGGAGGCGGCGGACGAAGATCGTATCGATGACGGTGCCGGAGACGACACCGAGCTGCCCGCGCTGCGACACGGCGCGCGCGAGTCGCCAGTTGGAAACGCCGGCGCCCATGCCTCCCTGAATCACGCGAGGCAGCGTCGGGATTGTGGTCGAAGTGTTGGTCATGCGTATCGAAACTATCATGTGCGACGCCGCCGCGCGCGGGCGACATCAGGGGATGCCGTCGACGTGTCGGGACATCCCCGACACGAGTTGCGGAAAATGTCCGAATGCGGATCCGGACCTTCCCGACCAGCTTGGTCGCAACTCCAGACTGGCTTCCGCAGCGCGCCCGCATTGCTCGTTCGGAGCTCGAGGCGGCGCGGGGCATGGTCTCGCAGTCAACCTTCACGTGCCTCTCACCGGACCCCCCTCGATGACGCTCTCCGAAGGCGCAGCGGATGCGCGGGGCGGCGGCGCCGCACGCGCCGCGTCCGCGCCTCCCGCCTCCTCCGTCGCGCTCGAATCGTTCTCCTACGACGACGACATCGTCCGCAAGTTCATGGTCGCCACCTTCGTGTGGGGACTCGTCGGCATGCTGGTGGGGCTCATCGTCGCCCTGCAGCTCGTCCTGCCGTCGCTCGACTTCGCGCCCTGGTTCTCGTTCGGCCGCCTGCGCCCGCTGCACACGAATGCGGTGATCTTCGCCTTCGCCGGCAACGCGTTCTTCACCGGTGCCTACTACTCCACCCAGCGCCTCTGCAAGACGCGGATGTTCAGCGACCGCATGAGCCGGTTCCACTTCTGGGGCTGGCAGGCGATCATCGTCGCCGCGGCGATCACGCTCCCGATGGGGTTCACGCAGGCCAAGGAATACGCCGAGCTCGAATGGCCCATCGACATCGCGATCGCGATCGTCTGGGTGGTGTTCGCGGTGAACTTCTTCGGCACGCTCAAGCGCCGGCGTGAACGGCACCTCTACGTGGCGATCTGGTTCTACATCGCCAGCATCGTCACCGTCGCCATCCTGCACATCTTCAACAACCTCTCGGTGCCGGCCGGGTGGTTCAAGAGCTATCCCATCTACGCCGGCGTGCAGGACGCCTTCATGCAGTGGTGGTACGGGCACAACGCCGTGGCCTTCTTCCTCACCACGCCGTTCCTCGGGCTCATGTACTACTTCATGCCCAAGGCGGCCGAGCGGCCGGTGTACTCGTACAAGCTCTCGATCCTGCACTTCTGGTCGCTGGTCTTCATCTACATCTGGGCCGGGCCGCACCACCTCCACTACACCGCGCTCCCCGAATGGGCGTCCACGCTCGGCATGGTGTTCTCGGTCATGCTGTGGATGCCGAGCTGGGGCGGCATGATCAACGGCCTCCTCACGCTCCGCGGCGCGTGGAACAAGGTCGTGGAAGATCCGGTTCTCAAGTTCTTCGTGGTCGCCGTCACCGCCTATGGCATGTCGACGTTCGAGGGCCCGATGCTCTCGGTGAAGACGGTGAACGCGCTGGCGCACTACAGCGACTGGATCATCGCCCACGTCCACACCGGCACGCTCGGGTGGAACGGGTTCATGACGTTCGGCATGATCTACTGGCTGCTGCCGCGCCTCTTCCAGACCAAGCTCTACAGCAAGAAGCTCGCCGAGTGGCACTTCTGGATCGGGAGCTTCGGCATCCTGCTGTACGTCGTGGCCGTGTACAGCGCCGGCGTCACCGAGGGCCTGATGTGGCGCGCGTTCGACTCCACCGGGCGCCTCGCGTACCCCGACTGGATCGAAACCGTGGTGAAGGTCATTCCGATGTGGTGGATGCGTGCCGTGGGCGGCACACTGTACATCATCGGGATGTTCATGTTCGGCTGGAACATCCTCATGACCTGGCGCCACCGCCCGGCCGTGTACGACGTGCCCGTGATCCAGGCGCCGCCGCTCCCCAAGCAGTACGTCGAAGCGCCGCATGGCACACGCCCGGCCACCGCGTTCGGCCGGTTCGTGGATCTCGGCTGGCACCGCGTGTGGGAGGGGCGCTGGCTGCTCTTCACGGTGATGACCATCGTCGCCGTGGCCGTCGCGTCGCTGTTCGAGATCATTCCCACGTTCCTCATCCGCGAGAACGTGCCCACGATCTCGTCGGTCAAGCCGTACACCCCGCTCGAGCTCGCGGGGCGCGACCTCTACATCCGCGAAGGCTGCTTCAATTGCCATTCGCAGATGATTCGTCCCTTCCGGTGGGAAACCGAGCGCTTCGGCGAATACTCCAAGCCCGGTGAGTTCGTGTACGACCATCCGTTCCTCTGGGGCTCGCGCCGCATCGGGCCCGACCTCGCGCGCGAGGGCGGCAAGTATCCCGATCTCTGGCACGTGCGCCACATGCAGGATCCGCGGTCGATCACGCCCAAGTCGATCATGCCGGCGTATCCGTTCCTGCTCACCAACGATCTCGACTTCGCGTCCATTCAGCACAAGGTCGATGCGATGGCCATGCTCGGCGTGCCCTACGGGCAGGCGGTGGTTGCGGGGAACGCGCCGAAGATGGCCATGACGCAGGCGGCGGCCATCGCCGACACGATCGCCCAGCAGGGCGGGCCGCGGAATCTCCAGCACAAGGAGATCGTCGCGCTCATCGCGTACCTCCAGCGCCTCGGCTGGGACGCGACGCACGTCTCCGCCCCGGCGCCGGTGGGCGGCACGCCATGAAGTCGCTCTCCGACGTCGTGAGCGGAGCCGGCCTCCACATCTACGCCGACATCGCGCTCATCATCTTCCTCGCCGTGTTCGTCGCGATTCTCGCGCGCGTGGTGTTCACCCGGCGCTCCCGGTGGGAGCACGAGTGGCACCTCCCGCTCGAAGACGACACCACGCCCCCCAGTCCCCCGGACCGCGGAACCGAACATGCCGACCCACGATAACGATCGGGAACACCTGCTCGAGCACAACTACGACGGCATTCAGGAATACGACAACCCGCTCCCCCGCTGGTGGGTGTGGGTGTTCTGGGCGAGCATCGTGTTCGCCCTGGTGTATTCGCTGGATCCGTGGCACGTGCTGCGCGGCCCGGGCCGCATCGCCGACTACAACGCGTCGGTGGCCGCCGCGGCCAGGCTCCACCCCGCGCCCTCGGGCGGCGCCGACGCCGCGGCCCTCGCCGCCCTCGGCCACAACCCGCAGGCGCTGGCTGCCGGCAAGCAGACCTTCGTGACCACCTGCGCGCCCTGCCACCGCCCCGACGGCGGCGGCCTCATCGGCCCCAATCTCACCGACGACTACTGGCTGCACGGCGGCACGCTGGTGGACGTGCACAAGACCATCACCGACGGCGTGCTCGACAAGGGCATGCCCAACTGGGGCAAGTTCCTCAAGCCCGAGCAGATCGACGACGTGGCCGTGTACGTCTACTACGGACTGCACGGCACCAACCCGCCCAACCCCAAGGCGCCGCAGGGCGTGAAGGTCGACCGCTCCGAATGACGACCAACGCCCCCGCCGCGTCCGGCCGCGTCCTGCCGACGCTCAACGAGGACGGATCGCGCCGCTGGATCCGCCCCAAGCCCTCGCCCGGGAAGTTCTGGCAGCGGCGGCGCGTGGTGGCGTACGGGCTGATGTTCGTCTTTTGCGCGATCCCATATATCCGGATGAACGGCAAGCCGCTCATCCTGCTCGACCTGCCGCGGCGCGAATTCACGCTGTTCGGCACGACGTTCCTCCCCACCGACACGCTGCTGCTGATGTTCCTGCTGTTCAGCATTATCATCGGCATCTTTCTGCTCACGGCGCTCGCCGGCCGCGTGTGGTGCGGATGGGGATGCCCGCAAACGGTATACCTGGAGTTCCTGTACCGCCCCATCGAGCGCTGGTTCGAGGGCGGGCGCAGCGGCTCCCTGCAGATGGACCGCGAGCACGCGCGCGGGCAGCTCCACCCGCGCCGCCTGGCCAAGTACGGCGTGTACCTCCTGCTCTCGCTCTTTCTGGCCCACACCTTCCTGGCGTACTTCGTGGGCATCGACCGCCTGGTGCAGTGGGTGCAGCGTTCGCCGTTCGATCACCCGACGTCGTTTGCCATCATGGCCATCACGACGTTCGGCATCATGGCCGACTTCACCTGGTTCCGCGAGCAGACCTGCCTCGTGGCCTGCCCGTACGGCCGCTGGCAGTCGGTGCTCCTCGACCGCCAGTCGCTCATCGTGGCGTACGACCGCAACCGCGGCGAGCCGCGCGGCAGGGGCAAGGACCGGGCGGGCCTCGGCGACTGCGTGGACTGCGGCGCCTGCGTGATCACCTGTCCCACCGGCATCGACATCCGCGACGGCCTGCAGATGGAATGCATTCACTGCACCCAGTGCGCCGACGCCTGCGACGCCATCATGGACCGCGTGGGCAAGCCGCGCGGCCTCATCCGCTACTCCTCGCGCGCCGCGCTCGAAGGCGAACGCGTGCGGCGCCTGCGGCCCCGCGTGGTGCTCTACCCCCTGGCCCTCGCGATCGCGCTCGGCGGCCTCGCGTACACGCTCGCCACGCGCGCGCCGGCCGACGTCACCGTGCTGCGCGGACTCGGCGAGCCGTACGTGATCGAGCCCGACGGGCACGTCGCCAACCAGCTCCGCGTGAAGATCACCAACCGCGCCGGCGGCGACCGCGTCTACCGCGTGAGCATCGAAGGCGCGCCCGGAAGCGACGTCATCGCCCCCGACAACCCCATGCCCGTGGCCGCCGGCCAGACCGGCACGATGACGCTCTTCGTCATGCTCGCGCCCTCGGCGTTCCACGACGGCGAACGCGACATCACGGTGCGCATCAGCGATGGCGCGGCGTTCAGCCAGGGCGTGCCCTATCGGCTCGTCGGCCCCGAATCCGACGAGCATGACGACCAACAGCATCGCGAGGATCCCAAACGATGAAACGCGGTCTCGGCTGGCCCCTCGGCGTCGTGGCGATTCTCGCCGCCACCGTGGGGCTCAACATCTGGGTGTTCCGGGTGGCCAGCGACGATCCCTCGTTCGCCATCGAGCCCAACTACTATCAGAAGGCGGTGGACTGGGACAGTACCCTCGCCCAGCGCCGAGAGAACCTCGCGCTCGGCTGGCATCTGTCGCCCACGCTCGGCGCATTCACGGCGCGCCAGGGCGCGCACCTCCAGGTGACCCTCACCGACGCCGCCGGCGCGGCAATTCCCGACGCCACGGTGAAGGTCGCGGCGTTCTTCAACGCGCGCGCCAATGACATCATCGACACCACCCTCGTGCGCGACTCCGCCGGCTACGCCGTGAACCTCCCGGTCACGCACGGCGGGGTGTGGGAGCTGCAGTTCGACGTCACGCGCGGCGGCAAGCGCTTCACCTCCACCTCGCGCATCGAAGCGATTCCGGCGCCGAGCGGCACGTGACCCTGTTGCTCGGCGTGCTGGCGGCGAGCCTCGTGGGCAGCGTGCACTGCGCCGCGATGTGCGGCGGATTCGTGTGCGTGTACGCCGGCGCGTCCACGCCGCGCGGAATGGCCAACCTGCCGGCGCACCTCGCATACAACGCCGGGCGTCTCGTGTCGTACGTCGCGCTTGGCGCGGTCGCGGGCGCCATCGGCGCGCGCGTCGACGACCTGGGGCGGTTCGCGGGATTCGGCCGCGCGGCCGCCGTCGCCGCCGGCGTGCTCATGGTCGCGTGGGCGCTGGGAATCATCGCCGCTACAGCGGGAGTGCGGGTGCCCGGCACCCTCGCGCCCGAGTGGGCCAAGCGCCGGCTCGGCGGCGCGCTGATCGCGATGCGCGACCGCCCGCCCGTGGCGCGCGCCGCGGTCACCGGGCTCCTCACCACCCTGCTGCCCTGTGGCTGGCTCTACACCTTCGTCGTCACCGCGGGGGGCACGGCCAGCCCGCTCGCCGGCGCCGGCGTGATGGGCGCGTTCTGGCTGGGCACCGTCCCCGTGCTGCTCGGCGTGGGGCTGGGCGCGCAGCGGCTGCTGGGGCCCGTGGCCCGGCGGCTGCCGCTGGCCAGCGCGGCGTTGGTGCTCGTGCTGGGGCTGCTGTCGATCGCCGGACGCGTGCGCGCGCCCGCCATGCACCTGGGCGGGCACGCCATGCCGGCCGCCGCTCCGGCGGCCCCGGGCCATGGCGTTCGCTGACCGCGCCACGCTGACGACGGGCGCGGTCGCGCGCGCGGCCGTGTCGTGCACCCACTGCGGCCTCGAGGTTCCCAGCGGGCTCGTCGACGACGGCGCGACCCGGCAGTTCTGCTGCACCGGATGCCGGACGGCATACGAGATTTTGCATGAGCACGGCCTGGACCAGTACTACCGGTTCGGCGAGCGGCGCGAGGAAGCGGTGCGCCCCAGCGGGCGGACGTACGAGGAGTTCGACCACGACGCCTTCCACGCCCTGTACGTCCGCCGTCATCCCGACGGGACGGCGCAGGTGGAGCTCTACCTCGAGGGCGTGCACTGCGCCTCGTGCGTCTGGCTGGTGGAACGCGTGCCCCTGTTGCTGCCCGGCGTGGGCGGCGCCGAACTCGACATCCGGCGATCGCTGGCGCGCGTGGTGTGGGATCCGTCGGCACTTCCGCTCTCGCGCGTCGCGTGCATGCTCGACTCGCTCGGGTATCCGCCGCACCCCTTCCGCGGCGTGAAGCGCGACGAAGTGCGCCGCCACGAAGACCGCGCGATGCTCGTGCGCATCGGCGTCGCCGGCGCGATCGCCGGCAACATCATGCTCGCCGCGTTCGCGCTCTACGCCGGCTGGATGGGCGGCATGGAGCACGAATGGCAGGTGTTCTTTCGCTGGCTGAGCCTGCTGCTCGTCACCCCCGCGCTGCTCTGGCCCGGACGCGTCTTCTTTGCCGGCGCCTGGGCCGCGCTCCGCACACGCACGCTGCACATGGACGTGCCCATCGCGCTCGGACTCGGCGTGGGCTACCTGCAGGGCGCCGTCAACACGATGCGCGACGCCGGTCCCATCTACTTCGACGGCCTCGCGCTGCTGATCTTCCTGCTGCTCGTGGGGCGGTATCTGCAGCAGCGCGGACAGCGCGCCGCGGCCGACGGCGCCGAACTGCTCTATTCGCTCACGCCGTCCACCGCGCGCGTCGCCGACGACACCGGCGCCGTGCGCGAGATCCCCGCCGAAGCGCTGCTCCCCGGCATGACCCTCGACGTGCGTCCCGGTGAGACGCTGGCCGCCGACGGCGTGGTCACGCGCGGGCGTTCGCAGATCGACGCCGCGCTCCTCACCGGCGAATCGCGCCCCGCGTCGGCCGCCGAGGGCGACGTCGTGTACGCGGGCACCGTCAACCTCTCGGCGCCGCTACGCGTGCGCGTCGAGCAGGCCGGCGAGTCGAGCCGGGTGGCGAAGATTCTGCAGCAGGTGGAGGAGAGCGCGCGCCGCCGGGCGCCCGTGGTCGAGACGGCGAACCGCATGGCCGCCTGGTTCGTGGGCGCGGTGCTCGTACTCGCGGGCATCACATTTGTGATCTGGGAATTTCGCGCGCCGGGTACCGCCGTCGACAACGCCATCGCGCTGCTCATCGTCACCTGTCCGTGCGCGCTCGCGCTCTCCACGCCGCTCGCCGTGTCGATGGCCATTGGCCGCGCCGCGCGCTCGGGGATCTTCATCAAGGGCGGCGACGCCGTCGAGTCGCTCGCGCGGCCGGGCGTCGTGTTCCTCGACAAGACGGGCACGATCACCGAGGGGCGCACCGCGCTCGTCGAGTGGGTGGGCCCCGCATGGGTGAAGCCGCTGGTGCTGGCGCTGGAAACGGACGCCACGCACCCGGTGGCCGCCGGGTTCCGCGACGCGTGGGCGGGCATGCCGGCACCGGTCGTCGACGACGTGCGGCACGTGCCGGGGGGCGGCGTGACGGGACGAGTGGACGGACATACGGTCTCGGTCGGGTCCCCGCGCTTCGTGCGCGAGCACGCGCCGTCCGATGCCTCGGTCGACGCGCTGCTCGGCCGGCTCGACACGGCGCGCACGCCGGTGCTCGTCGCCGTCGACGGCGCCGTGGTGGGCGCCGCCGCGTTCGGCGATCCCGTTCGCGCCGATGCGGGGCCCGCGGTGGGGGCGCTCCGCGCGCGCGGATGGGAGGTGCGCGTGCTCTCGGGCGACGCACAGGCCGTGGTGGACGCCGTGGGGCGCGCGCTCGATCTGCCCCGCACGGCGTGTCTCGGGGGCGCGTCGCCCGAGGAGAAGCGGCGCGTGGTGGAGCGCGCGCACGGCGAGCGCTCGGTGGTGATGGTGGGCGACGGCGTGAACGACGCGGCGGCCATGGCCGCGGCCACGGTGGGCGTGGGGGTGCACGGCGGCGCCGAAGCGTGCCTCGCCACCGCCGACGTCTACCTGACGCGGCCCGGCCTCGACGCGCTCGTGGATCTCGTGCGCGGCGCGGAGCGCACGATGCACGTGATCCGGCGCAATCTTGCCTTCTCGCTGGTGTACAACGTGATTGGCGCGGGCCTGGCGATGGCGGGACGCATCGACCCGCTCGTTGCGGCACTGCTCATGCCCGCCAGCTCGCTCACCGTGGTGATCAGCTCGTGGCAGGCCCGGACGTTCGGGCGGAGGAACTGATGGGTGTCATCTACATCGTGGTGCCGCTGGCGTTGATCGTCGTCGCGGCGGCCGTATGGGCATTCGTATGGGCCACCAATCGCGGACAGTTCGACGATCTGGACACGCCCGCGGTCCGTGTGCTGACGGATGACGAGGGACGCGAAAAGCCGTGAGGCGGTGAGGCCGTGAGGCCGTGAGGCCGTGAGGCGGCATCCAACCTACCAACCTACCAACCTACCAACCTACCAACCTACCAACCCGCGGAAGGAAGTATAGAAATGGTGAGCCCCCGTGGAGGCATGGCAACCTCCGCCGGGGACTCGGTCCCGCTGGTGCCGGCGATCCCTTGGTTCGGCGCCGCGCACTCGCAAAGCGTCTGCGCAGCCAGATCGACGGTCTTGCCCTTGTCGGACGGGTCCGACGCAGGTGCCCCGAGATCACGGGGCTTCAGTTGTGTCCAGCGACCTCACAACCTGCGAGCCAGGGTCGAACTCCCAACCCGCTGCCTTCCGCCGGCGTCCCGGGGGAAAAGCCCCGTCCGTGAAAACCCGTCTCACGAACGCGTCAAGAAGATCGCCCTTTTTCCGGCCGCCGTCGATTCAGGGATTGCCTGAATTTTCGCGGCGACGTTCCGTCGGCACCATCCCCACCAAGGTTCAGGGTTTGTCGGATGCGGCGCCATATGGCGCGGGGCAGATTGCGCCTACCCCAAACGAAGGCAGAAGGCCGATCCCATGCCACGCGCCAAACGCACACGGGCCCATCCGTCGCCTGGGCCCATCACGCCGCACCCGCCGCAACAGGACATTCTCGACCAGTACCTCGCCGAGGTGAACAAGTACCCGCTCCTCTCGGCCGACGACGAGCTCGCGCTCGCCCACCGCATCCGGCAGGGCGACGCGCGGGCCCTCGACGAGCTCGTGCAGCGCAATCTGAGATTCGTAATATCCGTGGCGAAGAAGTACCGCAACCGCGGGCTGTCCCTGCTCGATCTCATCGAGGAGGGCAACATGGGGCTGATGACCGCGGCCCGCCGGTTCGACCCCGACCGCGGCGTGAAGTTCATCTCGTACGCCGTCTGGTGGATCCGCCAGGCCATCCTCGCCGCCCTCGCCCGCCACAGCCGCACGGTGCGGCTCCCCCTCAACCGCACGGGCGATCTCTCGCGCGTGGTGAAGTCGTCGGCGGCCCTGCGCCAGGAGCTCGACCGCGAACCCACGGAAGAGGAGCTGTCGCGCGTCACCGGGCTCTCCCGGCACGTGGTGCGCTCGCTCGTCGGCGTCAACCGCAATGAGATCCGGCTCGACGCCCCGCTCAGCCGCGACGGCGACCGCGCCCTGCTCGAGCAGTTCGTCCAGGCCGAAGCGCCGGACATCGAGGAGGAAGCCGCCCGGCGCCTCATGCGCGCCGACCTCGAAGCCGCCCTCAAGGCCCTCTCTCCCCGCCACCAGCGGGTGCTTCGGCTCTACTTCGGGTTCGACGACGGCCGCGAACGCACGCTCGAGGAGATCGGCGAGATCTTCGGGGTTACCCGCGAGCGCATCCGCCAGCTCCGCGACCGTGCCCTCAAGCACCTGCACGACGGGCGGGCGGGAAAGGCGCTGGCGACGTACGTCGGATAAGAAGCAGTGGGCAGTATGCAGTGGGCGGTAGGCGGTAAACGGGCGGGGGCGCCTTGTCGGGTTTTCCCCCGCACGCCTGCCGTCTAATTTCCGATTGTTCCCCTCCCCCTACCCATTACCCTTACTACAGCGCTGGAAGGGGTCGCGGCCGGCGCTGACGGTGATCTCCGCGCCCCCTGATCGCCCGCAAGAGATCGTGCTCAACTTCTGGAAACGTCGGCGTCGCGCCGTGAACGCTTCGAGCCCGGGGTTCAACTGTCCCGGCGACTGTCCGCTCGCGTCCTGTCCCATCGGGTACTGCGCGCTCGTCGTGGGGCTCTCCTGCCCCGCGCACGAAGCGCGCCGCCTGCGCACCCTCGGCGTTTTCGAAGGCGCCCGGGTGAACATCGTGGACACGCGCAGCGGCATCCTGCTCGACGTGCGCGGCTCGCGGCTCGCCCTCGACGTCTCCGTGGCACGATCGATTCGCGTGCGGCCGCTGGCCGCATGACCGCGGCCGCCGGCCCGGTGCCGGCGCCTCCGCCCCGCCCCACCACGCGCCCGCTGCGCGTGGCCCTCGTGGGCAATCCCAACTGCGGCAAGAGCACGCTCTTCAACGCGCTCACCGGCCGCCGCCAGCGCGTGGCCAACTTTCCCGGCGTCACCGTGGAGCGCGCCGAGGGCGAGTACCGCACCGAGAACGGCGCGGTGGAGGTGGTCGATCTCCCCGGCACCTACAGCCTCTCGCCGGAATCGCCCGACGAAGCGATCGCGCTCGACGTGCTGCTGGGACGCGCCACGGGCGTGCCCCCGCTCGACGTGATCGTGATCGTGGCCGACGCCGAGAACCTCGAGCGCAATCTCTATCTGGCCACCGAGGTGCTGGAGCTGGGACGCCCCACGGTGATCGCACTCAACCGCGTGGACCGGCTGGAGCGCGCGGGCCTGCAGATCGACGTCGTGGAGCTGATTCACGAACTCGGCGTCGTCGTGGTGCCGGTGGTCGCGACGCGCGGCGAGGGGATCGACCGGCTGCGCCACGCCATCGATCGCGCGGTCTCGCTCCCCCGTCCCGCGCTCGCGCTCGACGAGAGCGGCGAGGCGGCCGCCGCGCCCGACAGCGCGCACGCGGCCGCCGACCGCGATGCCCAGCGCCGCTACCGGTGGATTGCCCGCGTGGCCGAGCGAACGATCACGCGGCGCGCCCCGCGCGCCGCGTCGTGGAGCGATCGCGTCGACGCGGTGGTCCTGCACAAGGTGTGGGGCCCGCTCATCTTCCTGGGCCTCATGCTCCTCGTGTTCCAGGCGATGTTCAGCTGGGCCCAGCCGCTCGCCGACGGGATCCAGGCGCTCGTGGCGCTCACCGGCGCGGGCGTGCGCGCCGCGATTCCGCCCGGCGAGCTGCGCAGCCTCATCGTCGACGGGGCGCTGGGCGGCGTGGGGAGCGTGCTCGTCTTCCTGCCGCAGATCGCGATTCTCTTTCTGTTCATCGGCATCCTGGAAGACTCCGGATACATGGCGCGCGCGGCGTTCGTGATGGACCGCTACATGCGCCCCCTGGGCCTGCACGGCAAGAGCTTCATTCCGCTCATTTCGGGCTACGCCTGCGCGGTGCCGGCGATCATGTCCACGCGCACCATCCAGCAGCCCAAGGAGCGGCTGGCGACGATCATGGTCGTGCCGCTCATGAGCTGCTCGGCGCGCCTGCCGGTGTACACGCTGCTCGTGGCGGCGTTCGTGCCGGCCGTCGCGGTGGGCGGGGTGCTGAGCCTGCAGGGGCTGACGATGCTGGGGATGTACCTCATGGGCACGGTGGCGGCGCTGCTGGCGGCGGCGGTGTTTCGCCGCACGCTGCTCCGCTCGGAAACGCGGGCGCTGATCATCGAGCTGCCGCCGTACGCGGTGCCGAGCGTGCGCGTGCTGGGGAATTCGGTGTGGCAGCGCGTGCGGCTCTTCCTGCGGCGCGCGGGCACGGTGATCTTCTCGATCTCGATCCTGCTGTGGGGGCTGGCCACGTACCCGCGGGCGACGCCGGTGGACGGACGGCCGGTGACGCAGGAGCAACAGCTCTCGCAGTCGGCGCTGGGCACGCTGGGGCACGCCATCGCGCCCGCCGTGCGCCCGCTGGGGTACGACTGGAAGATCGGCGTGTCGATGGTCGCGTCGTTCGCGGCGCGCGAGGTGTTCGTGAGCACGATGGGGACCATCTACGGCGTGGGCCACGAGGGCGACGACACGAAGGCGCTGGGCCAGCGGCTGCGCCAGGAGCGCGACCCGGTCACGGGGCGGCCGGCGTACACGCCGCTCATGGCGATCGGGCTCATGGCGTTTTACGTGTTCGCCCTGATGTGCACGAGCACGGTGACCATGACCCACAAGGAAACGGGCGGCGGGTGGACCGGGGCCCGGTGGGCGGCGTTACAATTTACTTATATGCTCGTGCTGGCGTACGGCGCCGCCTTCCTGATCTACCATGGCGGGCTGGCGCTCGGATTCGGAGGCGGCGCATGATCGGCGCCACAATGCAGAATCTGGCCGTGGGGGCGGCGCTCGCCGCCGCGGCGCTCTATCTCGCGCGGCGCGCCTGGAAGCGCGTGACCGCGGCCCGGCAGCCGCGGTCCGGCGCGTGCGGGCCGGACTGCGGCTGCGACCACTAGCCGCCTACTGCGGCCGCACCACCAGCATCGCCGGCGGTCCGGCGCGCAGCAGCTTGTCGGCCACGCTCCCCACCACGAACCGCGACATCCCCCGGCCGTGGGTGGCCAGCGCCACCACGTCCGTGCCCTGCGCCTCGGCCGTCCCGATGATCACCGTGGCCGGCGTCGCGTCGGTGCGCACCTCGGTCTGGATGTCGAGCGTCGCGTGCTGGCGGCGCAGCTTCGTGGCCAGCGCCGCGACGTAATCCGCCGCCCGCTCCACCAGCGTGCGCGTCGCGTCGGCCGCGTAGTCCTCGGGCGGCGCGTAGGTCACCGCGTACTCCATGGCCGGCATGAACGCCGGCATGTACACCGGCTTCACGACCTCCAGCAGCAGCACCTGCGCCTCCGTCAGCTCGGCCAGCGCCATGGCGTGCGGCACCACCTGCTCGGCGTACCCCGAGCCGTCCAGCGGAATCAGCATCCGCTTGAACGCGCCCACCGGCTCCAGCACGCCGTCGGGCGCCTGCTCGGGACGCAGCAGCAGCAGCGGCGCCGAGCTCGTGCGCAGCACGCCGTCCGCCACGCTCCCCATCCACATCCGGCTGAACCCGGTGCGGCCGTGCGTGCACATCACCAGCAGCGGATCGGGCAGACTGCGTACGAATTCGCAGATGGCGTGCGCCGGCGGCCCCTCCAGAATCTCCGTGCGCGGGGCCAGCCCCACCTCGTCGTGAATGCCCTTCGCCGTGCGGTCCAGGTAGTCCTGCGCTTCCTCGCGCATCGCCTGGTCCAGCGCGAGCTGGTCGCCCAGGTCGTGCAGCATGAGCTGGTGGGCCCGCACCAGCACGACGTCCGCCTTGGCCCGCTCGGCGAGCATCGTCGCCGTGGCAATGGCGTGCTCGGCCAGCGGTGAGCCGTCCAGCGGTACCACGATCGTCCGAAACATGCGCCCCTCCTCCGCCCGCAGGCGGCCGTGCCTCAGGACCAGGGCTCGCGGAACTCCCGGTCGCGATTGAACACGTACGTCCGCCCCTGCACCTTGCGTTCCGCGACGGCGCGGGCGATGTCGGTGGTCGTGACGATGCCGACGAGCTTCCCGTCGTCCACGACCAGCACGCGGTGAATGCGCGCGCGCTGCATCAGCTCGGCGGCCTTCTCCACGGCGTCGTCGGGGCTCATCGCCCAGAGCTGCCGCGTCATCACCTCACGCACCTCGTGCTCGGCCAGCGTGTCCCACTCGGGGCCGTCCACGCTTTCCATGCGCTCGGTGACTTCGGCGCCGGCGTCATCCCACAGATCGGTGAAGAACTCCCCCGAGGGCTCGTTCTCCACGTCGCTCTGATCGGGCAGCGGCAGATCGCTCCAGTCGCGCCACTCGGTGTCCTCGGGTTCCTCGCGCTCGCGCGGAACGCCGGGCTCCGACGCCGCGAAGCTCAGCAGGTCGGCCGCCGACACGACGCCCACCACGCGTCCGCCGGTGAGCACCGGCGCTCCGCTCACGTGCTGCCGGGCGAGCAGCTCCATCGCATCGCGCAGCGTGGTCAGCGGCGTCACGGACACGACGTCCGAGGTCATGATGTTTCGGAGCTTCAGCATGCGCATCTCCTGCCCCGCGGGGCCGCGTGCGGCGGGCCGCTCCGCCCACCGGGTCGCTAGGAAGATGCCGGCGCCCCGCGCGCCGCTCTGTCGGCGGGGCCCCCGAACAGGTGTAGGGGTTCGGTGGAGCCGCCGGCCGGGATCAGTCCCCGGGCTCGGCGGGGCGAAACGCCAGATCCCAGGCCAGCCAGATGCACCGGGTGAACGGATACGTCACCACGGGCACGACCACGGCCAGCGCGGGGCCCAGCATTTCGAGCGCGGTCCACGGCACGCGCGGAAAGGTGGCCACGATCGCGATGACCACGGCGCCCATGCTCAGCAGCTCGGCGGCGATGATGTTGAACATGAAGCCGCCGTACCAGTAGTCCTCGTCCTCGCCGCGCTCGAACGCGAGCGCGCAGGTGGGACACTGCGGGCGCAGCTGGAACCACGACTTGAGAATGCCGCGCCCGCCGCAGCGCGGGCAGCGCAGGGCGAGCGCACGGACGAACGAAACGGAAACGCGGGGTCGCATGCGGGCCGGGAACGATTCATGAGCCGCCGGGCGCGCGAATCGCCGCGCGTCGGCTGTCGGCTCCCATCAATCTACTGTATCATCTACGGATGCTGTCCCCCGGCTCCCTCCAGCTGCTCATCGGGGTCGTCCACGTCGTGCTGGCCGTGGGCGTGTCGGCGCACATCGTGCTCACCAAGGACGACCCGCGCTCGGCCATCGGGTGGATCGGGCTGGTGTGGCTCACGCCGCTCATCGGCTCGGCGCTCTACGTGTTTCTCGGGGTGAATCGCATTCGCCGGCGCGCCGGCGAGCTGCGCCGCGATCGCGTGGGCGCCGGCATGACGCCCACCGGGTCCCACGCGCTGCCCCAGCCGGCCGTGCCGTACGAGCGGATTCCGCGCGACCTGCGCCCCCTGGCCCAGCTCATCGGCCGCGTGACCGGCGTGCCCCTCGTCGCCGGCAACGCCGTGGAACCGCTCGTGGACGGCGACGAGGGGTACCCCGCGATGCTCGCCGCCATCGACGGCGCGCGGAGCACGGTGGCGTTCGCCACCTACATCTTCGACCGCGGCGCCGTGGCCGACCGCTTCGTGGACGCGCTCGCGAGCGCCGCGGCGCGCGGCGTGCAGGTGCGCGTGCTCATCGACGGCGTGGGCGCCCGCTACAGCCGGCCCACGATCGTCGGCGCGCTCCGCCGCCGCGGCGTGACGGTGGAGCAGTTCCTCCCCTCGGCGTTCCCGTTCTCGCACCCGTACTTCAATCTCCGCAATCATAGAAAACTCATGATCGTGGACGGCGCGACGGGGTTCTGCGGCGGGCTCAACATCCGCGACGCGTGCCTGCGCGCGCTCGCACCGCGGCATCCCACGCAGGACATCCACTTTCAGTTCCGCGGGCCGGTGGTGCGCCAGCTCATGAGCGCGTTCGCGTTCGACTGGCAGTTCGCCGCGCGCGAATCGCTGGACGTCGAGACCTGGTTCCCCCCCGTCGACGACGCCGGTCCCGTGCTCGCGCGCGGCATCCCCGACGGCCCCGACGAGGATTTCGAAGCGCTGATCTTCACGCTCCTCGGCGCCATCGCCCAGGCCCGGCGCCGCATCCGCATCGTCACGCCGTACTTCCTCCCCGACCCGCCCATCATCGACGCCCTCAAGGTGGCCGCCCTGCGCGGCGTGGAGGTCGAGATCGTGCTCCCGTCGCGCGGCAACCTGCGCACGGTGCAGTGGGCGCAGACGGCCCAGCTCGGCCAGGTGCTCCGCGGCGGATGCCGCGTGTATCTCACGCCCCCGCCGTTCGACCACTCCAAGCTGTTCACCGTCGATGGTCAGTGGTCGCTCGTCGGCTCCACGAACTGGGATCCGCGCAGCCTGCGCCTCAACTTCGAATATGCCGTGGAGTGCTACGACGCCGATCTCACCGCGCGCCTCGACGCGGTGATCGACGCCAAGCGCGCCGCCGCCCGCCGGTACAACCTCATGGACTCCCGCCTCCGCCCGCTGCCGGTCAAGCTCCGCGACGGCCTCGTCTGGCTGGCCCAGCCGTATCTCTGAGCATGCCCGACGTCTTTCGTGATCTGGTATTGGGGCTCGACGTCGGCACGAGCGGCGTGAAGGCGCTGCTCGTCCGTCCGTCGGGCGACGTCGTCGCCTCGGCGTCGGTGGCCCTCACCATGCAGACTCCGCGTCCGGGGTGGGCCGAGCAGCACCCCGACGACTGGTGGGCCGCGTGCGCCGAAGCCGTGCGCACCGCGCTCGCCGCCGTGCCGGGCGCCACGATCGCGGCCGTCGGCCTCTCGGGACAGATGCACTCGTCGGTGTTCCTCGACGCGCACGGGCAGGTCATTCGCCCCGCCCTGCTCTGGTGCGACGGCCGCACGAGCGCCGAGTGCCGCGAGATCACCGACCGCGTGGGCGGCGAGGACCGCCTGCGCGAACTGGTGTGCAACGCCGCGCTCGAGGGATTCACGCTGCCCAAGATCCTCTGGCTCCGGCGTCATGAGCCACAGGCGTTCGCGCGCCTGGCCACGGTGCTCCTCGCCAAGGACTACGTGCGCTATCGCCTCACCGGCGCGCTCGCCACCGAGGCGTCCGACGCCTCGGGCACCATGCTCTTCGATCCCGCCCGGCGCCGCTGGAGCGACGACATGTTCCGTGCGGTCGATCTCGCACCCTCGCTCGCCCCGTCGGTCGGCGAATCGGCCGAGGTGCTGGGGCTGGTGACCGCCGAGGCGGCCGCGGCTACGGGGCTCCCGGCGGGCACGCCCGTGGTGGGCGGGGGCGGCGACAACGCGTGCGGCGCCGCCGGCGTAGGCGCGCTCGCGCC
>JAGWRB010000153.1 GCA_028876725.1 Gemmatimonadota bacterium
AGAGCCGGTCTTCCACGAACACGTCGGGCGCCGACGCGAGGCCGCGCAGGATCGACGACTTGCCGGCGTTCGTGTACCCCACCAGCGACGCCTTGAACATCCCCTGGCGGGCCTGGCGCTGCACCGCGCGCGCCTTCATCACCTCGCGCAGACGCTCCTTGAGCAGCTTGATGCGATGGTTGATGAGGCGGCGGTCGGTTTCGAGCTGCGTTTCGCCAGGGCCGCGCACCCCGATGCCCCCGCGGAACTTCTCGAGGTGCGTCCACATGCGCGTGAGGCGCGGCAGCATGTACTCGAGCTGCGCCAGCTCCACCTGCATCTTCGCTTCCGACGTGCGCGCCCGCGTGGCGAAGATGTCAAGGATCAGCTCCGCGCGGTCCACCACCCGCTGGCCGATCGCGTCCTCGATGTTCTTCCCCTGCGACGGCGAGAGTTCATCGTCGAAGATGATCAGCGTCGCGCCGGTTTCCGCGACCTTGGCGCGCAGCTCGTCGAGCTTTCCCGAGCCCAGGTACGTCCCGGGATGCGGGCGGTCGATCTGCTGCGTGAGTTCGCCCACGACGTGGGCGCCGGCCGTGTCGGCCAGCCGTTCGAGTTCCCGCAGATGCTCCTCGAGCAGCCGACGGGCACCGGCGCGCTTGAGCGGCGCGCCCACGAGCAGGGCGCGGTCGGCGGGAGGCGTGACGGTGATCAGATCGCGTGCGATGCGAACCTCCGCTCAGTGAATGCGGGCGTTTACGGTGGAGAAGCGCCCGGTCGCGGTGAAGGGAAAGGTGCGGCTGCCGATGGGCGAGCCCACGGTCAGGTCGCCGATCACCTTGTAGTTCACGGCGCCGCTCTGCGCGAGCTCGCGTCCCGCGGCGCCCACGCCGGCATACGAGAACTGCACGGGAATGTGCACTGTGGTGGTGTCGCCCCCCGGGAACCGGTTGGCGTCGGTCACCTCGCCTCCCGCGACGGGAATGGTGTCCACCATCACCTGGTAGTGCATGCGCGTGGCGTCGAGCTGATAGCCATTCGGGTTATACACGCGCAGCACGACGTCCAGGTTGCCGCCGGTGATGCCGAGCCCGGTGAGCCGCACGTCCTGCAGGAGCACCGTCGGCTGCTTGAACACGCGCCGCCCCAGGAACGAGCAGCCGCCGGCGAGCACGAGGGCGGCGGCGATCCACAGACGGCGTTTCACGATGCGTGTCGACACACGAACCTCACTGGTCCTCGCCCGGGTCCCGGGCTTTGCGTTTGCGTTCCGCCCACCACGCCAGGCGTTTGGCGATTTCCTTCTCGAATCCGAACGCGCCGGGTTCGAAAAACGCGGTCCCCCGAAGCGACTCCGGCAGATACTCCTGCGGAATGTACGCTTCGGGCACCGCGTGTGCGTACTGATACCCGCGCCCGTACCCCAGTTCCTTCATGAGGCCCGTCGGCGCGTTGCGAATGTGCAGGGGCACGGGCTCCGCCGGCGTCGCGCGCGCCGCCTCCAGGGCGGCGTCGAGGGCGCGCTTGGCGCTGTTCGACTTCGGCGCGGTGGCCAGGTACACTGTCATTTCCGCCAGGGGCAGATACCCCTCCGGCGCCCCGAGCATGTGGAACGCGTCGCGCGCGGCCACGGCGAGCTTGAGCGCCTCGGGATCGGCGAGCCCGATGTCCTCGGCGGCCATCGCGATCGCGCGGCGGAAGAGCGTCATGGGGTCGGCGCCGCCCTCGAGCATGCGCGCCATCCAGTAGAGCGCGCCCTGCGGATCGCTGCCCCGCAGGCTCTTGTGGTAGGCGCTGAGCATGTTGTACGTCTCCTCGCCTCCCTTGTCGAAGTGGGCGAACCGCAGTTGAAGCGCCTCGCGCGCTTCGGCCTCGCCCAGATGCCCGCCGCGGCCCACGTGCGCCGCCGCGGCCTCGAGCACGGTCAGCGCCCGCCGCGCGTCGCCATCGGCGAGCGTCGCGATGCGCGTGACCGCCGCGTCATCGACGTGCAGCGCCCAGTCGCCCAGGCCGCGCTCGCGGTCGGCCAGCGCGCGCCGTATTACCGTTTCCAGATCGGCGGGCGCGAGCGCCTCGAGCACGAACACGCGCAGGCGCGACAGCAGCGCCCCGTTGATCTCGAACGAGGGATTCTCCGTGGTGGCGCCGATGAGCGTGATCGTGCCCGCTTCCACGTGCGGGAGGAACGCGTCCTGCTGCGCCTTGTTGAACCGATGGATCTCGTCGGCGAACAGAATGGTGCCCTGCCCCGCCGCACGGCGCCCCTCGGCCTGCGCCACGATCTCCCGCACGCGCGGCACGCCCTCGGTCACCGCCGAGAAGGGCACGAACACGCGGTCGGTGTGGGCGGCGATGAGCCGCGCCAGCGTCGTCTTGCCCGTCCCCGGCGGCCCCCAGAAGACCATCGATCCCACGTGCCCCGACTCGATGGCCGCGCGCAGCGGCTTGCCGGGCTCCAGCAGATGCCGCTGCCCCGCGAATTCGTCCAGCGACCGCGGACGCATTCGCGCCGCCAGCGGCGCGTCGCCCGGGCGCGTGAACAGCGACTCGCCGCCGGACTCGGCCCCGCGGCGCCGGCCGCCGCTCGTCATCCGCGTCGCTCCTCGAACTCGCGATGCAGCGCGCGCGCGCGCTCGGCGAGCACCGCCGGCACATTGCGCGCCGGATCCTCGAGCACCCAGTCGAGCAGCGCGTGCAGGACGCGCCCCATCCCCGGGCCGGCGGGCACGCCGGCGCGCCGCAGATCGTCGCCGTCGATGGCGAGATCGCGCAGATCCACCGG
>JAGWRB010000154.1 GCA_028876725.1 Gemmatimonadota bacterium
GCCCGGCTTGAGCCCGCTCTTCTCCTCGTTCCCGCCTTCGAGGAACGCCGACGACTCGTCGTGCCGCGAGGCCATGCGCACGTAGCCCCCGAGCGGCAGGAGCGCGAGCACGTACTCCGTCTCGCCGCGGCGCCGGCGCCAGAGCGCAGGGCCGAAGCCGATGGAAAACCGGGGCGCGTACACGCCCACGGCCTTGGCGGCCAGAAAGTGGCCCAGCTCGTGCACGAAGATCACGAGCCCGAACACGAGCACGGGGGCCAGCAGAGCTAACATCCGAACCGGTCTCTCACGTGGCGCCGCGCCGCGGCATCGGCCGCGTCCAGCGCCTCTCGGGTGTCGCCGGGCATCGCGCCCAGCGCGTCGAGCGCGCCGGAAATCCCCGCCGCGATGTCGGTGAATCCGATGCGCCCGTCCAGAAATATGGCGACGGCCTGCTCGTTCGCCGCGTTGAACACCGCCGGCGCTGCCCCGCCGGCCCTCCCGGCCTCGACGCCCAGCCGCAGTGCGGGGAACGCGTCCATGCGCACCGGCTCGAACGTGAGCGGCGACGCCGCCACGGGATCGAACGCCGGAATGCCCGCGTCGGGCACTCGGTCGGGATGAGTCAGCGCGTACAGCACGGGGAGTTCCATGCTTGGTACCCCGAGCTGGGCGATAACGCTCCCGTCCACGAACTCCACGAGCGAGTGGACGATGCTCTGCGGGTGCACCACGACGTCGATCCGGTCGTACGGCAGGCCAAACAGATAGTGCGCCTCGATGACCTCGAGCGCCTTGTTCGCGAGCGTGGCGCTGTCCACGGTAATCTTCCGGCCCATGCTCCACGTGGGGTGCCGCAGCGCGTCGGCCAGCGTGGCCCGCTCCAGGCGTTCCCGCGGCCACTCCCGAAACGGACCGCCCGACGCCGTGAGGATGACGCGCCGCACTTCGACGCCGGGCCGCCCCGAGAGGCACTGCAGCACCGCACTGTGCTCGCTGTCCACGGGCACCACTTCGCCCCCGCCCCGCCGCTCCGCCGCCGCCACCAGGTGCCCGCCCATTACAAGTGTTTCCTTATTGGCCAGCGCCACGCGCTTGCCGCGCTCGAGCGCGGCCAGCGTGGCGTCCAGGCCCACGGATCCCACCACCGCGTTGAGCACGATGTCCACGTCGTCGCGCACGGCGGCCTGCCGCAGGCAGTCGGGCCCCAGGCACCAGCCCTCCCCCGCGTCGCGCCCGTCCTGCACGAGGCCCACGAACGGCGGACGCGCCGCCACGGCCTGCTCGGCCAGCAGCGCGGCGTTCCCGTGCGCGGTGAGCGCCGCGAGGCGGAAGCGATCGGGGTGCCGCGCCAGCACGCGCAGGGCCGTGGTGCCGATCGATCCCGTGGACCCGAGGATGGCGACTCCCCGGCGCGTCATGCGGGCGCGGGCACGAGCAGGAGGCCGAGCAGCAGATAGGCCACGGGAAGCACGAAGAACAGACTGTCGAGGCGGTCGAGCACGCCCCCGTGGCCGGGAATGAGCTGCGAACTGTCCTTCACCCCCGCCTCGCGCTTCAGCAGCGACTCGAACAGATCGCCCACCTGCGCCGTGGCACTGATCGCCACGCCGAAGACGAGCACGCCGGTGGGGGTAAGCGCGAGCTGCGCGACGGGACGAAGGGCGTAGTGCACGTAGACCCAGGTGACCGCCACGCTGGCGACCAGGGCGCCCACCCCGCCGGCGATCGTCTTCCCGGGGCTCACCGAGGGCATGAGCTTCCGGCGGCCCAGCGCGCGTCCCACGGCGTAGGCGCCAATGTCGCTGGCCCAGGTCAGCACGACGGGCAGTACCACCAGGGCGCCGCCGGCTGAGAGGGGGACGCGCCAGGCGCCCACGTTCACGGTGCGCCCGCCCAGCGCGTACTCGTGATACCGCAACGCGTAGGCGAACGACAGCGTGCTCCCCGTGTACAGCGCGCCGAGCAGCGTGACGCCGAGGGACGCCATGGGCTGCCCCTGCGAACCGCGCATCCAGAGCGCGAGCGCGCACACCAGGAGCACCACGACCACCACCTCCACGGGCTGGACCGCATACAGCCCCAGATATCGCGCGTGCACGGCGAGGGGCGTGAGCCCGGCGATTCCAATTCCGATATCGTCGAACGGCTGGTTCCCGGCGCCACGCGCGAGGCGGAAGAACTCCCACGCCGCGATGGCCGACGCGACGGCCAGCAGGGCGGCGAGGGGCGCCCCGCCCATGACGAGAATCGCCAGGACGATGGGGGCGGCGATGACCGCGAACAGCACGCGGCGCGCGAGCTCGTTCATCAGACACTCACCTTGCCGAAACGGCGGTCGCGGTTCTGGAACGCGAGGATGGCCTCGTAGAACTGGGCGCGGCGGAAGTCGGGCCACAGCACGGGCGACACATACAACTCGGTATACGCCAGCTGCCAGAGCATGAAGTTCGAGATGCGCAGCTCCCCCGACGTGCGAATGAGCAGATCGGGGTCGGGCATGCCGGCGGTGTACAGGCGGCCGGCGAACTCGGCCTCGTCCACGGCCCCGGGATCGAGCCGGCCGGCGGCGACGTCCTCGGCGATTAGCCGCGCCGCGCGCACCAGCTCGGCGCGCGCGCCGTACGAGATGAAGAGGTTGAGGTCGAGGCGGGTGTTGTGCGCCGTCTGCGCCGTCACCCGCGACACCGCGGCGGCGGCCGGCGGCGTGAGCCGCTCGATCTCGCCGAGCACGCGCACCCGCACGCCGTTGTCGTCGAGCGCGTCGGCCTCGCGCTGGATGTACTCTTCCAGCAGGGACATCAGCGCCGAGACTTCGAGCTTGGGCCGCTGCCAGTTTTCCTTGGAGAAGGCGAACAGGGAGAGCGTCTCGAGACCGACCTCGATGGCGCCCTCCACGACGTCGCGCACCGATTGCATGCCGGCGCGGTGCCCGTAGGTCCGCGGCATCACGCGCTCGCGGGCCCACCGTCCATTGCCGTCCATGATGATGGCCACATGCCGCGGGATCCGCCCGTGGAGGCGGATCTGGCCGAGCAGTTCGGCGGACGCGGAATCGGACACGGCGCCGGTGGTCGGGTTCAGACTTCCATGATCTCGGCTTCCTTCGCCTTGATCAGCTCATCGACGTGGTGGATGTAGTCGTCGTGCAGCTTCTGGATGTCCTTCTCGGCGTGCTTCACCTCGTCTTCCGACACACCCTGCAGCTTCTTGAGCGTGTCGCGCGCGTGCGTGCGCGCGTGGCGAATCCCGACCTTGCCTTCTTCGGCGAGCTTGTGGACGATCTTCACGAGTTCGCGCCGGCGCTCCTCGTTCATGGCCGGCAGCGGCACGCGAATGAACGTCCCCTGGTTCGACGGCTCGAGCCCGAGCCCGGCCTCGCGGATGGCCTTCTCCACGGCCTTGCTCTGCCCCTTGTCGAACGGCGTCACGATGAGGAGCCGCGGCTCCGGCGACGACACGGTGGCCACCTGGTTCATCGCCATCGGGGTGCCGTACATCTCCACGCGGACCGAGTCGAGCATGGTGGGCGACGCCTTGCCGGAGCGGACGTGCGCGAACTCGCGCTTCGTGTTGTCCAGCGCCTTGTCCATCGCGCCGCGGCATTCCTTCTGGATGTCCTGGATAGTGCTCATTGAACGAGTGTCCCCTCGCGCTCCCCGCGCACGGCCCGCGCGATAGCGCCCGGTCGATGAATGTTGAGAACGATCAGCGGCAGCTCGTTCTCCTTGCAAAGGGTGACGGCCGTTTGATCCATGACTTTCAGCTCCTCGAGCATCACGTCGCGGTAGCTGATCTCCTCGTACAGCGTGGCATTCGGATCGCGGCGCGGGTCGGCCGAATACACGCCGTCGACGCTCGTCGCCTTGATGATGAGGTCGGCCTTGATCTGAATGGCGCGCAGCACGGCGGCCGTATCGGTGGAGAAGTACGGATTCCCCGTCCCGGCGGCGAAGATCACGCTGCGCCCCTTCTCGAAGTGGCGCAGCGCGCGCCGCCGGATGTACGGCTCGGCGAGCTCCTCCATGCGAATGGCCGTCATCACGCGGGTATCGATGCCCTTGCGTTCCAGCACGTCCTGCACGGCCAGCGCGTTGATCACGGTGCCGAGCATTCCCATGTAGTCGGCGGTGACGCGGTCGAGCCCCATCTTGGAGAGGATCGTGCCGCGCACGATGTTGCCGCCGCCGATCACGAGGCCCACCGTGGCGCCGAGCTGGATCACCGAGACGACTTCCTCGGCGAGCCGGTCGATGGTCTCGAAGTCGAAGCCGAACCCCGCCGCTCCGGCCAGCGCCTCGCCGGAGAGCTTGATGAGCACGCGTGGATAGCGGAGTTCGGCCATGGCGGTCAGACCTCCCCGAGCTGGTAGCGCACGAAGCGCTTGACCTGGATGTTCTCGCCCGTCTTGGCCGAGACTTCCTTCACGAGGTCGCCGATGGTCTTCTTCGGCTCACGCACCCAGGGCTGGCTGAGCAGGGTGACCTCCTTGAAGAAGGCCTCCATCTTGCCGTCGACGATCTTCTCGATCATCGCCTCGGGCTTGCCCGACGCGCGCGTCTGCTCCTCGGCGATGCGCCGCTCGACGTCGACCTTGTCGGCCGGAATGCCGTCCTTGTCCACGGCGACGGGGGCCGACGCGGCGCTGTGCTCGGCGACGTAGCGGGCGAGTTCCTTGAAATCCTCGGTCCGCGCGACGAAGTCGGTCTCGCAGTTGAGTTCCACCAGCACGGCCACGCGGCCGTTGTGGTGGATGTAGTGGCCGATGATCCCTTCGCTGGTGGTGCGGCCGGCGCGCTTCTCCGCCTTGGCCACCCCGCGCTTGCGGAGGTTCTCGACCGCCTGGTCGATGTTGCCCCCGGTCTCCTCGAGGGCCTTCTTGCAGTCCATCATGCCGGCGCCGGTGCGCTGGCGGAGCGTCTGGACGTCCTTCGCCGTGAACGTAGCCATGGTATTTCAGTCCTTTAATGTCCGTGGCCGTCCTGAGGGCGCGCTCTCGCGCGCGGGCCGCGAACGTGGTGATTCATGGAAACGCCGCCAGTGTGGCACCGGCGGCGTCTGTCGAAATTACTGCGGCAGGCGCCGCGACCGGGCGGCCCGGAGGCCGCCGATGCGGATCTACTCGGCGGACGCGTCGCCCTCTTCGGCGCCGTCGCCCTCCGTGCTCTCCCCCGTCTCGCCGGTGGTCTTGAGCCGCGCCGCGATGGCTTCGGGCTTCGCGCGGCGGCGCCGCGGACGGCGGCGGCGCTTGCGCTCGGCGTCGCCCTCGGCGGGCTCGGCCCCGCGATCGGAGCTGTACGTGTAGCTCTCGCCCTCTTCGGCCTCCTCGCGCACCGGCGCCTCGCGCCGCGATTCGGCGATCGTGGCCGCGATGGCGTTGGTGATCAGCTCCACCGAGCGAATCGCGTCGTCGTTGCCCGCGATCGGCACCGTGATCAGGTCCGGATCGGCGTTGGTGTCGACGATGGCGACCATCGGGATGTTGAGCTTGTTCGCCTCGCTGACGGCGATGCGCTCCTTCTTGGAATCGATGACGAACAGCAGCCCGGGCAGGCGCGTCATGTTCTTGATGCCGCCGAGGTACTTGGTGAGCTTGTCGCGCTCACGCGCCATCATGAGCTGCTCTTTCTTGGTGTAGTTCTCGAACTCGCCGCCCGACTCCGACCCGGCCTCGAGCTCCTTCATGCGGCGGAGCTGCTTCTTGACCGTCTGGAAGTTGGTGAGCAGGCCGCCGAGCCAGCGCTCGGTGATGTACTGGGCGCCGCAGCGCTCCGCGGCCTCCTTGACCAGTCCCGCGAGCTGCGTCTTGGTGCAGACGAACAGCACCGACTCGCCGCGGAGAATGACTTCGCGGGCGAGCTTCTGCGCGAGCTCGAGCTGGCGCAGGGTCTGCTGGAGGTCGATGATGTGGATCCCGTTGCGCTCGGCGAAAATGAAGCGGCGCATCTTGGGGTTCCACCGGCGGGTCTGGTGCCCGAAATGGACACCGGCGGCGAGCAACTGCTCGAGCGTGAGCTGCGAATCGGACATGGAACGAAAACACCTCGAATTGGTTGAGTCGTCCGCTTCCGTCGGCGCCCGCCGCGAACCGGATGAACCGGCACCCGCGTGGGCTCGGGAAGCGTGTGAGATGACCTGCGTCCGGCGATGGGCGGCTCGCGTCGAGCGCGCCGCCCACGACCGGAGTCCTGCCATTAGCGCTTGCTGAACTGGAACCGCTTGCGCGCCTTGGGACGGCCGGGCTTCTTGCGCTCCACGGCGCGCGCGTCGCGCGTGAGGAGGCCCAGGTCGCGCAGCTTGCGGCGGTGCTCCTCGTCCACCTTGACGAGGGCGCGGGCCACCGCGAGCCGAAGCGCGCCGGCCTGGCCGTTCTGGCCGCCGCCTTCGACCTTCGCCTTGACGTCGAAGCGTCCGAGCGTGTCGGTGGCCGTGAACGGCTGCTGGATGGCCGACACGAGCGTCGGCCGCGGGAAGTAGTCGCCGAGCGTGCGCCCGTTGACGTCCCACTTGCCCGAACCGGGCTTGAGGTAAACGCGGCACACCGCTTCCTTGCGGCGGCCGATCGCGTGAATGCTCGTCGTGTCGGCCATGTTACTTCTTCTCGCTCGTCTTGATGGTGAGCGGCGTGGGCTGCTGCGCCGCGTGCGGATGCTCGGAGCCGGCGTACACGCGCAGCTTGGTGCGCAGCACCTGACGGCCCAGGGCGGTCTTCGGCAGCATGCCGTGGACGGCCTTTTCGATCACGCGCTCGGGATGCTTGGCGAGCATGTTGGCCAGCGGCGTGTGCCGCTCGTGGCCCATGTAGCCGGTGTGCGAGAAGTACTTCTTCTGCTCGGCCTTGCGACCGGTGACCTTCACCTTGGCCGCGTTGATCACGATGACGTTGTCACCGGTATCCATGTGCGGGGTGAAGATCGGCTTGTGCTTGCCGCGAATCACCTTCGCGACCTCGGACGCGAGGCGGCCGAGCACGACCCCCTCCGCATCCACGATGAACCACCGCTGCTCGATGTCGCGCGGGGTGGCGCTGAACGTCTTCATGTCCTTCGGTCCTGACGTGCGATGTGGGTCCGGCGCCTCACCGGTGCGGGCTGCAACCCGGGTCTCGGCCGCCCAAAGGGCGTTTTTGACAGACCTCTAAGCTACGCAAGC
>JAGWRB010000155.1 GCA_028876725.1 Gemmatimonadota bacterium
GGCCGGCGGCGCCAACGCGGTGAACATGTACCTCGACAGCGACATCGACGACCGCATGGCGCGCACGCGGCTGCGCCCGATCCCGAGCGGCCGCATGCATCCGCGCGAGGTGCTGGTGTTCGGCCTCATCCTGGCCACGGGCGCGACGTTTCTCCTCGCCCGCTACGCCAACCTGCTCACGGCGGCGCTCGCGCTGCTCGGCTTCTACGCCTACATCCTGCTCTACACGCGGTGGCTCAAGCGGAGCACGCCGCAGAACATCGTGATCGGGGGCGCGGCCGGAGCGATCCCGCCGCTCGTCGGCTGGGCGGCGGTGACCAACGGGCTCGACCTGATGGCCGTGTACCTGTTCCTGATCATCTTCTACTGGACGCCCCCGCACTTCTGGGCGCTGGCGCTGAACAAGCAGTACGACTACGGGCGCGCCGGCGTGCCCATGGCGCCGCTGGTGTGGGGGGAGCGGGAAACCAAGCGCCAGATGCTCTGGTATACCCTCATACTGATCGCTCTCACCCTGCTGCCGGTGGCGTTCGGCGCGCTGGGTCTCGTCTATTTCGCCGCCGCCGTGGCGCTCGACGCCTGGCTGCTGCGGGGAATCGTCCGCGTGATGCGCGCTGAGCACTTCTCGAAACCGGCGTGGAGCGTGTACAAGTTCTCGCTCCTCTACCTCGCCCTGCTGTTCGCCGCGATGGCCGTGGACCGCGGGTTCTTCTCATGACCGCGCCGGCGGCGGGAACGCCCGGCCTCGACGCGCCGGAGCCCTCGGCGAAGCCGGCGCGGCGGATGCGGTCGCCGCGCGCGCTCGCCCAGCTCACGCCCTGGCTGCGGCCGTACCGCGGCGCGCTGATCTTCGCATCGGTGTGCCTGGTGGGCTCGGTGGCGATCATGCTGGCCTTCCCGGCGATCGTGAACTCGCTGCTCGACGCCGCGTTCCAGCGGCACGACTCGGGCCTGCTCGACCGCGTGGCCCTGCTGCTCGTGGCGCTGTTCGCCGTGCAGGGAGTGCTCAACTTCGCGCAGGTGTACGTGCTGTCGTCCACCGCCGAACGGGTGACGGCGGCGCTGCGCGACCGGGTGTTCGCCCATCTCGTGAACCTGTCGCCGGGGTTCTTCACCGACCAGCGGAGCGGCGACCTCACGAGCCGCCTCTCCGCCGACCTCGCCGTGCTGCAGTCGGTGCTCAACAACCAGGCCGCCGAGATCGCGCGGCAGGTGCTGTTCCTGGTGGGCGGCCTCGCCCTGCTGACCCTGACGCACACCCAGCTCATGCTGACCACGCTGGCCGTGGTGCCGGTGATCGTGGGCTCGGCGGTGCTGTTCGGGCGGCGGCTGCGCCGCGCCAGCACGGGCGTGCAGGACCGGATCGCCCGCGCGATGGGGATGGCGCAGGAGGCGTTCGGACAGATTCGCACCGTGCAGAGCTTCAACCGCGAAGGCGTGGAAGCGTCGCGGTACGCGGGGCTGATGCGCGAGGTGGTGCAGGCGGCCATTCGCCGGGCGCGGATTCGCGCCATGCTGTTCGGCGTGGTGGGGTTCGTGGCCTTCGCGGGCGTGACGGCGGTGCTGTGGGAGGGCGGGCGGATGGTGCTCGCCAACCAGCTCACCGCGGGCTCGCTGGTGGCGTTCCTGCTGTACGCCATCTTCGTGGCCGCGGCGGTGGGGAGCCTGGCGTCGCTGTTCGGCAGCTACCAGGAAGCGATCGGCGCCGCGCAGCGGGTGTTCGAGATCCTCGAAACGAAGCCCACGGTGCCCGAGCCGGCGGCGCCGGCGGCGCTGGCCAAGCCGGTGCGCGGCGAGGTGGTGCTGGACCGCGTGTTCTTCCGGTACGCCGACGATCTGCCGTACGTGCTGCACGACGTGTCGCTGCGCATCGCGCCGGGCGAGGTCGTGGCGCTCGTGGGCCCGTCGGGCGCCGGCAAGACGACGGTGGCGTCGCTGCTCCCGCGGTTCTGGGACGTGACCAGCGGGTCGATCACGGTGGACGGCGTGGACGTGCGCGAGCTGCGCTTCTCGGATCTGCGCGGCGCGATCGGGATGGTGCCGCAGGAACCGGCGCTGTTCAGCGGCACGGTGCGCGAGAACATCGCGTACGCGCGGCCCGGCGAATCGGCGCATCCGGCGAGCGACGAGGACGTCCGCGCCGCGGCGCGCGCCGCGCACGCGCTGGAATTCATCGAGCGGCTGCCGCAGGGCTTCGACACGCTGGTCGGCGAGCGCGGCGTCAAGTTGTCGGGGGGCCAGCGCCAGCGGATCGCGATCGCCCGGGTGTTCCTCAAGAATCCCGCCATCGTCGTCCTCGACGAAGCGACGTCGAGCCTCGACTCCGAGAGCGAGCGGCTGGTGGAGGAGGCCATGGGCGACCTGCTGCGCAACCGGTCGACGCTGATCATCGCGCACCGCCTGAGCACGGTGCGGCGCGCGAATCGCGTCGTCGCGCTGGAAAAGGGGCGCGTGGTCGAGGCCGGCGGACACGACGAGCTGCTGGCCCGCGACGGGCTGTTCGCGCGGCTCTACCGCACGCAGTTCGCCGGCGCCGAGCAGAGCGAATAACCCGGCGCCGCGGGCCGGCCCTGCCTAATGCAGGGTCAGCGTGTCGGCGAGCACGGTGGCCCGCCCGGCCTTCACCGTCACCACGTGCTCGGTGACGCGATCGGCGCGCTCGTGCCAGATGCGCAGGTGATACGTCCCTGCCGGCACGCCGCGCATCACGTACCGCCCGTAGCGGTCGGTGACGGCGAAGTACGGGTGCTGGAACACGGCGACGAATCCGCGCACGTACGGATGGCGGCTGAGCCGCACGCGCACGAACCCGGGATCGGCGGCGATCCGCGCGCTGGGCACCACGGCCCACTTGTCCACGGTGAGCATGCGGCTCAGCAGCTCGCCCTCGGACTCGCTGAAGAACCGGGTGTGATGCACCGTGGCGTCCTTGCTCAGCAGATTGATCGTCGTCCCGTTCACCAGCGCGAGCATGCGCGGCACGAACTGACAGCGCACGATGGACAGATTCGCCCGCCGGTCGGCGGGCAGATCGCGCCCGGCGTGAATGTCGCTGAGCCACACGAGCGCCTCCGACAGGCGGCGCCCCGCCGTGACCACCGAGCGGTCGGGCACCGCGGCGCCGCACACCGAGGCTTCGTCACCGGTGAGCGCGGTGTCGTGGCGCACGGGCATGCGGTCGAGCGCGACGACGCCCTCGATGGTGCCCGGATTGGTCACCCGGATCACCCGGTACGCGCCCTCGGGCGCCACGGCCCTGGCCACCGCGGCCAGGGGGTCCGGCGCCGGCGCGGCACGCCCCGTGTCGGCCGCGGCGTTCGCCTGCTGCGGATCGCCGCTGGCGTCGCGCGCGCAGGCGAGGGGCGCGCCGAGCAGCACGGCCAGCGTCCACCACGACCACAGCGCGCGGCGCCCTCCTGCGATGGCGGATGGCCCCGCCATCACACGATCAACATCTCCCGCTGGATCACCGACGGCGTCACCACCGCCTTGCCCGGCACCAGATGGACGTTCACCTCGCTGCGCACGCCGATCTCGCCGGGGATGTAGACCCCCGGCTCGATGGAGAACGCCACGCCGTCGAGGAGCTGGCGGTCCTCGTGGGTTTCGAGATTGTCGATATTGGGCCCGGACCCGTGCAGCTCGCGCGGATCCATGGAGTGGCCGGTGCGATGGGTGAAGTACGGGCCGAACCCCGCGCGCTCGATCACCGCCCGCGCCGCGTCGTCGACCTCGGCGCCGAGCACCGGCGTGCCCGCCGTGCGGCGCTCGGTGAGGAGCGCGATCGCCGCGTCGCGCGCGTCGCGCACCGCGGTCCACACGGCGAGCGCCCGCTTCGACGGCTGCCCCACCGTGGCCATCCACGTCTGGTCGGCCCAGACCCCGCCGTTGGGCTCGTGCGCCCACAGATCCACGAGCAGCACGTCGCCCTCGCGAATGGGCTTGGAGTCGGCGGCCGTGGGCTCGTAGTGCGGATTCGCCGCGTTGGCGCCCACCGAGGCGTTGGGGCCGTGATCGGTTTCAAGACCGGCCGCCTTGAACTGCGCCAGGATCCACTGCATCAGCTCGTACTCGGTCATCGGGCTCGCCGTGCGCGCGCGCTGGCCGGCGAGCTTCATGCCGTCCTGCGCGATCTGCGCGATGCGCTCGGCGGCCCGCGTGTGCGACGCGATGTTCGCGTCGCTCCATCCCGCGTAGAAGCGCGACACGAGCGGCCCCGACGAGACGACCTCGGCGCCCGCGGCGCGGACCATCTCGATGAC
>JAGWRB010000156.1 GCA_028876725.1 Gemmatimonadota bacterium
CCAGCGCCTGGCCGACGCCACGGCCGTCGGCCCGATCGTGCAGGGACTCCGCCGGCCGTGCAGCGATCTCTCGCGCGGCGCGACGAGCGATGACATCTTTCATGTGGCGGCGTTGACCGCCCTGCAGGCACACGATGGCGCGGCCGCCGCCGCGCCGCTCCCCGAGGAGAAGAAGGCATGAGCTTCACCATCGCGAAGCAGGGTGACGTGTCCATCGTGGCGATCGACGGCCAGTTGATCGTCAGCAACCGGCAGGAACTCAAGCAGAAGATGCTCGACGAACTCGAGGGCGGCGCCCGGAAGATCCTCGTCGATTTCAGCCAGACCGGCTACATCGACAGCTCCGGGCTCGGCGTCCTCGTCTCCCTGTCCAAGAAGATCCGCGAGCAGGGCGGCGCGCTGCGCCTCGCCGGCCTCAACGAGGATCTGCGCACGCTGTTCGAGCTCACCAAGCTCGACACGCTGTTCCAGATCTCCGACACGCGCGCGCAGGCCCTGGCCAGCTTCTGAGGCGCGAGGCGGCGACGTGACGATGGCGGAGGGCTTCGCGTGAGCGGCGCGCCGCACCCGCGCGGCGACGCGCGACTGCTCGAATTCGAGATCCCGAACGACGTGCGGCACATCGAGCGCGTCGTCGAGGAGATCCGCGCCGAGTGCCGGCGGTGGCGCTATGACGACCGGCAACTCGCGCTCAACGTGCCCGTGGCGCTCACCGAAGCGCTCTCCAACGCCATTCTGCGCGGCAACAACGACGACCGCGACAAGCTCGTCCGCGTGCGAGCGTGGATCGACACGCTGCAGCTCGTGGTCGAGATCATGGACCAGGGCGCGGGATTCGACCTCGAGGCCTGCGCGGCGGACCCCACGACCCCCGACCGACTGCTCGACGAAGACGGGCGCGGCCTCTACCTCATGCTGCGCCTCATGGATCAGGTCGAGCGCCTCGAGTCGGCCGGGTTTAACGTGGTGCGGATGACGCTCCGGCGGGCCTCGTGAGCGATCTCACCCCGGTGCTCGCGGCGTTCAAGGAGGCCACCCGGTGCGAAGCGGCCGTGTGGGTGGAGCCGGCGCCCGGCCGCCCGCCGGTGTGCGAGGCGTCCACGTACCGCGGCCCGCCGCTCGAGCGATGGCCGGGGCCGTCGGAGGGCGCGCAGCCGGTCGCGACGCCCGGCGGCCCCGCGCTCGCCGTCGCGGTTCCGGGCCCCCGCCACGCCTGGATCGTCGTCGGCCCCACGCCCTCGAGCCGCGCCGCGCTCGAAACCCACCTGCGGTTCCTCCTCCCCGTCGTCACCCACTTTCTCCAGGCCTCCCTCGAAGTCGAGCACGCCGCCGGCGAACTCGCCGAGCGCTACGAGGAGATCAATCTCCTCTACACGATCGGCGAGATTCTGGGGCGCACCGTCGCCCTCGAAGAGGCCGCGCACACGATCCTCACCGAGATCAGTGAGACCGTGGGCGCCCGGCGCGCCACCGTGCTCGTCCACGACCTGCCGTCGGGAGAGCTGCGCGTGGTGGCCGCGCTCGGCGCGCGCCCCGCGGCGCTCCCCGCCATTCGCGTGGACGACGAGTGCAGCATCACGGCGCGCGTGTTCCGCACGATGTATCCCGAAATCTCGGAAGCCGGCGACGCGGCCTGCCCGCGCGAGGCGGACCACCGCGACGGGGCCATGCTCTCGGTGCCCATCATCTGGACCACCGCGCGCGGCCCGCAGGCGCTGGGCGTGGTGAACCTCTCCGGCCGCGGCGCCCACCCGTTCACGGCCGGCGATCGCAAGCTCATCGCCGCCATCGCCACGCAGATCGGGAACGCCATCCAGAATGCGCGCCTCGTGCGGTCGTCGATCGAGCAGCAGCGGCTGTCGCACGAGATGCAGCTCGCGCACGACCTGCAGATGAAACTCCTCCCCGCGGGCACCGAGCTGGAGCCCGACGCCGACGCGGCCGCGCGCGTCGTGCCCGCCGAGAGCGTGGGCGGCGACCTCTACAACCTGTTCCGCCTGGGACGCGGCCGGGTGGGTACCCTCCTCGGGGACGTGTCGGGCCACGGCTACCGCGCCGCGCTCATCATGGCGCTCGTCATGAGCGCCTCGGCCATCCACGCGAAAGCCACGTCGGATCCCGGCGCCATGCTCGACGCGCTGCTCGGCTCGCTGCGCGAAGAGCTCGAAGCCACCGAGATGTTCCTGTCGGCCTTCTACGCGGTGATCGATCGCAGCAACGGCACGCTGCGCTACGCGAACGCGGGCCACGCCTCCGCGTTCGTCATGCACGGCGACGGCGTGGCCGACCGCCTCCCGGCGCTCGATCCGCCGCTCGGCCTCGGCGCCGAGGCGCCGCGCACCGCCAAGCGCCGGTGGGACGCCGTCGATGACCTCCTGGTGCTGTTCACCGACGGGGTGAGCGACGCCCGCAATCGCGAGGGGGAACGGTTCGGCGAGCAGCGCGTGCTCGACATCGTGCGCCGGCACCGGCGCGAGGCCGCGCCGACCCTCGTGGATCGCGTGTTCCGCGCGCTCACCGTCTTCCTCGACGGCGCGCTCGCGCCCGACGACCTGACGCTCGTCGTCGTGCGCAGCTGAGGCCGCGGATGCCGACGCGAGGGCGTCCCGGGGCCTCGGGCGCGGACGGTGACGGGCGCGCGCTGCCCCCCGTGCGGAAGAGCCTGGGGCAGCACTTCCTGCATGACACCCGCGTGCTCAACCGGATCGTCGACGCCCTGCAGCTCTCCGGCGGTGAAACCGTGCTCGAAATCGGACCGGGGCGGGGGGCGCTCACCGATCGCCTGGCGGAGCGCTGCCGGCGGCTGGTGATCATCGAGTACGATCGCGCGCTGGCGAAGATGCTGCGGGAGCGGTACGCCGGTCGGCCGTCCGTGGAGGTGGTGGAGGGCGACGTCCTGACCACGAACCTCGCCGCGGCCGCCGGCGGCCCGTACGTGCTCGCCGGCAACGTGCCGTATTATATCACAACGCCTATACTATTCCATGCGCTGGAGCCCCCGCGTCCCGCGCGCGCGGTGTACCTGGTCCAGCGCGAGGTGGCCGACCGCCTCACTGCGGCGCCCGGGTCGCGCGCCTACGGCGCGCTGTCGGTGAACGTGCAGGCCCTGGCCCGCGCCGAGTTCGTTGCGGCCGTGCCCGCCGGCGCCTTCCGGCCGCCGCCAAAGGTCGAGAGCGCCATCGTGCGGATCACGCCGCTCGACCGGCCCGCGGTGGCCCCGGAAGACGAAGCGCGCTTTCACGCGCTCGTGCAACAGCTCTTCGGCATGCGCCGGAAGCAGATGCGGCGCATCGTGCGTGCGGTGGCGTCGCTCGACGCCGGAGCGGCCGACGCCGTGCTCCATCGCGCGGGGATCGAGCCCGAGGTCCGTCCGGAAACGCTCGCGCCGGCCGCGTTCGCGCGCCTGCTCGCGGCGCTGCGCGCTACTCCCGGTTCGTGAGCGCGAACGAGAGGCCTTCGAGCTCCATCGCCATGTTCACCGTCTTCACCGTGACGTCGGCGGGCACCTGAAGCTGGGCCGGCGCGAAGTTGAGAATGGCCTTGATGCCGGCCTTTACGAGGCGCTGGGCCACCGGTTGTGCGGCCTCTTCGGGCACGGCCAGCACGGCAATGTCGGGGTGCTCGCGCCGCACGTCCGACTCCAGGCGGCTGATGTCTCGCACGGTCAGCCCGTCGAGGTCGGCGCCCACGATCGCCGGGTCGTTGTCGTACGCCGCCACGATCATGAATCCGCGCTGCCGAAACCCATGGTGGCGGGCCAGGGCGGCGCCGATTTTCCCGGTGCCCACGATGATCACGCGCCAGTCGCGGCCGAGGCCCAGGATCTCGCGCAGGCGTCCCGCCAACTCGGGCACCGAATACCCGAGGCCGCGCTTGCCGAACGAGCCGAAAAACGAGAGGTCCTTCCGGACCTGGGCCGAGGTCGTGCCGCCGCGCCGGGCCAGCTCATCGCTGGAAATCGTCGCGAGGCCGCGGTGCTCGAAATCTTCGAGGAAGCGCAGATAGGCGGACAGCCGGCGAACGGTCGAATCGGCAATACGTTTCACGGGGCGCGAACCGCTTGTGAATTGATTCACAAGATACATCCGGGGCCCCCGCGGCACCACCCGCCGCTCCCCCGTTAGCTTTGGGCATGCCCGTTCACGTCACGTCCGAAATCGGCCGGCTCCGCGGCGTTCTGGTCCACACCCCCGGCAGCGAGCTGCTCGCGGTCACCCCCTCGACCCGCGAAGACTACCTCTACGACGACATCATCGACGCCGAAGCCGCCCGCCGCGAGCACCGGCGCTTCATTGCCGTCCTCGAGCGGTTCGCGACGGTGTACCAGGTGTCGGAGCTGCTGGAGCAGGTGCTCGCCAGCCCCGCCGCCCGCGAGCAACTCATGCGCGCGGCCATGGACATCGTCCCCTCCGAGCCGCTCGCGCGCGACCTCACCGCGCTCGAGCCGCCCGCGCTCGTGCGCATGCTCATCGAGGGGCGCGAAGAAGCCCAGGGGCCTCTCGCCAAGGCGCTGAACGAACCCGGGTACACGCTCCCGCCGCTGCCCAACCTCTTCTTCACCCGCGACAGCGCGATGGTGGCCGGCAGCCACGTGCTGGTCGGCTCCATGCGGTACGGAATTCGCTGGCCCGAAGAGCTGATCATGAAGTCGCTGTTCACGCACCATCCGGCCCTGGCCAATGCGGGCATCCTGTTCGACGGCTCCAGCGAACGGCGCACCAACCACACGCTCGAAGGCGGCGACGTGCATCCCGTGCGCCGCGACCTCGTGGTGATCGGGTTCAGCGAACGGTCGAGCCCCGCGGCCATCGACCAGCTCGCCGAGCTGTTCTTCTCGCAGACGCCGGTCACCGACATCATCGTGGTCGTCATGCCCAAGCAGGCCACGGCCATCCACCTGGACATGGTGTTCACGCAGGTCGATCGCGAGCAGTGCGTGATCTACCCGCCGCACTTCATCGGGTCCGAGCGGCTGAGCGTGCTGCACTGGCACAAGGGCCGCGCTCAGCTGCGCGAGATGCCGAACCTGTTCTCGGCGTTCCAGGAGTGCGGGATGCCCATGGAGCCCATCCTGTGCGGCGGCGACCGGCGCACGTCGCAGGAGCGCGAGCAGTGGGCGTCGGGGTGCAACTTCATCGCCGTGCGGCCGGGCGTCGTGCTGTCGTACCAACGCAACGACGCCACGCTCCGCGAGATGGAGCGCGCGGGGTTCGAGATCATTCCCGGCGTGTCGTACCTCACGGGCCAGCGCTCGCTCGACGACCGCTCGCGCGCGGTGATCACCTTCGAGGGGTCGGAGCTGGTGCGCGCCGGCGGCGGCGCGCGGTGCATGACCTGTCCGGTGCTGCGGGACGATCCGTGGGCGTGATCGCGCCCGAGCAGCGCCTCGCGGAGCTGACGTACGTGGTGGTCGACGTCGAGACCACGGGCACCGCCGCCGGCCTGGGCGATCGCGTCACCGAGCTGGCCGCGGTGGTCGTCCGCGCGGGGCGCGTGCACGAGACCTTCTCCACGCTCGTGAATCCCGAGCGTCCGATCCCCACGTACATCACACGCCTCACCGGCATCTCGTCGGCCATGGTGCGCGAGGCGCCGGCGTTTCGCGCCGTGAGCGGCGAAGTGCGGACGCTCCTCGGCGACCACGTGTTCGTCGCCCACAACGCGGCCTTCGACTGGGGGTTCGTGAACATGGAGCTCGCGCGCGCCGGCGAAACGCCCCTCGAGAGCGCGCGGCTCTGCACGGTGCGCCTCGCCCGCCGGCTGCTGTCGCACCTGCCGCGCCGGTCGCTGGATCACGTGACCGCGCATTATGGGATCACGGTGGAGCACCGGCACCGCGCTTTGGGCGACGCCGTGGCCACGGCGCACGTGTTCACGCGTCTCCTCGACGACGCCTACGCCCGCGGGTGCGATACGTGGAGCGATCTCGATCGGCTCCTGCACCCGGGCGCCTCGCGGAAGCGGCGCTGGTCGGCGCTTCCTCACTCCTCCTCCGACGATCGCACGGCATGAGCATGCATCAGCACGTGGAAACGCGCACCATCGGCAAGTGGAAGGTTCACGCGATTCAGGCCGGTGGGCAGAAGCTGGACGGCGGCGCCATGTTCGGCGTGGTGCCCAAGCCGCTCTGGGAGCGGCGCATTCCTTCGGACGAGAAGAACCGGATCCAGATGGGGATGCGGTGCCTGCTCGTCGAGCACCCCCGCGGACCGATTCTCATCGACAACGGGTGCGGGAACAAGGAGACCGACAAGTTCCTGGGCATTTACGGAATCGAGAATGCCGGTGCCGGCGGACGCACCTGGCTCGAGGACGGGCTGCGGCAGATCGGCGTGGCGCCCGAGGACGTGGCGCTCATGATCGACACGCACCTGCACTTCGATCACGCGGGCGGCAACACGTATCGCGACGCCGAGGGGCAGGTGCGCCTCACCTTCCCGCGGGCCCGCTACGTGGTGCAGCGCGCGGAATATCTGTGGGCCACGAACGTCAACGAGCGCACCGCGGCCAGCTACTTCACGCACAACTTCGAGCCGGTCATGGAATCGGGGCGGCTCGAACTCGTGGAGGGGGAAGTGGAGATCGTCCCCGGCGTCACGGTGATGCCCACGCCGGGCCACACCCCGGGGCACCAGTCGGTACGCCTCGACTCCGGCGGCGAGACGGCGCTGTTCATGGCGGATCTGGTGCCGACGGCGGCGCACCTGCCGCTGCCCTGGATCATGGGCTACGACGTGGAGCCCATGGTGACGCTGGAGACCAAGCGCCGGATCCTGCGGGCGGCATCGGAGCAGCAGTGGCTGGTGATTTTCGAGCACGACGCCGATCACGCGTGGGGGCGGGTGATGCACGACGGGAAGGCGTACGCGTTGGGCGATGGCTGAGCGCGACGGGGCCCCGGCGGCCTCGCTTGACACGTGCGTTGAGCGCCCCTAACTTCAACGATCACAAATTGGTAAGCGAAACGACGGGCTGTCGTTTCCACCCTCTGGCCCTTCGCTCCGGCGAAGGCGTGCTACAGGAGTCCAGGCCGGATCACCGCTGCGCCCGCTGGCCGGGCGGCGGTTCCGTCGTGCGGACTCCCAGCGGGTCCGCATTTTTTTGTCTTCAGAACGAGGGTCGAGTTATCCAGGACACAACGAAGCGCGTGCGGGTCAACCGCCAGATCCGCATCAGCCCGCTCCGCGTGATCGGTGCCGATGGTTCGCAGCTGGGCATTCTCGAAGTCGACGCGGCGCTCCGCATGGCGGAGGATCTGGGGCTGGATCTGGTCGAAGTGGCACCCACGGCACGGCCGCCGGTGGTCCGCATCATGGACTACGGGAAGTACAAGTTCGAGATGGCCAAGCAGGCGCGGGTGGCGAAGAAGAAGCAGCACGTGATCGAGCTCAAGGAGGTCAAGTACCGTCCGGGCATCGACGATCACGATTTCGACACCAAGACGCGACACGCGCGGCGGTTCCTGGAAGAGAAGAACAAAGTCAAGGTGACCATGATGTTCCGTGGTCGCCAGGTCACGCACCCCGAGCTCGGCCAGGCCGTGCTCGACCGCGTGGCCACCGCGCTCGCCGACGTGGGCAAGGTCGAGAGCGCCGGGCGGCTGGAAGGGAAGTCGATGACCATGATTCTCACGCCGAAATAAGCGAGCAGGCAATGCCAAAGATGAAAACGCACCGGGGCGCCAAGAAGCGGTTCAGCGTCACCGGGAGCGGCAAGGTCAAGCGCAACAAGGCGCACAAGAGCCACATCCTCACCAAGAAGACGTCCAAGCGGAAGCGCCGCCTGCGTCAGTCGGGGCTCATTGCCACGAATGGCGAGGTGAAGAACATCAAGCGCCTGCTGCAGGCGTAAGGAGAGAGACCCATGCCTCGCGCCGTATCGAACGTCCCGCGCCTCAAGCGCAAGAAGCAGATCATGAAGGCCGCCCGCGGCGCCTTTGGCGCCCGGAGCAAGCTCTGGAAAGCCGCCAAGGAGAACGTCGAGCGCGGCTGGAAGTACGCGTACCGCGATCGCAAGAACAAGAAGCGCGAGTTCCGGAAGCTCTGGATCATCCGCATCAACGCGGCGGCCCACCAGAACGACCTGAGCTACAACGCGTTCATCAACGGGCTCAAGAAGGCCGGCGTC
>JAGWRB010000157.1 GCA_028876725.1 Gemmatimonadota bacterium
AGCGGCTTGCTGGAGAAGGTCGGGAGCACTTCGGACACGAGGCCGAACGCCGGCAGGATCAGGATGTAGACCTCGGGATGCCCGAAGATCCAGAACAGGTGCTGCCAGAGCAGCGGGTCGGCGCCGGCGGCGAGCTCGTAGAACTGGGTGCCGAAGAAGCGGTCGAACTGCAGGAACACGAGCGCGATCGTGATCACGGGGAAGGCGAGGATGAGCAGGAACTGCACGATGAACGCCATCCACGTGAACATCGGCATGCGCATGAGCTGCATGCCGGGGGCCCGCATGTTGATGATCGTGGTGATGAAGTTGAACGCCGCGGCCAGCGAGCTCACGCCGAGGATCTGGATGCCGAGCACCCAGAAGTCGATGTTGAGGCCGGGGTTGAACTGCATCGTGGTGAGCGGGGCGTAGCCGAACCAGCCGCCGTCGGGCGCCGCGCCGAGGATCCACGAAATGTTGATGAAGATGCCGCCGAACAGATACACCCAGTAGCTGAAGGCGTTGAGGCGCGGGAACGCGACGTCGCGCGCGCCGATCTGCAGCGGAATCAGATAGTTGAAGAATGCGGCCGACAGCGGCATGATCGCCAGGAAGATCATCGTCGTGCCGTGCATCGTGAACAGCTGATTGAACGTGTCCGCCGAGACGACGGTGCCGTTCGGGTGCATCAGCTGGGCGCGGATGATTTCGGCCTCGATCCCGCCGATCAGGAAGAACGTCAGCGCCGTAACGAGGTAGAGCGCCCCGATGCGCTTGTGGTCAACGGTGGTGAGCCAGCTCCAGATCCCGCTCTTGGACGCTTCGTGCGTCGTCACATACGGGGGAGCAGCGGCAGTGGTGGCCATGCGTCAGCGTCTCCGTGCGGTTACTTCAGGGTCTGCAGATACGCGACGATGTCGGCGATCTGCTGATCGGTGAGCTTGCCGTAGTCCGACGGCTTGCCGGTTTGCGGGTCGATCTGGCCTTGGCCGAACGTGTACATCAGGATGCCCGGCTTCATCACGCGCGCGTTCTTGATCCACAGCTCCAAGTGACGCGCGTCGTTGGGGTACAGCCCGCCCGCAATCGTCGACCGCGAGGCGATGTGCGTGAGGTTCGGCCCCAGCACGCCCTGCATCATCGGGTTGCCCTTGATGGCGTGGCACGCCAGGCACATGCTCGTGGGCGCGGAGATCAGCTTCTCGCCAGACACCGGATGGCCCTTGAGCGATTCGTCGAACGTGAGCCCCGCCGGAATCGGCGTCTCGGGCACCGCGTACGCCGGAATCTTCGAGCGATCGTACGACACGAAGCTCTCGGTGCTCGGCGCAGCCTGCGCCACCTGCATCGCCGGCGCGCTTGCCGCCTTGGCGCCCTTCGCGGCCGGCGCCGCCGGCGCCGTGTCCAGCGCCACCGCCGGCTCCGCCTCGTGCTTGGCCCACGACGCGAATTCCGCCTGGCTCACCGTGAACACCTTGAACCGCATGTTCGCGTGCGAGGTGCCGCAGAACTCGGCGCAGAACCCGTTGAACACGTCGTCGCTCACCGAGTCGGGCGTGAACCACAGGTAGTTCGTGTGGTTCGACACCAGGTCGCGCTTGCCGCCCAGCTCGGGGATCCAGAACGAGTGGATCACGTCGGCCGTCTTGAGCGTGAAGTTCACCGTGCGGCCGATGGGCAGGTACAGCTCGTTGGCCGTGGTGATCCCGTACTGCGGGTAGTCGAACTGCCACCACCACTGGTGGCCCGTCACCGTCACCTGCAGCGCGTCGCTCGCCGCGGGGGCCTCGGTCTTGAAGATCGTCCGGACGGTCGGCACGGCGATCACCGCGAGGATGAGCGCCGGAATGGCCGTCCACGTGATCTCCAGCTTGGCGTTCCCGTGCGTCTGCGTCGGGGCCGGCTGGCCCTCGCGCTTCCGGAACCGGATCAGCGTGATCACGAGCAACGTCTCGACGAAGACGAAGACCACCGTGCCCAGGCCGATCAGGAGGTCGAACAGGTGTCCGACGTCCCGGTTGAAATCGGTGTGGTTATGAAAGATCGAATTGGGATGTGCGGGGGCGCATGCAGCGGCAACCGCTGCGAGCACGACCGTCAGCGCGGCGGTCGTCAGCCGACGCGGGCGGGAATGTGTTCCCATGCGAATTCCTTGTACCGGCTGTGGAAAGAGCGCCCTGGGAGGCTAGGGCGCGCGCGGGCGAAAAACTGCACTGGCAACCTACCGGCCGGAGGGGGCTAAATCAAGCGAAATTGGGGGTCGGGAGAACCCCGACACTCTCTCACAAACCGATGCTCCGCCGCCGCTTCCCCCGCATGCCGTTGGCGCCGGGCCGGCCTCCTGGACCCCACCCGGACCTACTCGGAAATGGTGTGCTTCTGCAGCACCTGCTTCTGGGCCAGCTCGATGGAGGTGCTGATCTGCGCCACCCCCTCCCGCATCTGCCGGATGCGGGTCGGCTCGCTCGACCCCCGGGTGATGGCCAGCGTCACGGCGGCGATCTGATCGGAAATCATCCCGAACTGCCCCTTGAGCAGCCCCCCCAGCGCCGGGAGTTGGCGTTTGAGGTTCATCATGAACGCGCCCGTCGGCGTCTGGCGCTTCACGCCCAGCGCGTACTGCTCCACGAGTGCATGGATGCGCTGCAGGATGACGAGGGCGTCCTCCAGCGTCTTGAGCTTCGCCTGTCCGGCGCCATCGAGTTTGAGACCAGCCATGAGACGGGGCCTGCGGGTTGATGAAGGGCCGGCTTACGCCGGCGAGTGCCGCGGAGCGGTCATTCGCGCGGGATCGAGCACCTCGTCGATCTGTGCGCGGGTGAGGAGCTTCTGCTCGAGCACGAGCTCGGTCACGCCGCGGCCGGTGTCGAGCGCCTGCTTGGCGATCTGGGTGCACCGCTCGTAGCCCAGCACGGGCACGAGCGCGGTCACGATGCCGATGGAGTGCTCCACGAATTCGCGCATCCGCCCCGGATTCGCCGTGATCCCGAGCACGCACCGCTCGCGCAGCACGACGCACGCGTTGCGCAGGGTGTCGATGCTCCGCAGCAGCCGATACGCGATCACGGGCTCGAACACGTTCAGCTGGAGCTGCCCCGCCTCCGCGGCCAGCGTCACGGTCACGTCGCCGCCGATGACGTCGAAGCACACCTGATTCACGACTTCGGGGATCACCGGATTCACCTTCCCGGGCATGATCGACGATCCGGGCTGCATCGCCGGCAGGTTGATCTCGTGCAGCCCGGCGCGTGGCCCGGAGCTGAGCAGGCGCAGGTCGTTGCAGATCTTGGACAGCTTCACCGCGCACCGCTTGAGCACGCCCGAGAGCTGCACGAACGCGCCGGTGTCGGCGGTGGCTTCCACGAGGTCGGGGGCGGTGATCAGGTCGAGTCCCGTGAGCGCCGAGAGATGGGCGCGCACCTTCTCCGCGTAGCCCGGCGGCGCGTTGATGCCGGTGCCGATGGCGGTGGCGCCCATGTTGATCTCGCGAATGAGCGCCTGCGCCTCGCCCAGGCGGTCCACGTCTTCGAGCATGGTGTGCCCGAACGCCGAGAACTCCTGGCCCAGCGTCATCGGCACGGCGTCCTGCAGCTGCGTGCGCCCCATCTTGAGATGGCCGGCGAACTCCTCGCCCTTGGCGAGGAAGGCGTCGGAGAGGTCGCGCATCGCCGCGCGCAGTCCCTCGATGCTCGCGTGCAGCGCCAGCTTCACCGCCGTGGGATACACGTCGTTGGTCGACTGGCTCAGGTTGACGTGGTTGTTCGGGTGCACCGTGGCGTAGTCGCCGCGGGGGCGGCCCATCAGCTCGAGCGCGCGGTTGGCGATCACCTCGTTGGCGTTCATGTTCGTGGAGGTGCCGGCGCCGCCCTGGATCACGTCGACCAGAAAATGCTCATGGTGACGTCCGGCGCGGATCTCGCCGGCGGCCTCCACGATGGCCTGCGCGATCTCGGGGGCGAGGAGGCCCAGCTCGGCGTTCGCGCGCGCCGCGGCTGCCTTCACCGTGGCAAGCGCGTCGACCAGCGAGGGGAGCTCGCGGATGGCGTCGCCGGTGATGGGGAAGTTTTCGAGCGCGCGCAGCGTCTGCACACCGTAGAGCGCGTCGACCGGCACGCCGCGGTCGCCCAGCAGATCGTGCTCCTGGCGGGTGTCCCCGCCCGTGAATCCCACGGCCCGCCCGCGGCCGGCCAGCGTGGCGTCGGCGGCGCGCAGCCGCTGGGCGATTGCGCGCGCGGCGCGCGTTACGAGCGCCGCATGCAGCGCCGGGTTGTCCTTGAGCACCGGCGCCAGTCGGTCCTTGTGGAACAGCAGCGCCTCGGTGGGGGCGAGGGCGCGCGCCGAGGTGCCGTGCGGGGAGTCGTCGAGGAGCATCCCCTCGCCCACGACCTCGCCCACGCCGAGCGTGGCCAGCGGCGGCGCGGCGTTGGCCTGCTCGATGGCGACGCTGCCACTGAGGATGACGGCGAAGAACTCGCGGGCGTCGCCGCTGCGGAACAGCGTGGCGCCGGTCTCGAACGTCGTGGGCACGCCGGCGCGCACGAGGTGCCACCGGAGGGAATCGGGCAGGCCGTCGAAGAACGGGTTGCCCTTGAGCTGCTCCTGCCAGGCATGGGGTGACATAGGACTCGTAACCTATGCGCCGCCCGGGAAGGCCGGTAGCGAGCCGCGCGTCGCCTCTCGTGGGGATGCGCCGAACGTCGTAAGATTGCGCAGCCAGTCGTTCACTTCCGGAGGAGTCATCGTGTCGATTTCGCGTCGTGATTTCATCGGGGCCGGGGCCGCGGCCGCCGCGGGCCTCGCCCTGCCGCGCCTTGCCGGCGCCCAGCCGGTCGTCTCATCCATCGTCGATCGCTCGGCGCCCGCCCGGCCGGCGTCGCGCCCCGTGATCATCTCGGCGGCCAACGGCCTGTCCAAGGATCCCGAGGGGAAGCAAGGGATCAAGGTGGCGTGGGATCTGCTGGCCGGCGGCGCCGATCCGCTCGACGCCGTCGTGGCGGGCGTGAACGTGGTGGAGCTGAATCCCAACGATCAATCGGTGGGGCTCGGTGGCCTGCCGGACGAAGACGGCGTGGTCCAGCTCGATGCCTCGTGCATGCACGGGCCCACGAAGCGCGCCGGCGCGGTGGGGTGCCTCGAGGACGTGGCCGATGCGGCGGCCGTGGCCAAGGCGGTGATGGATTACACCGACCACATCTTTCTCGTGGGCGCGGGCGCCAAGCGGTTCGCGCTCGAGATGGGGTTCAAGGAGCGGAATCTCCTCACCGAGCAGAGCCGGCGCGACTGGCTGCGGTGGAAGGCCGATCTGAATCCCGACGACAACTGGCTCAACCTGCCGTCGCGGCGTCCGGCCGGGGGCGGGCACGACGACGAGGATGAGACGCTGAGCCAGTCGCTGCACGTGTACTACGACGCGCGCGGCGTGCCGCACACGTATGGCACGATCAACATGAACGTGGTCACGGCGACGGGCGACATCGCCTCGGTGACCACGACGAGCGGGCTGTCGTGGAAGATCCCGGGGCGGGTGGGCGATTCGCCGATTATCGGCGCCGGGCAGTATTGCGACAATGAAGTGGGCGCGGCGGGCTCGACCGGGCGCGGCGAGGCGAACATGAAGGTGTGCGGCGCGTTTCTGGCCGTGGAGTTCATGCGGCAGGGCGCGTCGCCGCAGGAAGCCTGCATGAAGGTGATGGAGCGGGTCGTGGCGATGACGGAGCAGCGGCTCCTCGACGAGCACGGCCGCCCCTATTTCGATCTGGAGTACTACGCGGTGAACAAGAAGGGCGAGTACGGGGCGGCGTGCGCGTACCAGGGGATGGACCCCGACCACCCGACCTCGTTCGCGGTGTGCGACGCGCGCGGCGCGCGGCTGGAGCCGTTCGCGTACATGTACACGCGCGACCAGCGTCCCAAGGGGCGCCCGATGTCGGGAACGCTCGTCCGGCCGAAATGAGCCGGACGGGGGCGTCGATCGTGGACCTGCGCCAGCGCCTGGGAGTCGCGGCGCTGGCCGTGGCCGCCACGTTCCTGATCGGCGCCGTGGGATATCACCTGCTCGCGCCGGGGGACAGCTGGCTGGAGGCCGTCTACACCACGGCCACGGTGCTCACGACGGCCGGATTTTCGGGGCCGATCAATGTGGCGCGGGACGCGTCGGTGATGCTGTTCACGGTGGTGCTGCTATTCTTCGGCGCGGGCACCGTGGTGTATGCGATCTCGGTCGTGACCGCGTTCGTCGTGGAAGGGGATCTGACGCAGGGATTCAGGAGACGCCGGATGCGCCAGGCGATCAGGGAGATGGAGGACCACTACATCGTGTGCGGCATCGGGGCCACCGGCATCGCGGTGCTGCGCGAGCTGGTGAAGACCGAGCGCCCGGTGGTGGCCATCGAGCACAACGACGAGCGGGTGAAGCGCATCGAGGAAGAATTCCCCGGGGTGCCGATCCTGCAGGCGGACTTCACCGACGACCAGGTGCTGCTGCAGGCCGGGGTGCAGCGGGCGGCGGGGGTGGTGGTGTGCACCACCACCGACAAGGACTCGCTGGTCACGACGGTCACGGCCCGACAGTTGGCGCCCGGCGTGCGCGTGATCGCGCGCGCGGGACAGGAGCGGTCCATCGCGCGCCTGCGGCAGGCGGGGGCCGACGGCGTCGTCTCGCCGGCGCTCATCGGCGGCATGCGCATGGCGAGCGAGCTGGTGCGCCCGAGCGTGGTCAGCTTTCTCGACATGATGCTCCGCGACACGAACAAGAACCTGCGCATCGAAGAGGTGGCGGTGCCGCCGGACTCGCCGTTCGTGGGGCGCACGCTGGCCGATCTCGATCTCCACGCGCGGACGAACGCGCTCATCCTCGCCGTGCACGAACCGGGCGGGGAGTCGTACATCTACAACCCGCCCGACGCGGAGCGCCTCGAGGCCGGCGCGACACTCATCGTGATGGGCGACCCGGCCACCGTGCGCGCGCTGCGCGCCGCGTGCGACGGCACCGACGCCGCGGCGGCGCGCTGACGATGGACGAGCGGTTCTTTCTCCCCGGGCCCACCGAGGTCCGCCAGGAAGTGCTGGACGCGATGCGCCACCCGATGATCGCGCATCGGAGCGCGGCCATGGAACTCCTCATGCGCACCGTGCACGCGCGGCTGCAGCCGCTGTTCGGCACCGCGCGTCCGGTGTACGTCGTGGGCGGAAGCGCCACGAACGGCATGGAAATGGCCGTGCGCTGCGGGAGCGTGCAGCGCGTGCTGGCGTTGGTGTGCGGCGCGTTCGGCGAGCGGTTCGCCGAGGTGGCGGAACTCACCGGCCGCGAGGTCACGCGGGTGATCGCCGAACCGGGAGAGGTCGTGTCGCCGGAGCAGGTGCGCCTCGCGCTCGAGCACGGCAGCTACGACACGGTGACGGTGGTGCATTCCGAGACGTCCACCGGCGCGTTGAGCGACGTGGCGGGGATCGCCGCTGTGGTGCGCGAGGCCTCGAACGCGATGCTGCTCGTGGACGCGGTCACCAGCGTGGGCGCGATGCCGGTTGAAATGGACGCGTGGGGCGCCGACCTCGTGTTCACCGGATCGCAGAAGGCCATGGCGCTCGCGCCGGGCCTCGCGTTCGTGGCGGCCTCCGAGCGGCTGCTCAACCGCGCCCGGACGCTCGGCGACCGCGGGTACGTGCTCGATCTGGTGCGTTACGACGAGTTCTGGCACAAAGCGCAGAGCCCCACCACGCCCTCGCTTCCCTTGCTGTTTGCGCTCGACCGCCAGCTTGCCGACATCGAGATCGAGGGCCTCGACGCGCGGTTCGCGCGACACGCGCAAATGGCGCGCGCGTGCTGGGACTGGGTCGAGATCGAGGACGGCGCGGAGCTCGGGCTCCAGGTGCTCGCCGCCGAGGGACAGCGCTCGCCGACGGTCACGTGCGTGGTGTGCGACCGTCCGCTGGATGTGGTGCGCGCACTGAACGACGAGGGCTACGTGATCGGCACCGGGCACGGCGCGCTGCAGCGCACGACGCTGCGCGTGGGGCACATGGGCGATCACAGCGTGGCCGGCCTCGAAGCGCTGCTGGAGCTGATGGGCCGCGTGATGCGTGGGTTGCGGTGAGAACGGGAGGCGGTGAAGCCGTGAAGCGGTAGTCCGGCCTCACGGCCTCACGTTCTCACCGCCTAACGCCCTTCCCGCTCGATCGCGGCTCGCCAATGCGCAGATTCGCCACGAGCGTCGACAGCCGTTCCGCGGCGTGCGCCATCGTACCCGCGGCGGCGGCAATCTCCTGTGTGCTCGCGCTCTGCTCCTCGCTCGCCGCCGCCACCTCCTGCATCGCCGCGGCAAACGCCTCGGTGCCGCGCGATACCGACGCCAGGCGTTCCGACATCTCGGCCACGAGGGCGTTGGCGCCCGCCGCCGCGGCGTCGATGGACGCCGTCCACGTTTCCAGCTCGGCGACGCTCGCTTCGAGCTGCGCGAACGACGCCGCGCCCTGCTCCGTGGCGCGCCGCACCTCGCGCGCCGTGCCGGCCATCCGCTCCATGTTCTCGCTCGCCGCCTCGACGCCGGCGAGCACCTCGGCCACCACGCGCTGCGTGCGCTCCGCGGCGTCGGACGACATCGCCGACAGGCGCCGCACTTCGGCGGCCACGACCGAGAATCCCTCGCCCTGATCGCCGGCCCGTGCCGCCTCCATGGCCGCGTTCAGGGCCAGCAGCTTGGAATTGCGCGCGAGCGACTGCACCAGCGACACGAAGGTGCGGATCTCCTGCGAGGCGTCGACCAGCGCGCGCACGGCCGCGGCGCTCCCCTCGACGTCGCCGGCCAGCGCGGCGAGCGCGCGTGTGCTGTCGTCGAGCAGCCGCCGATTTTCGAGCGCCAGCGCCCGCAGCCGCGTGTTGCGCCCGGCGGCTTCGTGCGCGCCCGCCGTGAGCTGCGCGGCCTGCGGGGCCAGCTCGCTCGCCGACGATGAAAGTTCACGAATGGCCAGCGCCATCGTGCCCGACTCCTGACTCAGGTCGGCCGCCGTCTGCGCGATCTGCGCCGCCGATCCGGACATCTGCTCCGAGCTGGCGGTGATCTGGCTCGACATCGCCGACGTCTCGCCGGCTGACTCGTTGAGGGCGCGCGCCAGGCGGCGCAGCTCGTTCACCATGGTGCCGAGTGCGCGGGCGAGGCGCTCGATCTCGTCGGTGGACTCCACGGGGTTCACGCGCACCGTGAGGTTGCCCTCGGCCACCGACTCGGCGAGCGCGGCAAGCTCCATGGCCGGCTGCCGGATGCGGCGGTTGATCAGGCGGTCCATGCCATAGGCGAAGGCGACGAGCGCCAGGAACAGCAGGCCGGCGAGCACGATCACCGCGGTGCGCACGTCGTGCGCCGCCGCGCCGGGAAGCCAGCGGTCGGCCACGAGCGCGAGGGGAATCACGACCACCGCGGCCGCGGCCGCGGCGGTGGGCACCAGGCGGACGGCCGCGGCGCGTTCCGAAACGGGCGGTCGGGCCGCGGCTGGCGGCGTTGCGATCGACGATTGCGTCTGGACCATCGGGGCAGGAGAGAAAGGCGGGCGGCGCCCCGCGCCGGGCACCGCCAGCAATCTGGCTTGTTTGCCCTCTGGGGCCAAGTAAATTCCGACGATACCAGGCAATCGCCGCCAGGCGCCGGGCAGGACCGGCCTTCGCCGGTCCGGAACGCGCCACCCCGAACGCATGACAGACACGAACACACCGCCCACGGCCGATCTCCCGGCCGCGTATGATCCTTCCGTCGTCGAACGGAAGTGGCAGGACCGCTGGGAGTCGCGCGGTACGAATCACACCGACCTCGCCGGCCCGCGCCCGTATTACACGCTGATGATGTTCCCCTACCCGTCGGCCGAAGGGCTGCACGTGGGGAATCTGTTTGCGTTCACCGGCAACGACATTCATGGGCGCTACCAGCGCATGCGCGGCCATACGGTGTTCGAGCCGCTCGGCTACGACGCGTTCGGCATCCATTCGGAGAACTACGCGCTCAAGGTGGGGGTGCACCCCACCGAGCTGATTCCGCGCAACATCGCGAACTTCCGTCGCCAGCTCCGTCGCGCCGGGCTCATGGTCGACTGGCGCTACGAACTCTCGACCACCGACGCGACGTACTACAAGTGGACGCAGTGGCTCTTTCTCCAGCTCTACAAGCGCGGCCTCGCGTACAAGAAGCAGGCCGCGGTGAACTGGTGTCCGTTCGACAAGACGGTGCTCGCCAACGAGCAGGTGATC
>JAGWRB010000158.1 GCA_028876725.1 Gemmatimonadota bacterium
ACGCCGGCCGGGCTCCTGCTGTTCTTCCGAGTGCGGCCGCGCGGCGGAGCGATGGGCGGGATGAACGGGATGCATATGCGCGGCATGCAGATGTCGGAACGCGCACCGTAGCCGCCGACGTCGCCCCCGGTTTCCACGACAAAACGCCCGCCGAGCGTCAGCTCGGCGGGCGTTTTCGAACCATCACTCACGTGAAGAGCGGGCGACCGGACTCGAACCGGCGACGTCCAGCTTGGGAAGCTGGCATTCTACCAACTGAATTACGCCCGCGTTGATGCTCCGAAACATACCGGCCCCCACCACCCCGAGCAAGCCGACACGCCTCGCACGCGCAAACGCCCGCCGTCTCCGCTACCCCCCGCCCCCCACCACCGCGCCCTCCACTCGGCTTCCCGCGCGCACCAAATCGTTGGGCCGCGCCACCAGGGTGTCCCCGGCGCTGAGGCCGCTCCGCACCTCCACGGCGCTCGTGCCGCGGTGCCCCACCGCCACGTCCACCGCCTCCGCCCGCCCACCCCGCACGCGAAACACGCGCCATCCGCCGTTCCGCGCCACGAGCGCGCTCCCCGGCACGCGCAGCACGTCGCCCGACTCCCAGAGCACGATCGACACGCCCACCTGATACGCGTCGCCCAGCGCGCGCGGCGGCTCGTCGAACGCCACGTGGACATTCACGCGCTGCTCCTGCACGCCCAGCGGTGAGAGTTTCGTAAACGCCGCCGGCTCCACGCGCGTCACGGTCGCCTTCAGCGCCGCCGTGTCGTCGCCGACTCTCACGAACGCGGGCGCGCCCGCGCGCACGCCCCCCGCGTCGGACGACAGCACGTCCACCACCACCTCCAGATCGCGCGGGTCGCCCACGTCCATGAGCGGCGTGCCTGCCGCCACCATGCGCTCGTGCTCCTCGAACACGCGCAGTACGCGCCCCGACACGGGCGCACGCACCACCACTTGAGATCCGGCCGGCACGGCCGACGTGGCGGCGCCCTCCACGCCCGCGCGCGCGCTGGCCCGCTGCGCCTCCGTGGCCTTCAGCTGCTCGTCGGCCATCTCGCGCTCGCGCCGCCGAGTGTCGGCCAGTCGCTCGGCGCTCTCCAGATCGCGATCGGACACGGCGCCGCTCGCATGCAGCTGCCGCAGGCGCGCCACGTCGCGCTCGGCCTCGACGAGCGCCATGCGCGCCACCTCAACGCCGGCGCGCGCCTGCACCACCCCGGCCTCGGCGCCCTGCAGCGCCGCCTGCGCCTGCTCCCGCGCGCGCGGATCGAGCGGCGCCGCCACGATGGTGAGCACCGGGTCGCCGCGCGCCACGGAGTCGCCCGCTTCGAGCGCCGTGGCCAGCAGACGCCCCGACACCGGCGCCGACAGCGTGACGTGATGCACCACGCGCGTCTCGCCGTCCTCGTCGAGGGTCACGCGCAGCGGGCCGCGCGAAGCGACGACGAGATCCACGCGCACCGCTGCGGGACGCAGGGTCCACACGCCGAGCGCCGCGGCCGCCACCGCCGCCGCCACGCCGATCACGATTCGTCGCGTCATCCTGGTCATGGGTCACTCACCGGTCTTGAGACATTCCACGATGTCGAGCTCCCGAATGCGCTGCCGCATCGCCAGCGCCGACGCCAGAAACGCGCCGGCGATCACGGCGGCGGCGTAGGCGTACGAGGTCACCGGCACCACGAGCGGAATCCGGAACAGCTCCGTGTTCCCCGCGGCCGACGCCACGGCGCACAGCGCGTACCCCGCGGCGACGCCGAACGCCATGCCCAGCAGGGTGAGCAGCACCTGCTCGCCGAACACCATCGTCGTGACCTCGCGCTTGGTGAAGCCGAGCACGCGCAAACTGGCCAGCTCGCGCGCGCGCTCGGATAGCGCGACACGCGCGCCGTTGTAGACCACCCCGAACGCGATGATCACCGAGAAGATCACCGAGATGAAGATCATCACCTGGAACGACTCGGCGATCGTGCGCTGGAATCCGCGCAGGGCGGCGGAGCGGATACCGATGCCCACCAGCGCGGGCTGCTGCTTGAGCGTGAGATACAATTCGCTCTCCCGCCGCGGATCCACGGCCAGCAGGGCGCCGGAGATCGCCTGGCGTTCGCCGGTGATGCGCGCCGCGTACTCGAGATCGGCGTACGCGTTGGCGCCCAGGGCCTCGTCGGCCACCGCGGCCACGGGGACGCGCACCGTGCGGCGCGTCCCTTCGCGCAGATCCACGGTGAGCGAATCGCCGGGGCGCACGCCCAGCACGTCGGCCAATTTCGTTGTGAGGAGCAGTCCGTTGGCCGGCACCCGGTGCGTGCGCAGATCCTGATCGACGATGCGTCGCAGGTCGCCCGTGGCCGGCAGCGCGAAGATCGCGGTGCGCCGCTCCACGGCCCCGTGGCGGAGCGCCACGGGCACGACGCGCATCGGTTCGACGTCGAGCACGCCGGGCAGCCGGCGCAGCGCGTTCAGCGCCGCGCGCGGCGCCGCTTCGCGGAAGGTGACGCTGATGTCCTCGCGCTGGACGTGCTGGAACTGCACTTCCTCGATGCGGTCGATGGCGCTGAACGCGTAGCGCGACACCACGAGCATGGCGAACGCGAGGGCGATGCCGGTGACGGCGGCCACGGCTCGCAGGGGCCGCCGAGCCGTATTGCGGACCACGATGCGCGCCGACGGCGCGAGCAGGCGCTGCACGCGCAGCCGGTCGAGGACCCCGGCCTCGAACCGCGCCGGCGCCGGCGGCCGCATCCCTTCGGCGGGGGGCAGCCGCACGGCCGCGCGCACGGCGATTGCCGCGCCCGCCAGCGCTGCCGCCGCGGCGATGCCGCATGCCGCGAGCGCGACCCCCCAGTCGGGGCGGATGGTCGACACCGGGAACCGGTAGAATCGCGCGTAGAGCGCGGCCGTGGCCTGGGAGAGGCGGAACCCCACCGGAACGCCCACCAGGGCACCCGCGGCCACCGGCACCAGCGCCAGCAGCAAATAGTGGAGCCCGATCTCGTTATTAGTAAATCCAAATGCCTTGAGCAGCGCCACCTGCGCCCGCTGCGTGGCCACGAGCCGCGACAGCACGACGTTCAGCAGGAACGCCGTGACGCCCAGCAGGATCGCGGGCATGACCACCGCGCCCACGCGGTTCTGTTCGATCTCGTCGGAGATGAACTTGTGCGACACGTGCTCCGCGCGGCCGTAGGCGCCGAGGGTGCCGTACGGCGCGAGCACGCGGTCCACCGCCTCGATCACGTCGCGCTCCGGCGCCCCCGGCTCGAGCTGCAGCGCCATCGCGTTGCATCCCGACTCGAGCCCCGTAGCCGCGGCGAGCAGCGCGCGCGGCGTCCAGATCACGCCGAACAGCCGGTTGTCGGGAAACAGCTCCCCGCCCTGCAGTTCGTAGATGTACTCGGGGGAGATCGCCACGCCCACCACGTGCACGCGCTCCCACCGGCCGTTGAGCACCGCGCTCAACGAATCCCCGGGACCCAGCCGATTGGCCTGCGCGAACGCCTCGCTGATCAGCACCTCGCGCTCGGCGCCCGGCGCCGGCATACGGCCCACGCGCACGTGCGGCACGTTGAGCAGCGGCTCCCCCGACGCCGGAATCGACACGAACCGTCCCACCGCCGGCTCGGCGAGTCCGGGCACGTCGAGCACCGCCTCGAAGACGAGGCGCGGCTCCGCCACGCGCACCCCCGGAATCCGCGCCACCGCGCGCGCCGCCGACGCCGGCGCCCGCTTCATGAGCACGAACACGTCGGCAAACCGATAGTCGCGATAGTAGTCCGCCTGCGACTGCGCCAGAAAGCCGCGCATGCTGCGCAGGGTGACGAACAGCGCGATCCCCGACGCCGCGACCAGCGCCACCGCGGCCAGCGGCCCCGCCAGCCCCAGCACGTCGCGGCGCAGCTTCCGGTTGAGCATGCGCATCGTCACCACTCCAGTTCGGCCGGATCGCGCCGCGCCGCATTGGTCTCGATGGAGGCGATGCGCCCGTCGCGCATGCGGAGCACGCGGTCGGCCATCTGCGCGATCGTCGCGTTGTGGGTGATGACCACGAGCGTGGTGCCCAGCTCCCGGTTGGCGCGCGCCAGCGCCTGCAGCACCACCACCCCGGTCTCGGCGTCGAGCGCGCCCGTGGGCTCGTCGCAGAGGAGCACGTCGGGGCGCTTGGCGATGGCCCGCGCGATGGCCACGCGCTGCTGCTCGCCCCCCGACATCTGCGACGGAAAGTGGTCCAGCCGCTCGCCGAGCCCCACCAGGTGCAGCGCGTCGGCCGGCGGCATGGGACGCTCGGCGATCTCCGTGACCAGGGCCACGTTCTCCGTGGCCGTGAGGCTGGGCAGGAGATTATAAAACTGGAATACGAATCCCACGTGTTCGCGGCGGTAGCGGGTGAGCGCGGCGTCGCCGGCGCCCACGAGCTGGTGATCGCGGAAGTGCACCTCGCCCCCCGACGGCGCGTCGAGTCCGCCGAGGATGTTGAGCAGGGTCGACTTGCCGCTGCCCGACGGCCCGAGGATCACCACCACCTCCCCCTCGTACAGATCGAGATCCACGCCCTGCAGCGCATGGACGGCCACGTCGCCCATGTGGTAGGTCTTGGTGAGACCGCGCGCATGAAAGAGGACCGGCCCCATGCGTTTACCGTACGGGCCGCCGATCCTCAGGTCTGTCGGGTATTGATCCGCGGACCGTAAGGGGGAATACTTGGGATGCGAAACGCAGCGTCTCTCCCCCCCGGAGTCAGCATGCGCTGGATGGTTCTCGCCCTGGGCGTGCCCGCCGCCCTGGTCGCGCTTGCGGTGCTCGTGGGCTATTTCCTCCCCTCCACGCATATCACGTCGGGGTCGGCGCGGTACGACGCCGAGCCCGAGACCGTGTGGGCGGCGATTACGGGCGTGGCCGACTACCCGCGATGGCGCCGCGACGTGCGGCGCGTGGAGTTCCTGCCACCCAACGATGGTCGCCTCGCCTGGCGCGAGCGGTCGGGACTCACCGCCATCGGACGGTCGGCATCGTGCGCGGTAGAGGAGGAGTCGCCCCCGCACCGGTTCGTGGTGCGCATGCTCGGCGCGGCCAGCGCCTATCAGGGAACGTGGACATACGAGGTCGTGGCGGAACCCGAGGGTACGCGGCTCACCATCACCGAGCACGCCGAGATCCGGCGTCCCCTGCACCGAGCGGCGGTCCGCTATCTGCTGGGGTACACGAACGGCGTGGAGGGGTGCCTGGCGTCGCTGCAGGCCCTGGTGGGGCCGGGCCGGCGCGCGGCACTGGACAGCCCCGCGGGGAGCGCATAGGTATCATGACATGGACGAATCGCGCACCGGCCCCGTGGGGGGCGATGACCGGCAGCCGTCGAACGTGCCGCATGACGCGAGCGCGACGGCAGGCGGAGAGCGTGCGTATGTCGAGCCGCGGCTGACCGTCTACGGGACCTTGCCAGTGATCACGGCCGCCGTGGGGACCAAGGGCAAGAAGGACGGCTCCGGGAACCGTCGCACGGGGTTCTGACGCTGCACGCCGGGCCGATGAGGCCAACGAAAAGCGCTCCGTGTCCCGTGGGGGAACCGGAGCGCTGTTTTTTTTCGATTTCGAGAGCCAGCGGTCGGGATTGAACCGACGACCGCCCGATTACGAATCGGGTGCTCTACCACTGAGCTACGCTGGCGAAGCGACCGCCAGGCGATCGCCC
>JAGWRB010000159.1 GCA_028876725.1 Gemmatimonadota bacterium
CGAAGTACGGCTCCGGCTGCCGCTCGCCCCACGGCGAACCGACGGCGCTCTGGAAGTGCCGGTCGCTCAGAAAGTAGAGCCACTTTCCGTCGGCGCTCCACGCCGGGCTGTAGCTGCTGTACCGGTCGGTGGTCACCGCGTGCCGCGCGCCGTCCAGGCCATAAATCCAGATCTGCTCGAGGTCGTTGGCTGCCGGCGCCGCATAGGCGAACCACCGGCCGTCCGGCGACCATATCGGGATGCTAATTCCGCCGGCACTGTCCTCGGCCACCAGCGTCTCGCGCCCGGTGGCGACGTCGGAGAGCCACAGCCGCTGGTTCTTGTCGGTGTGCGCCACGTACTTGCCGTCGGGCGACGGCACGCCGTCCCACCGCAGCTCGGTGGCGCCGGTCGTGAGCTGCTTCGCCGCGCCTCCGTTCATCGGGACGTCCCAGAATTCCACCTCGCCGCTCTTGTCCGACAGCGTGAGCAGCGACTTGCCGTCGGGCATGAACCGCGCCACGCGGTACCGCACGCCCTGGTCGTGCGTCACCTGCGCCAGCCGCCCGCCCGCGTCGCCGGTGGGGGCCACCCACACCTGCCCGCGCGCGTCGAGCACCAGCCGGTCGCCGGTCGGCGACAGATGCGCCGACGTCAGGAGCGCCAGAGGATCGGTGTCCCACCGCTCGCGCGTCTGGTCGAAGTCCGAGAGCAGGCGGATCGGTACGAGCGCATCCTTCCCCGTCGCGATGTCGTACACACGCAAATCGGCGCCGAGCTGGTAGACGATCTTGCCGCTGCCCAGCGCCGCCGACTGGATGTCGTACACCGCGTGGTGCGTGAGCTGCTTGAGGTCGTGCCCCTCAGCGTCCATCGACCAGAGGTTCATGATCCCGTCGCGGTCGCTCAGGAAGTACACGCGCCCCTGCCACGGCATCGGGTCCTTGCTCGTACCCGTATAGTCGGCGGTGAGCGGCTGCGCCTCGGCCCCGCCCTTCGCGAACCGCCAGATGTTCTGCGCCGTGCCCCCCTTGTACCGCTTGGTGTAGCTCCCCTGGAACGGATAGCGCGTGAAGAAGAAGGTGCCGCTCGCGTCGTAGGCGCCGTCGGCCGCCTGCGCCAGCGGCACGAGTCCGTGCGAGCCGTCGGCCGGATTCACCCACCCCACTTCCATGTCGGGAAGCGTGGCGTAATCGGTGGTCGCGTACAGCACCTTCCCGTCGGGCGTCCATCCCACTACGGTCGCCACGCTCCCCTCATACGTCAGGCGCTTCGGCGCGCCCCCGTCGATGGGCATGACGTACACCTCAGTGGGCCCCTCGTAGTTCGCCGAGAACGCTACCTGCCGCCCGTCGGGCGAGATCGCGGCATTGGTCTCGTCCCCCTGGCCGGTGGTGAGCCGCACAGCGGTTCCACCGGTCGTGGGCACCTTCCATAGATCGCCTTCGGCGGTGAACACGATCGTGTTCCCGGAAATCGCGGGAAAGCGATAGTAGCCGAGCTGCGGCTGTTGAGCGGAGAGCGACGCGAGGGGCAGCGCGAGCGCGGCGGCGAGGGCGGACAGACGCATGAGAGAGGATCCTGAGTTTTGAGGTTGCAGAGGCAGATATACGGGCGCGGGCGGCGAGTTGCCACTCGGTGCGTTGGCGTGCCCGAGAACCCCCGCCAGCGGGAACGAGGGGCGCCTCTCGGGGCGAACGACGCGTGGCGTGGACCGTCGCAGCGCACGCGTCTGTTGGCTTTCTACTATCTTATCCCCGCCCGAAGATTGATTGATCCCTGAAATCCGCCGGGCCGCAACGAAATAAATCCGCAGGCACGCCGTACGAGGCGGACGCGATTGGCTGGCTCCTAGCCAACTCGCTCCATCTGTGGGACTTATGCTGCACGGCGAGCAGTTGTGACCAGCCAGCGCCATGCGCGAGATCCATAGGAGTTTGCTCGAACCAACGGCATTTTTTGAGCGTCATGGTTCTCCACTTCGTCGCCCCTGCCTCGCTCAACATGAGCGCACTGCCGGTCACGTCACCGCAGGGTCACGGCAAGAGGGGCGAGAATGAGCAGTCAAAGCGCGCAGCCATCTTACTCTTCACGCAGGGACTCCCCGGGGTTGACACGGAGCGCGCGACGGATTGGCACGTAGCACGCAACTGAGGTCATCAGGAGCAGGATGGCGACGTCGCCCGCGTAAGGGAGAAAGTCGAATGGCTCAGGTCCAGCGATCACGCCGCGGAAAGCCGGGAGTATCAGAGTTGTCCCAACAAGTCCCGCACCTAGACCGGCCGCTGTTAGTCGAAGGCCATCGCCCAGCACGATGAGCGCGATGGAGCGCGGGGTCGCGCCGACCGCAATCCGTATCCCTAGTTCACGCCTCCGTCGCACGACGGCATGTGCAGTCACGGCGTACAATCCAATCGCGGTGAGAATGAGGGCTATCCAGGCAAACATGCCCATGAGTGCCGTGGCGAAGCGTTGCGGGGCGAGGCTGAGGCGGACAAGCTGTTCGGGAAACCGAATGCCGGCGAGGCGCAGCAAAGGTGTCGAATCTGGCACAACGCGGCGAATGGCCCGCTCGCCAGTTGCAGGGTCTCGCGAACGTACCAAGAACCCAACCGGCAGTTGCGCTCTAGTCGGCTGGATGTAGAACTGGAGATTGTTTGCGTCCCCTGTGCGTCCCGGCAGGCGAATGTCCTCGGCGACGCCGATGACGGTCATCCAGTTCGCAGTTGGTCCGCCGCGGAAGCGCTGCCCGAGTGGACTGCCATTTGGCCACAGCCGGCGCGCGAGCGCGCGCCCAACCACAGCTCGTTGTCCTTCGGTCCCGACGTCGCTCTGGTCGAAGCCGCGACCCAGAACTACCGTGATTCCAGCGAAGCGGAAGTATCCAGGCTCAACGAATGCGAGCGACGCTATGTGTACATCTGTTGCCTGCGCGCCCGTCTTACCTTCGACCTCAAAGTTGCCGATCTGCACCGTCGTTGCGAGTGGGAACGACCCTTCTTGCACGCTGAGTACGCCCGGAGCCGTCCGTAGTATGCGAACGGCGGCCTGTTCGTCAGCGGCGGCCGCCGCGCGGTCGCCCCGTACGCGGGGCAGCACTTGGGGCCAGACTAGGCCTTTCGCGTCGAACCCGACGGGTGCTTCGACCAGATCGATAAAGTCGTGCAACAGTATACCGGCACCGGCAAGCAGAATAGTTGACAACGCCACCTCGAACACGACAAGGGCCCCCCGATAGCGCCCCGGGGTACCGCGGCCGGTAGACGACCATCCGCCCAGCCGCATTGCGTTGCCCGGATCGACTCTGGCCGCAAATAGCGCCGGAATCGCCCCAAACGCACAGCCGGACACGACCGACGCCGCGATGCCCCAACCCAACGCCGCCGTGTCTATACGCACTACCGAGAAGACCCTCAGCGTTGCTGGCGCCGTCGCGAGGATAAGCTTGAGGCCTGCATTTGCTGCAGCAATGCCGATAATCCCACCTCCCACCGCGAGGATGACGCTCTCCGTGAGGGACTGTCGTACAAGACGAGACGGGAGAGCGCCGAGCGCAAGTCTGGTCGCGAGCTCTCGCTGCTCATCTAGACCTCGGAGGAGGAGGAGGTTGCCCGTATTCCCACATGCGATCAGCAGCAAAAGCCAACTCCCCGCAAATAAGATCGTTACGATGCGTGTCTGCCGCGCCCCGACAAAATCCTGGGCTCGCATTGCCCGCGCGCCCACATGAGGGTCGCGGGAGTTCGACATGTCCGAGCGCAAGATGGCCGCCAACTCATTCGAGGCGTCCGATCTCCCCACAGTCCGACGCACTCGTGCGAATGCCTGGAAGGAACGGGTCACCGAGTCCAAATCGAGCGGGAGCAAGACCTGCATCGGCGTATTGCCGGACGCCGGCAGTGTTAGGCCGTCGCGGAAGACACCGACAATCGCGTAAGCACGCCCGTCCATCCGCAGAGTTTGCCCCAGAACGCCCGGGCTAGTTCCATACGTCGCCCTCCATACACCGTGACTAATCATTGCTACCGGTTGTGCACCGGGGTTTGTATCAGCGGCTATGAAGAGGCGCCCAAGTACGGGCTTTACGCGCAAAAGTTGATCCAGGAAGCCCGGAGTGACCCTCGCTCCTTCCAGTGAGTCAACGCCCGCGGTACCTGCCACACTGAATCGCAGCTCTTCGGCACCATTGAGCGCCTCGATCGTATGTGCTCGTAAACGCCAAGAGTTGAAAGCTGTAGTGTCAGTCGCGAACGGAACTTGACTACCGCTAAGAAGTCGCATCAGCACCACGATGCGGTTCCCGTCCGGATACGGCTCAGGGTCCATGAGAACGTCGTGCACTACAGAGTACAGTGCGGTGTTCGCACCAAGACCAAGAGCCAAACTCAGGATGACGACAGCAGCAAGTCCAGGGGCCTGGCGAATCCGACGCAGCGCCGACCGGACATCTTCCGTCACCTCAGCACACCATCGAATCGCAATTCTCAGCACAACCCTCCGGTCAATTCTGCCCAAAGCCCTCCGCCGCATCCAACCTCAAACCGCGCGTGCGTCCGTTTGGCACGAATGCAGACAGGCACGGCGCGCCGTTAAACGGCGTACCGTCGACTTCGAGCCAACTCCGCGCACCGGGTAAAGGCCCGCGTAACATGCCAGGAGGTCACCGGCACTGCGGCACTCCCTCGCGGATCTTGGCCATCGAGCCCACCTGCGCAATCTTCTGAACGCTGCCCCAAGACGCGTCAGGCGCTCTGATGACTCGACCAAATGGCTGGTCAGAAGCGTAACGGATCGTGACCGCGGTGAGATTCCAGCCGGGGCGCAGTCTCACGCCGGGCTCAGCGTTCCGAAAATGCGCGTGCTTCATCCAAGGACAGGCGAATGCCAGCACTTTCACGTTCGATACGGCGATCACGGACAGCGTTCTGGCGTCAACGGCGCCGGAATCACTCAGGAGGGCTGCAAACGTCACCTCACCGGTGACGCCGGCCTGTCTGGCATCCGAAGGATAAGGTGGTTCGGCCGATGCGAGACCGGAGGGGACCCATGTCATTCCGTATTGACCAGCCGCGTCAAAGGTATAGGGGCGTGTGGTTGCGCACGCAATCGCTGCGAGGCACATCCAGAAGATTAGCGTCTGCATCACCCAACGTTCGCGCGCCGAGCGGTGCGGACGATCAGTTGGTTTTCCGACGCCGCACATGCCGCACGAGCACGTCCTGTGCGCGCGGCTTCGGTGCAACGGTTGGCGGGAGAACAACATCCGTCGAATCCTCATCAGGCTCCGCCGCGGCACAACGCGGGCGCAGCCCTTGTTCCCTCTGCGGGCTTCAGTTTGTACACACGAAGCGTCGTCGACTTGGTCGATGGGTCCCACTGAAGTCCCCAGGCGAATTGACCATCAACCTCAACCAACCGGGTATTCGGCGGCTGAGGGGCGATGGCGCAGACCAGACCGGTGCTGTCAATGATGCTCCAGGTCGGCGGGTCAGCGACATCTTCGTGTTTGAGCCAAATAGCACCGTCTGGCGACACTAGCAGGTTTGACACAGGGTCCCGAAATGACGCCGCGTCAACTTGCGCCTCGACGGAGTCAACTGACACATCTGGCTTGCGGTACCGCTTCTGGAGTAGCTGCACGTACGGACGCGCTACTTGCTCTCTATCAGCTGGCAGCATCTTGACAGCCGTTCTTGCAAACACCCAACGGTCGGTCGCCTCGCGACGAAGATCGCGGCGCCGCACGGTGTAAACGCGGGAGCCGCGAGCGATGCCCTTGGCGATATTGACCGTTACGACGAAACGTCCCGTGGGATCCACCGCAATCAGCGCGTTGTTCATGAACTCCGGAACGACCACGGTGTCGGGAGCCACGCCAATCACGGTCGACCTCAGGTCGACCGACTCAAGCGTGTCCAGAATCTGCCCTGTCGAATCCACCCGCAGGTAGTATCCCCGTGCAGTTTTGCTAGCGGTCAGGAACGCCGGCGTGAACGCTGGAGCCAGGATGAAGGTGCCGTCCGCAAGCAGGGCCCAAGGACCTTCACTGACGGCGCCAGCTGCCGGTATGTTCCGAAACTCATCGAAGGTTCTCGATGCGCGCCCTTCGGAATCCACGAGGACCACTCTCCCGATGGGGGGGTCGGCGAGCCACACGCCCCGCTGGTGAAACCCCATCCGAATTGCGTATCGGAACGGGTGTGTCGTCGCGACGGAGCCGTGTTTGACGATGAACAGACTCCGAGAGCCATTATCCGCGATGAAAAGTCTCCCATCCTTGTTCGCAACAAGAAGCCCGGTGATGGGCGCACCATTAGGAAGCGGGGAAGGCGCGGGTAGAGTAGAGTCAGGAACGAGCCTCCCGCTAGCGACTGAGGAGGCTCCTTGGGCACTAACGGTCCGTCCGATCAGCCACGCCAGCGCCGCTAGCACACTGAATCGGCTTCTGGCGAAGGAGCTGGGTGACGTCTGATTGTCGCGCATCTCGCGCTCCGGAGAGAGCCGATATCAAGTTTCCAGCGTCGTCCTACAGCGATATCGTAGTTGTCTCTTCGCGCAACTTGGCGGCCACTGCTGACGAGTAGTCCCGCCTTATGACAGTTCCCTTGCAGCCGGTCCACTCCTTTTGCCCGAGCGGTCCTACCGTCGCGTGAGCAACGGTCATTACCGCCGAGAGTGCCTTCTTGCTCGCATAGAAGCTGGTGCCCACCGCCGAAATGCCCGCGACTTCGCAGAAATCACCCGACAGCGAGCAAGAACCGCCTCCGTCCGAGCAGGAGGTCTGCCCATAGACGTTGGCATCCGTGACTTGGTAGCACTTCTCAAAGACCAAAGGCACAATGCTTTGGCCCATTGCGCCCGCGTCAACCGGGCCATTGGATACAATTGAGCACAACCAACAACTTTGGGCAGCCGCTGTGCTCGGCGTCAATGCCACGACCACGCTGAGGATAATGGCCACAGCAGCTAGTGTCGCAAGTCTCTTCATGGTTGTTTCCTCCAATAATGTTATCGCGCTCGCTCCGAAAGCACGTGCTTCACCGGGAATTCGCCTGCCAATCGTAGCGATAGACAACGACTTCAGTGCCATCCGTTTCGCGGAGAGCCGCGACCTCGTGACGTCTAGGCGACGATGCGAGAAGACCTAATGGCGTTCGCAGCGCGATTGTATGCTCAATCTGCCCGAGTGAATCGAGGCGCACGATCAGCCGTCGGTCGGACCCCAAGTCAGCGACAGAAACTAGCATTCCGCGACCTATCGAAACCACGGGCGAAGCGGCCCAGATGAGAAGTCGTAAGTTATACATGCGTGTAGCAGCTGTTGCCGTCGAGAGTTCCCCGGTGACCGGCCTCATGTTGGGGCCGAGCATGGCAAACGTGATCGGCGGAAGGGTGTGGCACACGAGTACACCGCCTCCCGCGGGGGACACGCGCCAACTGGCGAGGCTCCGCCGGCCGGGTACCGCGTTGCCGAGTATTTGAGGAACAGTCAGGGTGTCGACAATACGCCCCGCGCGATCGAGGTCGTCCACCCTCAGCACACCGCTGTCGGTAGTAACCAGGACGCTCCACCCAGTACTGGTCGCGGCAGCGTCAAGGGCAACCCCGCGCCACATGGCATGTACCGTCAGCGGAGGCGCGCCGCGTTCAGGGAACTTGACCAAGGCATGCTTGGCCGAATCCAACACCTCAATGGTATCCTCTCGAATCCAAGCCGCGAGCGGCCCGCGAGTCTGCGCATAACCGATCTTTAATAGGCGCCCATTCTCTTCAACAAGAACATATGGTGCTCCGCTACTCCACACGACCACTCGACCGTTTGGTGCGATGACCCCGCCCGTCACGTGAAAGCCGGTGGGGACTTCTAAGGCCCTCTCTTCGTGCATAAGCAGCAGTGGAGGTAACGCCGCCGGAACGAAAAGGGGCACGGCAATCAGCGCTTTGGACGCAAGGCGGTACATACAGCCTGTGAGGCACGCCGGACCACCGCGTGCGCCGATGGTCGCTTTCAGCCACCGAGTTCCCCCAATCGCAATACTCTTGCGCGCAGGGCGCAGGGGCAGGAAGTGAGCGGCCCAGCCATCTCTCTGATTCTGCACCAGGTCCATACCCGCTCCGCAGCGCTCGCGCGACCAACTGCTTAGAGCCAATTAGCAACTTAACTAGCGCGACCATAAGACACGACCTTCCGATAGTCAATAGTGGCGTGTTCATATGACGCAAGGCGATATGGGCCCTGCCACATGGACCATATATATGGCGGCCGGACCATTGCATAACTCCTAACTCTATTCTGCCATTGCTCTTGCCGACAACTTTGTTGACGTGCAACCGGCCATTAGCACACGCCCAACCCTCGGCATTAGGCGAGATCGCGGACAGCGGACTCTGAGGGTCCTCGGCTCGGCACCGTCTAGGACGGGAACTCGATTCCCGAACGGACCTGCTACCAGCGGCGTTCACGAGCAGGTCGAGCGCCCTCACTGAATCATCGTGGAGGCCATCTGTTATCACCGGCATGAAATTGCACAGGATCGCCGGCGAGAATTGCACACGCGGGAGCCCGTCTTGCCGCTAGGGGCGCTGAGTTCCCGACAGGCACCCCGCCGGCCCCGCTGACAGATTCGCCCTTCCTCCAGGTCAGAGGCAGGGCCCGTGTACGGATGGGACACCCTCGTGCTACTCAAGCATCTCTTGGAAGTAGGCCTGTCGAAGCAGGCGATCGCGGCCCGCTTCGCGATGTGCGTTGACCGCCGGTTCAGCGTACTCGACCGCGATCTGTACGCCGTGATCGAGTACCAACCCGATCCCTTCGGCGCGGCGCGCGCGAGTGACTTGAGCGCCGTGGAATACTCCCGGCCGGCCGCGCAACGCGAGATGCAGAGGTTTGGATGCGACGAAGCCGCGGTGCAGTTGCAGTACCGGGTGCACCCGCTCGTGTCGGCGGAGTCGACGGGGTTCTGGAACTTGCGCGATGGCAGCGCCTCGCTGGCGCCCGACGCGATTGTGTAGCTCAGCAACGAAAGCTCGGCGCGCGTCGGGCTGTGCCTGTCGGCGGGACCAAGATATGCGCGCACCGCCGGCGCGCGATTCGAATTCGGCGCTGTGCGAATAACCGGCTACGCGGCGCTCAGCGTTTACTTCTGACCGCCCGGCTGTTCGAGTGTTCGATCGCCGGCCTCCGTCGGGCATTCTCCCGAACCCGTTGCGGGGGATGGCCCGCTGGACCCCCAGGTCCGGGCGGACGATACTGGCGAAAGGGACTCCCGCAACCGCCCTCCGGGGCGCCATTCTCCACGCCATGCCCGAACGCGTGTACGATTTCGTGATCGTCGGCTCCGGCTTCGGCGGCAGCGTCACCGCCATGCGCCTCGCCGAGCAGGGACGGAGCGTGCTCGTGCTCGAGCGCGGAAAGCGTTTCCGCGACGAGGACTTCGCGAAATCGACATGGCGCGCCCGCCGCTACCTGTGGGCGCCCGCCCTGCGCTGCTTCGGCATCCTCCAGGTGAGTCCCTTCCGCGACGTCTGGGTCCTCCATGGCGCCGGCGTGGGCGGCGGCAGCCTGGGATACGCCAACGTGCTCATGCAGCCGACGGACGCGCTCTTCGACGCCCCGGCATGGCGCGATCTCGCCGACTGGAAGACGATCCTCACGCCGCACTTCGCCACCGCGCGCCGCATGCTCGGCGTCACGCCGAACCCGCGCCTCTGGCCCGCCGACCACGTGCTCCAACAGATCGCCGACGAGCTCGGCACGGGCGACACCTTCTCCCCCACGCCGGTCGGCGCGTTCTTCGGCACGCCCGGCCGCGAGGGCGAGGAGGTGCCCGATCCCTACTTCAACGGCACGGGCCCCGCCCGCCGCGGATGCATCCACTGCGGCGCATGCATGGTGGGATGCCGGCACAACGCCAAGAACACGCTCCCCAAGAACTACCTCTACTTCGCCGAGCAGCACGGCTCCGAGATCCGCGCCGAGTGCGCCGTGCGCGACATCCGCCCGCTGGATGGCGCGCAGCCCGACGGCGCCAGATACGAAGTCATATATCGCCGCTCGACCGCGATGGTCCCGCTGGCGAGCACCAGCGTCCGCGCCCGCCATGTGATCGTCGCCGCCGGCGCGCTCGGCACCCTCCGCCTCCTCTTCCGCTGCCGCGACGTCACACGCTCGCTCCCCCGCATCTCGGCACGGCTCGGCGACCACGTGCGCACCAACAGCGAGAGCATCCTGGGCAGCGTGAGCCGCCCGCGAGACGTCGACTACTCGCAGGGCGTGGCCATCACGTCGATCATCAACGCCGACGCGGTCACTACCGTCGAACCGGTGCGCTACCCCGCGGGCTCGTCGCTCATGCGATTCCTGAGCGGGCCGCTCACCGATGGGCGCACCTTCCTCGGCCGCGCCCTGCGCTCGCTGGCGCAGATCTTTACGCGCCCTCTCGATTTCCTGCGCACGCACGTCGTCCCCGGGTGGGCCGAGCGCGCCACGGTGCTGCTCGTGATGCAGACGGTGGACAATCGCATGAAGCTGCGCCTCGGCCGCAGCGCACTCACCGGTTTCCGCCGCGGGCTCGTGAGCCGCCCCGACCCCACGAGCGAGGCGAGCGGATCGCCGGAGCTGGGGCGCCGCGTGGCCCGCACCTTCGCCGAGCGCACCAACGGTGTGCTCACCGGCTCGATAAACGAAGGGTTGTTCGGTGTGCCCATGACCGCGCACATCCTGGGCGGGTGCCCCATGGGGCGCGACGCCGAGCAGGGCGTCGTCGACCTCGACTGCGCGGTGCACGGCTACGAGGGGCTGTTCGTCGTCGACGGGTCCATCGTCCCCGCCAACCCCGGCGTGAATCCCAGCCTGACGATCGCCGCGCTGGCCGAGTACGCCGCCGGCCGCATCCTCGCGCGCACCGCCAACCCCTGACCGCGCGGCAGCCCTGCCGCCCTACGGCGCTGCTGCGGTTCCCCTACAGAACCGCGCGGCTGATTCGCGCACCTTTGAAGTGCACTTCTGTGTTCCCGTACGTCCCACGTTTGCGCGCGAGGGACTTGAACGGTCCCCTCGAAGCGAGCATTCCGACAGGAGGAGTGGACCATGCCCAAGACACTCGCCAAACCCGCGCAGCTCCCTGCGCTCCGTGATTCGGCGTATCAGATCTGGCTCGCCGGACTCGGCGCGCTCTCCATCGCAGAAGACGAGAGCGGCCGGATCTTCAAAACGCTCGTCAAACGCGGCAAGACGCTCGAAGACACGAGCCGCGACCGCATCGCCACGCTGCGCGAAGCGCTCGACCTGCGTCGCGCCGCGACGACGACGATGACCCGCTTCACCGACAACATCGACGAAGGCATGGCCGGCGTGCTCAATCGCCTTGGCCTGCCCACGAAGCGGGAAATCGACGCCCTCGGCAAACGCGTCGAGCGGTTGACGAAGGCGCTGGAGGAGAAACCCGCGCGCCGGCCGCGTCGCGTTGCCACGCGGCGTACCGCCAAGGCGCCGGCGTAAGACTCGTATGTTGGTAGGTTGGCAGGTCGGTAGGTTGGCAGGTCTGCGGAACAGCGGGTTCGCGCTGACTCCGCCCCCTCAAACCAGCCAACCTACTAACCTACCAACCTACTAACCTACCGACCTACATCGTTACTCGTGTCGCGACCCATGACCCGCTCCCCCTCCCGCGCGCGAACACGACGCCCGAAGATCGGTCTCGCGCTCGCCGGCGGCGGACCGGTGGGCGCCATGTACGAACTCGGCGCCCTGCGGGCGCTCGAGGAAGCCGTGCGCGGCCTCGATCTCAACCGCGCGTACTCGTATGTCGGCGTGAGCGCCGGATCGTTCATCGCCGCGTGCCTCGCCAACGGGCTCACCACCTCGCAGATGCTGCGCGCGGTGCTGCGCGACGACCCCGGCGTCAACCCGCTGCGCCCGGACATCTTCTTCACGCCGGCGTACGCGGAGATCGCGCGCCGCAGCTTCAAGCTGCCGCGCCTCGTCGCGGAGTCCATCGCCGACATGATCCGGCGCCCCGGCGCGCAGGCCATCGGCTCGGCGGTGAACTATCTGATGCAGGCGCTCCCTGTGGGTGTGTTCGACAACGAACCCATTCGCGAATACCTCGAGGCGATCTTCGCGCTCGACGGCCGTACCGACGATTTCAGAAAACTCAAACGGCGCCTCACGGTCGTCGCCGCCGATCTCGATTCGGGACGCGCCATCCGCTTCGGCGATCGGGGATGGGATCACGTGCCGATCTCCACCGCCGTGCAGGCGAGCACCGCGCTTCCCGGTGTCTACACGCCGGTGTGCGTCGAGGGGCGTCAGTGCGTCGACGGTGTTCTGCTCAAGACCGTGCACGCGTCGGTGGCGCTCGAACAGGGCGCCGACCTGCTGTTCTGCGTCAACCCCATCGTTCCCATCGACGCAGCCGGCGCCGCCGAGGAAGGACGCCTCCCCGAAGACGTCATCGTGCAGGCGGGACTTCCCGCGGTGCTCTCGCAGACTTTCCGCACGCTCATCCACTCGCGGCTCCGTGTGGGATTCGCGCGCTACTCGTCGCGCTTCCCCGACGCTGACGTCGTCCTGCTCGAGCCCGACGCCGAGGAGTACGAGCTGTTCTTCGCCAACGTATTCAGCTTCCGGTCGCGGCGGCACATCTGCCGCAGCGGATACGAAGCCACCCGGCGCACCCTGCGCCGCCGCTTCGACGAGCTGCACCCGCTGCTCGCCTCGCACGGGCTGGAGCTGCGTGCCGACGTACTCGACGACGACGCGCGCGACGTGTGGACGAGTGTCGGCCTCGAATCGGGCGGACTTCGCGCTCCGTCCCGCGAGTCGGTCACTGACCGCCTCAGTCGCGTCCTCGATCGGGTCGAGGCGGCAACGGCCGCTCGCACAGCCGCCAGATGAAGTTCCCCTGGCGCACCCGCGCCTCGGCGCGGCTGAGGCCGCGATAACCGTACGGCGGCCGCCGCAGCCAGCGCGCCAGCGAGAGCAGCGGCCACCCGAACGGGAGATAGAACGCCGCGAGATCGAAGTCCCGCAGCGCCCCCACGAGCCAGTTGCGCGCCGGCTTCCGGAAATGGTCGCGTTCGTTGCGAATGAAGCTCGCCGGCCACCCGGTGGGCAGCACCCGGCGCAGCATCGCGCGCTTCCCGGCGTTGTGGAGCCCCGCCTTGAGCGAGGTCCAGTCGTACGGCTGCCGGCCGTACTGCGCCACCAGGCGGTCGAGCTCGCCCTGCATGCGGCGGCGCACCCGGTGCGCCGCGCGATCGGCGGCGGCGCGGTCGGGCTCCTCGCCGTCGGGTACGCCCACGTCGCGCAGAATCGCGCGTGCGTCGATCGGGTCTCCGACCACGAAGGTCAGATGCGCCGGCAGCGCCAGATACCACATCCACGGAAAGATCATCGCCAGCACGCCCGCCGGCAGCGGCAGGAACGGTACGTGGAACAGCCGCTGCATCAACCGGTCGAGCGGGGGAAACGTCGCGTGATACGGCATGACCCACTCGCCGTTCACCACGTACACGGGATGAACGGGCACGTCGTACCGCGCCGCGAGGCGCACGAAGCTCGTGCGGAAGCGCTGCAGGCGATACCGCCGGTAGAACCCCTTCCCGATGCCCGGCACACCCTCGGGGTAGTAGATCACCCGTTCGCCGCGCTGCAGCAGCCGTTCGAAGTTGTCGAACGTCATGTCCACGCCGCCGCCGCGGCGCCACAGGTTGTCCACCCCGAACGGCCGCATCCACCACACCTGCGTCAGCTCCTTCTCGAACACCGACCGGAACTTCGCCTCGGGCCGCAGCCCGTCGCGCCGCCAGAGCGAGAAGTCGAGCACGATCGCGTCATACGGAAACGCAGTACCGCTGTGGTTGGCCGCCACGATCAGCGGCCCCTGCCGCGGCAGTTTCTCTGCCCCGATCACGCGCGCCCGGAAGTAGAAATCCGCCACCGGCCCGATGACCCGCTGCAGCAGATCGCGACTGTAGGCGGGATCAAAGGGCTCGTATGTGCCGCCGGGGGGCGCCGCGGCCGGTGGCGGTGCCATCGTCGCCTGGGTCATCCGTTCACCCTCCGCGCCGGAACGCCAGCAGCAGCGCGCCGCCGAACAGCGTGACCCACAGCGCCCACGGCCCCCCGAACGCCATGATGATCGCCCCGGCGACCAGGCAGAAGCCCGCCAGCAGCGTGGCGCGCACGCCCTTGAGCGGATTCTCCGCCGGCGGACGCGTGCTGCGCTCGAGCACCCGCACCCCCTCGGTCACCAGCGACGGCAGCTTCACCACCGCGTCCATCAACTCCGGCGCCCCCCGCAGCCCCTCGTGCACGAACCGCATCGGACTGAACTGCTGCAGGAACACCTCGCGGATGTATCGCCGCGAGACATCGGCCACGTCGAAGTCGGGCAGCAGCACGTGCCCCACCCCCTCGAACGTCACCAGTGCCTTCACCATCAGCACGAGCTCGACGGGGAAGTACATGCGGTACTGCGCCCCCCGCGTCACCGACTCGAGCACGAGCTGCGCCAGCGAGAACGACTCGAAACTCGACGCGCGGTGCCAGCGCGCCGAGATTTCCGACACATCGCGGCGGAATCCCTGCGGATCGCCGTCGCGCCCCGGCTCGGCGACCGCCGCCAGATATCGCGCGGCGTCCTCGTGGTCGCCGCTCACCAGCGAGTAGTAATAGTAGAGGAGCGCCCGCCGCAGGTCGGCGTCGAACCGCCCCACCATCCCCAGGTCGATGAACCCCACGCGCGCGCCCGGCAATACGAGCAGGTTCCCCGGGTGCAGATCCGCATGGAAGAAGCCGTCGCGGTACAACATCCGGATGATCGACTCGGACCCCAGATTCACCAGGTGCAGGCGCTCCTCCTCGGTGAGCGCGAGCGCCTCCGGCGCGTCGGGGCGCACGCCCTCGAGGTACTCCATCGTGAGCACGCGCATCCCGCTCCGATGCCGGTCGATGGCCGGAAACACCACGTCGGGCATGTCGCGGAAGTTCGCCGCGAAGCTCTCGGCGTTGTCGGCCTCGCGGCGCAGATCCACTTCGCGCAGCGTGTAATCACAAAACTCGGCGATTATACGCTTTGGCTGATAGCGTGGAATCACCGCCTGCAGCCCGGCGCCCAGGATGCGCAGCAGCCGCGCGTCGCGCTTCAACGTCTCGGCCACACCCGGCTTCACCGCCTTGATCACCACGTCGTCGCCGGTGAGCGTCGTGGCGCGGTGAATCTGCGCGATCGACGCCGATCCCAGCGGCTCCGGATCGATCCACGAGTACAGCCGGTCCACCGGGCGCCCCAAGTCGCGCTCCACCAGCGCCGTGAACTGCGCGAACGGGATCACCGGCAGCCGGTTGAGCAGGTTCCGCAGCTCGCTCGTCACCGACGACGGCAGAATATCCTCGCGCAGGCTCAGAATCTGCCCGAGCTTGATGTACGTGGGCCCCAGCAGCTCGAGCCGCCGGCGAAACTGCTGCGCGAACGGAAGGTCGCGCAGGTCGCGGCGCAGCATCGGGTGCGCCACCGCGCTCACCGTGCGCGCGAGCGCGAACTTCAGCCCCTTGGGCGTCGGACGCTCGCGCTGGTCGCGCGTCCACGCAATCACCCCGCCAAAGAGCAGGCCCGCCAGGTGGCGGTTGGTGCTCAGCGCGCGGCGTACGATCCCTGGCGGCGGACGAATCGTCGCTCGCTCGAACTCGGCCACTGGCGTCTTCGGCGGCCGAATCGTCGCGTCCTCGAGCTCGGCCGCCGCCGTCTTCACCGGTTCCGACCCAGCCGCTCGTGCGCCGTCACCCATTCCAGTGACGAGATCGCCGCGGCCAGCGAGAGTTCACCGGCCAGGACCGTCCCCGCCACGATCTCGGCCAGTTTGTTTACGGTGCCCTTCCCCACGCAGCCCAGCATCGCCAGGCACTCGCGCTGCGTGGCCAGATGCGTGCCCCCGCCGTGCGTTGCGACGATCAAACTGGGGATCGTGATCGAGAAGTACAGATCCCCCGCCGGCGTGACGTCCACGTACGTCGTGGCCGCGGCGCCTTCCGACACGTTCGCCACGTCCTGCCCCGTCGCGATGAACAGCGCCGTGATCGCGTTCGCCGAGTGCAGTCCGTTGTTGTTCGCGCCCGACAGCATGGCCCCCACATTCGCCACGCCCCAGTGGTACGCCAGCTGCTCGGGCTCCACGCGCAGGTGGTGGCGTAGCACGTCGTGCGGCACCGTCGCCTCGGCGGTCACGCGTTTTCCCCGGGGATGGAGGACGTTCACCCACGACGGCTTCTTGTCCGTGGCGAAGTTCGACTCCAGGTATGCGCGCCGCACGCTGCGATGGTTGGCCAGAATCCATTGGTAGGCCGCATACGTCGCCTTGCCCACCATGTTCTGCCCGCCGGCGTCGCCGGTCGTGAAGTTGAAGCGCAGGAACGCGAACTGATTCGACAGGAACGGCTCGATGTGCGTGAGCTTCGCCACGTGCGACGTCGCTTCCGACACCGCCCGGATCGCGTCGAGCTGCGTGCCCACCCACGCCACGAAGTCGCGCGCTTCGCGCGCCGAGTCGAACACGAACACCGGCGCCCGCTGCATGCCGCCTCCCGACACCGTGGTGCGCACACCGCCCGCCAGGTTCACCACTTTCATGCCGCGGCTGTACGACGCGACCAGCGAGCCCTCGGTCGTGGCGAGCGGAATGAGGAACTCCCCCTGCGCGTATTCGCCATCCACGTGCAGCGGTCCGGCAATGCCCAGCGGCACCTGCGCCACGCCGGTGAAGTTCTCGATGTTGCCGCGCGTTTCGTCGGGCGGCACCGAGAATGACGCCACGTGCCGCAGCGGCACGCCGCACACGTGTTCCACGTATCGCTGGCGCGCCGCGATCATTTCCGGCCCGTAGTCTTCGGGTCGTCCCTTGGCGTGCGGAATGTGTTCGGGGTCGGTGGTGTGTGCGGCGACCGGCGCGCGCTCAGCGGGAAGGGTCGGCGTGCCCATGGGAACCTCGTGGCTGGACACTCGATGATGCCCGCATTCCGCGCCCATACGTATCGGGCGGCGCGAGCGCCGCTGTCCTCTCGCCCCTCACGACGTCGTGCGCGGTTCGCCGTAAGCCGCGCGTCCCGATTTTTCAGGCTTTCCCTGAATTGGCGGCCGTTCGAAAATCGGCGATCTTCTTCACTGCGTTCGCGGACGGGAATACCGCGAACGGAGCTGACCCGCGGGACACCGTCGGTTGGCAGCGCGGCGGGAGTTCGACCCCGACTGCGCAGGTTGTGAGGTCGCTGGACACAACTGAAGCCCCAGAGCCAAGGGGCACCTGCGTCGGACCCGTCCGACTCGGGCAAGACCGCCGGCCAGATTGTCTGCTCGCATGTCTTCAGTGCCATCGCGCAGACGATGCCGAAACGACCGGCCGGCGTTCACCAGCGGGTCAGAACCCTCGCCGGAGGTAGCGATACCTGCGGCGAGGGTTCGCCACATTCAGGCCCCACGTCGCGCTGGGCGCGGCAGGAGGTGCGTGATGATCTTCAGTCTCACGATGTTTCCCGTCGGCGCCGGCGCGTCGCTCCATGCTCCCGTCGCCGACGTCATCGAAACACTCGACCGCGCCGATCTCCATTACGAGGTCAGCGCCGCCGACACGGTCATCGAAGGCGACTGGGACGCGGTGATGCCGGCCATCCGCGAGGCCGAGGAACGCATGCGGGCCCGCCACGGCCGCGTGTTCATGCTCCTCACGGTCGACGATCGCGTTGGCGCCGAGAACCGGCTCCATGGCGCCGTCGACGAGGTCGAACACGCCGTGCACCACGCCGTTCGGCACTAGGCCATGTCCACACCGCGCGCGCCGGCCGGTGCTCGCCGCGCCGGCGCCCGTCGCCGTGGGTCGGCGCGCACGCGGCCCCACGTCGGTGAGTGGAACGTCACATTGAGCGGCGCGACCCGCGAGCGCATCTTCGGGCGCGTCGCCACGCTCATCGCGCACGCCGCAGGCCGCACGGGCGACCGCGCCCGCGACTGGGAGTCCGTGGCCGTCACCGCACCCGACGAGGCCGCGCTCCTGGTCGACTGGGCCAACGAGCTGATCGGCCGCAGCGAGGCCTCCGGTCTGGCGTACGCCGACCTCCGCGAGGTCGCCGTGCTCC
>JAGWRB010000160.1 GCA_028876725.1 Gemmatimonadota bacterium
AACGGACGCGCGACGCGGTTGACGATGAACCCGGGGGTGTCGGAGGCGACGACCGGCGTCTTGCCCCAGCCGGCCACGAACGCGCGCGCGGACTCCACCACGGCGGGATCGCTGGACAGCGCGCCGATGATCTCGACCAGCGGCATGACCGGCGCGGGGTTGAAGAAGTGGATGCCGATCACCCGCTCCGGGCGCTTGCACGCGGCGCCCAACGCGGCGATGGAGAGCGACGACGTATTGCTGGCGAGGATCGCGTCGGGCTGGACGACCCGTTCGAGCGCGCCGAGCACGGCCTTCTTGAGGGCGAGGTCTTCGAGGATGGCCTCGATGACCAGGCCGCAGGGCGCGAAGCGCGCCCACTGGGCGTCGGCGATGCCGGCGACGCAGGTGATGCGCGCCAGCGCGGCGTCGGCGTCGGCCTGCGTGAGCTTCCCCTTCTCGACCTGGCGGGCGAGGGCCTTGGCGATGCCGGCGCGGGCGCGGTCGAGTTGCGCGGGGATGGCGTCGGAGAGGATCACGGCATGGCCGTTGACCGCGGCGAGCTGGGCGATTCCGGCGCCCATGGTGCCGGCGCCGACGACGCCGACCGTGGTGTCAGATTCGAGCGTCATCACTGCCCCGTGAAGTTGGGTTTGCGCTTGTCGAGGAAGGCGCGCACGCCTTCGTGATAGTCGTGCGTCTTGCCGGCCTCGCGCTGCAGCTCTTCTTCGAACTCGAGTTGGGTATCGAGGTCGGTGCCCAGCGAACGGTTGAGCGCGCGCTTGGTGAGCCCCAGGCCGCGCGTGGCCTGCGCGGCGAGCGAGCGCGCGAGGCTGAACGCGGTTTCGTGCAGCACGGAATGTGGCACCACTTCATACACGAGGCCAAGCTCCTTGGCCCGCGGCGCGGTGATCTTCTCGGCGAGCATCATCATCGCCGTGGCGCGGTGGAGGCCCACGAGGCGGGGCAGGAAGAAAGTGCCGCCGGTGTCGGGAATGAGTCCGATGCGCGAGAAGCTCTGAATGAAGGAGGCCTCTTCGGCGGCGATGAGAATGTCGCAGGCGAGCGCGAGATTGGCGCCGGCGCCGGCGGCCACCCCGTTGACGGCGCACACGACGGGCTTCTCGATGCCGCGGATGAGGCGGATGATCGGATTGTAGCTGGCGTGCACGATGTCGCCGAGGTCGGGGGCCGGCCCGCCGGCGGGGACGGCCTCGGCGAGATCCTGGCCGGCGCAGAACGCGCGGCCGTTGCCGGTGAGCAGGATGGCGCGCACGGCGGGGTCCCGGGCCACGGCGCCCAGCGTGAGCTGCAGTTCCGCGGCCATCGCCTGATTGAAGGCGTTGAGCACGTCGGGGCGATCGAGCGTGATCGTGGCGACGCCTTCCGAGAGCGTGGAGGAGATGAACGGACCGGGCATTCGCGTCCTCGGGACGGGTGGGGGTGCAGCAGCCGCGCTAAAGATACCCGTTCCGGGCCGGATGGGCATCCGACTCTCCCCTTCCGGGGGCGGGGTGGCCAGATTTGAGCGTGGAGATCGCCCCGGAGCCCGCGCTCCCGGGATATCGCGCGCCATCAACGCTCGAGGTTCGATGCCCACGAAGTCCGCCGCCAAGTCGCCCGCCCGCCGCACGCCCGCCGTCACCGCCGGAATGGATTGGCGCAAGATCGCCTACGACACGCTCGTCTCGCGGATGCTGGACGACGTGGAGGAGACGACGAACAAGAACCGCGCGTCGGTGCCCAAGGAGCATCTGGTGCTCTACCAGTTCTCGGCGCGCGGCCACGACATGGCGCAGGTGATGCTGGGGTCGCTGCTCACCAAGCGCCGCGACGCCGCCGGGGCGTACTACCGGTCGCGCCCGTTGCTGCTGTCGCTGGGGCTGAGCATCGAGGACGCGCTGGCGAGCCCGCTGGGGCGCTCGGGCGGGTTCAGCGACGGGCGCGACATCGGCGTGGTGTGCAACCTGCCCCGGCACGACGGGCCGGTGGTGCTGCCGATGTCGGGCGACGTGGGGTCGCAGTACACGCCCGCGGCCGGGTGGGCGCAGGCGATCACCTACTATAAGAATACGCTCAAAGACGCCTCGTACGACGGCTGCCTGAGCGTGGCGCTGGGCGGCGAGGGGTCGGTGGCCACCAACGGGTTCTGGTCGGCGCTCACGATGGCCACGACGCTCGAACTCCCGATGCTGTTCTACATCGAGGACAACGGGCTCGGCATCTCGGTCAAGGGCGAGATGCAGACACCCGGCGGCGACATCGCGAAGAATCTGGCGTCGTTCGGCAACCTGTTCATTCGCGACGGCGACGGCACCGATCCCGACGAGGCCTCGCGGCTGTTGCAGGAGGTCGTGGCCCACGTGCGCGCGGGCAAGGGGCCGGCGCTGATCCGGCTCACCGTGCCGCGGCTGTGCAGTCATTCGGGCCCGGACAATCAGAAGGGCTACCGCACCGACGCCGAGATCGCCGAGGACGCGAAGCGCGATCCCCTGCCCCGGCTGCGCGAGTATCTGGTGCCGGCGTTCATGTCGAAGGCCGACTGGGCGGAGCTGGAGGCGGAGGTGGAGCGCGACGTGCACCGCGCGCTCGCCGGCGCGCGCGGGCGGGCCGCGCCGGTAGCCGAGACCGTGAGGCGATTCGTGTATGCCGAACCCCGGCGCGACGGGGATGCCGACACCGTCGGTGGGCTGTCCGAATCCGAGCTGACGGCGCTGGGCGGAAGCGCGGCGGCCAGCGAGGGCGGCGACATGCTGCGCCTGGCGGAGGCCGTGCGGCGCACGTTGCGCGTGGAGTTGGAGCGGAATCCCAAGCTGCTCGTGTTCGGCGAGGATGTCGGAAAGAAGGGCGGCGTGCATCTGGTAACCGAGGGGCTGCAGAAGCAGTTCGGGGCGCACCGGGTGTTCGACACCAGTCTTTCGGAAGAGGGAATCGTGGGGCGCGCGGTGGGGATGGCCGTGGCGGGGTTGATGCCCGTCGCGGAGATCCAGTTCCGGAAGTACGCGGATCCGGCGACCGAGCAGCTCAACAATTGCGGCACGATGCGCTGGCGCACGAACAACCAGTTCGCGGCGCCAATCGTGGTGCGGATGCCCGGCGGGTTCGGCAAGGACGTGGGCGATCCGTGGCACAGTCTGAGCGACGAGGTGCGGTTCGCGCACGCCATCGGGTGGCAGCTCGCGATGCCGTCGAACGCGGCCGACGCGGTGGGGCTGCTGCGGTCGGCGATGCGCGGGCGAAACCCGACCATTTTCTTCGAGCATCGGTCGCTGCTGATGACGAGCGACGGCAGCGCGCGCTACCCGGGCGACGACTACGTCATTCCATTCGGAAAGGCGAATCGCGTGCGGGAGGGGGACCGGATCACCGTAGTGAGCTGGGGGGCGATGGCGCTGCGGTGCATCGAGGCGGTGGATCGGCACCTTCCCGCGGGCACCGTCGATCTGTACGACCTCAGAACCATTGCGCCGTGGGATCGCGAGGCCGTGCTCGCGTCGGTCATGAATACAGGCCGTTGTCTCATCGTGCACGAGGACACGCTCACGGCCGGCTTCGGCGCCGAGATCGCGGCGACGGTGGCGCGTGAGGCGTTCTGGTACCTGGACGCACCGGTGGATCGGATGGCCGTCGAAGACGTGCCGATGCCGTACCATCCGGTGCTGCTGAACGCGGTGCTGCCAGGGCCAGACCAGATCGCCGCGCGGGTGGAGGCACTGCTCCGAACGTAGTGGCCATTGACTCCGGCGTCCGCCGGTTGTAGCATTTCTGACCCCGCGCGACCGCTCGCGCGGCGCATTCGAGGTTCTTCGATGATCACGCTCCGCCTCAATCCCACGACCTACGGCGTCCCGGCCACCCGGGACGCGTCGCCGGTGTTCCGCACCGACGCCACGGTCGTGGTGCCCACAACGAGAGCCGGAGCAGGCCCGCACATGGTGACCTAGCGCAGACGAGCGCCACCACTTCGCGGACGGATCATCGCCCCACCTGCGGCCGGCACAGCAGATGGGGCGATTTCCTTTTTTCGACGGAGAACCCACCCGTGTCAGAACTCGAACGATCGATCGAGGCATCCGGGGCCGGCCGCCCCGCCCGCTGGTGGTCGGAGATCCGCCTCGCCGCGCGCGGCGGCCGCCACGACTACACCGCCGGCCCGGTGGGGCGCGCGATCTTCCTGCTCGCCGTGCCGATGGTGCTCGAGATGGTGATGGAGAGCGTGTTCGCCGTGGTCGACGTGTTCTGGGTCGCCCACCTGGGCGCGAACGCGGTCGCCACAGTAGGACTTACCGAAACGATGATGACCATCGTGTACACGCTGGCGTTCGGCCTGAGCATCGGCGCGACGGCGGTGGTGGCGCGCCGCATCGGCGAGCGCCAGCACGAAGCGGCGGCGAGCGCGGCCGTGCAGGCCATCGGGCTCGGCGTCATCGTTTCCGGGCTCACGGGCCTCGCGGGGGCGGTGTTCGCCAGGCAGCTGCTCGCGCTCATGGGCGCTGACGCCGGCGTGATCCACGCCGGTACGACGTTCACGCGCGTGATGCTGGGCGGTAGCGCCACGGCCTTTCTGCTGTTCGTGATCAACGCCGTGTTCCGCGGCGCCGGCGACGCCGCGATCGCGATGCGCGTGCTCTGGCTGGCCAACGGCATCAACATCGTGCTGGGCCCGCTGCTGATCTTCGGCATCGGCCCCTTCCCGCGAATGGGCGTCGCGGGCGCGGCCATCGCGACGACGATCGGACGCGGCACCGGCGTGCTGTTCGCCTGCACCCGCCTCGCGCGCGGCTCTGGACATCTGGCCGTCAAACGCCGGCACCTCGCGCTGCACTGGCACACGATGGTCCGCATCGCGCGCATGTCGGCGGTGGGCACGTTCCAGGTCTTCGTGGGCTCCACGAGCTGGATCGGGCTGGTGCGCATCCTGGCGGGGTTCGGGAGCGTGGCCCTGGCCGGATACACCATCGCCATCAGAATTGTGATCTTCGCCCTGCTCCCCGCCTTCGGCCTCAGCAACGCCGCGGCCACGATGGTGGGGCAGTCGCTCGGCGCGCGCGACCCCCAGCGCGCCGAACGATCGGTGTGGACCGCCGCGCGGTACAACCTGGCGTTCCTGGGAACGCTGGGCCTGCTGTTCGTTTCGCTGGCGCCGTACATCGTGCGCGTGTTCACCCCTGATCCCGCGATCGAACATGTCGCCGTGCTCGCGCTGCGCACGATCGCGCTGGGGTTCCCCCTCTACGCGTTCGGCATGGTGCTCACGCAGAGCTTCAACGGCGCCGGTGACACCTGGACGCCAACGGCCATCAACATCGGCGTGTTCTGGGTGATGGAGATCCCGCTCGCGTGGCTGCTGGCCACGCGCACGTCACTGGGACAGCTCGGCGTGTTCGGCGCGATCCCCGTGGCGTACGGCGTGCTGGCGGCGGCGAGCACGGTGGCGTTCCGCCGCGGCACCTGGGGGCGGCACGCCGTGTAGCGCGCCGGATCAGAACGGCTTGAACTCGTCGAACGGCTGGCGACAGGCGTTGCAGACGTGGATGGCCTTGCACGCGGTGGACCCGAATTCGCTCTTGCGCACGGTGTCGCGCGACCCGCAATAGGGACACGGCACCGGCGCGGAGCGGCGGGTGAGCGTCACGAGGCCCGCGGGCTCGGCGGCGCCGGGCGGCGCGATGCCGAAGCGTCGCAGCTTCTCCTTCGCCTCGTCGGGAATCCAGTCGGTGGTCCACGCCGGCCCGTACACGGTCTCGAACTCCACGGGCGCGATGCCGTGGCGCGCGAGCGCGTCGCGCATGTCCTGTTCCATGGTGCGCATGGCGGGGCACCCGGAGTACGTCGGCGTGATCGTGATCTTCACGCGCGCCGCGGAGACGTCGACCGCGCGCACGATGCCCAACTCGACCACGCTGAGCACGGGCACTTCGGGGTCCATCACCTCGCCGAGTACGCGAAGCACATCCTCGCGGGCCGGCCGAGGCGCGCTCACCAGGTCGCTCCGGGGTG
>JAGWRB010000021.1 GCA_028876725.1 Gemmatimonadota bacterium
AATGCCGATCCTGCCCATTCCCGTATCGATTTTTACGTGGACGCTGATCGTTGTCCTTCGTCTGTACGCAGCTTCCGACAGAGCTTTCGCAACCGCGAGACTAAAGATCGCCGGCGTCAGTCTGAGCGCCACGATCGCCTCTGCCTGCTCCGGGGTCGTGGCCACCTCACCCGGGGGGATCGGCACGCCCTGGGCGCGCAGAATCTCCTTGGCCTGGTATTCGTGAATGTTCACGCCTGCTCCGCTGTGATGGTCGTTCCGGCTTCGCCGCGGACCGCATCGCGCCCACGGCTCAGCGCTGTGATGATCGCGCGACCGCCGGTGCGGCGCACGAAGTCCACTGTCGCGCGGATCTTCGGCGCCATGCTGCCCTCGCCGAACGCCCCTGCGCGGTCCATCCGCACTGCTTCCTCCACCGACAGCCGCCGGAGCGGCCGCTGCGCGGGCGTGCCCCAGTCGGCATACACCGCATCCACGTCGGTGAGAATCAGCAGCAGCTCGGCGCCAAGGTCGCGCGCGAGCACGGCCGCCGCCAGATCCTTGTCGATCACGGCGTCGACCCCCTCCCAACCTAGCGAGGGATCGTCGTAAATGGGCGCCCCACCCCCGCCGCACGCGACCACCACGGTGCCCGCGTCGAGAAGCCGCTTCACCACGGGTGCCTCGTGCACGGCCAGCGGCCGGGGGCTGCCGACCACGCGGCGCAGGCGGCCCCGTCCGTCGGGCTTCACGGCGAACCCTTCCTGCTCCACCTGGCGCGCCCGCTCCGGGGTGAGCGCGTGCCCGATGAACTTGGCGGGAACGCGAAGGGCCGGGTCGTCGGGGTCCACGTGCACCTGGGTGATCACGGTGACGACGTCGCGTGCGATCCCCGAGCGTCGAAGCGCGTTGTCGAGCGACTGCTGGATCATGTAGCCGATCCACCCGGCGGTCTCGGCGACGAGCACGCCCAGCGGCAGCGGACTCGCGTCCCGGCGCGCCAACTCGTTCCGCACGAGTTCGTCGCCCACCTGCGGGCCGTTCCCGTGCACGATGCACACGTTCCACCCCGCGGCGATGAGGTCCACGATGGGGGCCAGGCTCTCGCGCGTGTGGCGAAACTGGTCGGTGATGGTCGACGGTTCTCCGGAGGGCGCGAGCGCATTCCCCCCGAGGGCCACGATGGCCGTGTGCGTGTATGAGGGGGTCATGGCACGGGTCTCGAGAGCAACGCGCCGAGCGCGTCGAAAGCTTTGCCGAAGGCGGTCCAGTCGCCGCGGCGCAACGCGTCGCGCATGGCCTGATACAAGTCGCGAAGCGCACGGGCGTGCTCCTGCGCCGACATTCTCGGTCCGGGCACGGCCGGCGCGGGTACGCCGGCGGCCTGGCGGAGCGTGGGGGCCACACGCACGCTGTCCCCGACGGTGTACAGGACGTGCAGGAGCTGCGGCACGGCGCCCGGCGTCCACCGATACACGGGCTGCATGTACGTCACGTGGCGTCCCACCATGAATGCACGCACCACGCCGTGCACCACGCTTTCTCCGCGCTCACGCGCCGTCGTGTCGGCGGCCGAGAGGCGGTCGAGCACGTCGTGCCAGATGGGGCCGCGCGCCGCGGAATCGGGAAGCCAGAGGGTGCGGTGGGCCGGCCCTCCTTCGGCCACGAGCACGCCGCGCATCCGCTCCGCCTGATCGAGCAGCGGAATTTCGAGGGCCGTGGGGCCACCATCGGGAAGCGCGTACACGGGCAGTCCGCCCGCGAGCGTGCTGTCGGCGCCGTCGATGACCGGCGGATGGCTGGGGCGGCCGCTGTCGGCGCGCGTGCCGAATCGGCCAAAGGCGAGCGCCAGCGCGCGTGCGCCGTCGACAGCCGGCGGCAGGTCGGCGAGGATCTCGGCGGGGAGCGCGGCTTGCGATACGAAGAGCGACGGGAACGCCTCGACCCACGTCGCGGCCATGGGATCGAGCGCGCGGTCGGCGAGCAGATCCACCTGCCCGGTGGTGGACAGCACGAGCGCGGTGGCGGCGTGGTGAAAGTACGTGCGAGGCGCGCCGGCCAGCACGTAGCGCTGGCTGAGCGGATATGTGGACGACGCCGCGTACAGGTCCACGGCCCAGAAGAGCGAGTCGCCGAAGACGAGCGGGGTGACTTCGCTCCCCTGCGCGAAGAACGGCGCGAGGGCTTCGATCCGCTCGCGCGCATCGCGGCGCGTGACGAGCACGGGGCGCGGTTCGGGCAGCTCCGAGGTCCAGAGGCGGAGGTTCCGGACACTCAGCCCTTCGGCGAACCGCTCGAACGGCGACGTGAGCGCGACGCCGCGCACCCGCCCCGCCGAGTCGGGGACCACGGCGTATCCGGACGCCGAGTCGAGCACCAGCGAGGGCGCGAGCAGGCCCGCGTCGTCGTCGCTGCCGGGGACGTCGAGCCGCAGCGGCGCGCCGCGATCGTCGGCGGCGGATGCGACGGTGCGGACCACGATGCCGACCGGCGCCGCCTCGCCCGGGGCCGGCGGCGGCTGGGGCGAGGTGACCACGCCCACGATGCCGTCGGCGCGGCTGATCCATCCCACCCGGGCGCCGCGGTCGAGGCGCGACTCGGCCTCCACGGCCCGGGAGAGGGGGATGGCATCCCATTCAGAAACACCTATGGCCGCGCCGGCGAGCGTCGCATAGGCCGGCGAACGGTCGCCGGTGACGATGCCGTCCACGCCGTAGGCGCGGCGCGTGTAGCCGGCCCGGGTCGCCTCGTATGGGCGCTCGCGGACCGCGGCGTCCGGCTGGTCGGGAAAATGGGTGGCGATGAGCGGGGCCACGTCGCGGGTGGCGATGGCGGTGAGCACCACGGTGCCGACGGCGGCGAGCACGAGGCGCCGCTGCCCCGTCCATCCCGCCCACATCACGACCAGGCCGGCGGCGAGCGTCACCACCGCCAGCACCAGAGTGCCCGGGATCCGCACGCGGTGGTCCACGGCGCCGAACGCGCCGTTGGGCCCCGTGCCGTCGACGAGCACGCCGTACATCTCGAGACGGAAGTGCCAGGCCAGCAGCACGACGAGCACGCCGGCAAGCACGGCCAGATGCCGCCGGATGTACTCGGAGACGTGCAGGCGGCCGCGCTCCAGCCGGAGCCCCGGCGTGAGCACGTACAGGAAGACGACCACGGCGGCGACGCACAGCACGCTGGCGGTGGCCCACCCGAAGAGGGTGGTCTCGAACGGCAGCCGGTACGTGAAGAATCCGAGGTCGGTCGTGAAATACGGGTCGGTTTCGCCGAACGGGCGGCCGATACGCATTTGCAAAAAGCCCACCCAGTCGTCGAGCGACAGGGCGAGCGCCACGCCGACGACGGCCGCCAGCACCAGCGCGACGCCGGTGAGCGCGCGGCTCGAGACCTCCTCGCCGAAATCGAGGTTGGCGAGGCGCCGGGGCAGCACCAGCGAGACCACGGAGGCACGCACGGCGTAGAAGTTGGCGAACGCAAACAGCCCCGCCGCGAGTCCGCCGAGGGCGCGGAGCGCGAGCAGCGACGTGAACCGTGCCTCCCACAGCGGCAGCGCGCCCATGGCGCGGTACCACCGATAGTCGGCGTAGAACTGCGACGCGGCGCGCGCGGCGAGCAGCGCGACGGCGCCCGCCAGGAGCACGAGGGCGATGCCGCGCCGCGAGGTCACGCTACACCCGCACGCCCTGGGCGCGGAGCCACGCTTCCATCTCGCCGCGGATCTCGGCCAGCCGCGCCTCGCTGCGCGCTTCGAACCGGGTCACGATCACCGGCTGCGTGTTCGACGCGCGGATCAGCCCCCACCCGTCGCCGAACAGCACGCGCACGCCGTCGACGTCGATCACGTCGTGCGTGCCGCGGAAGTGCGACACCGCGCGCCGCACCACGTCGAACTTGAGATCGTCGGGGCAGTCGACGCGAATCTCCGGCGTGGCGTAGAACGCGGGCACGTCGGCCAGCAGCTCGCGCACCGGCTTCCCCGCGCCGGCCACGATGCGAATGAGCCGCGCCGCCGCGTAGAGCGCGTCGTCGTGGCCGTAGAACCCTTCGGTGAAGAACATGTGCCCCGACATCTCGCCCGCGATCGGCGCGTGCAGCTCCTTCATCTTCTCCTTGATGAGGGAGTGGCCGGTCTTCCACATGACCGGGTCGCCGCCCGCGGCGCGGATGGCGTCGGGGAGCGCCTGCGAGCACTTCACGTCGAAGATGATGGACTGCCCCTGCCCGGTGCGCGCCAGCACGTCCCGGGCGTAGAGGATGAGCAGGCGATCGCCCCAGACGATGGTGCCGCGATCGTCGACGAGGCCGATCCGGTCGGCGTCGCCGTCGAAGGCGATGCCCATTTCCACGCCGTCGTGCCGCACCGCGTCGATGAGCGCCTCGAGGTTCTCGGGCACGGTGGGATCGGGGTGGTGATTGGGAAAGGTGCCGTCGCTCTCGCAGAACAATCCTCGTCCCGCCACGCCGAGCGCCGAAAAGAGCTGGGGCGCCACGAGAGCCCCCGCCCCGTTGCCGCAGTCGTACACGACGCGCACGGGACGCGCCAACGGTCCAATGCGGGCCACGATGTCGCGCACGTACCGGTCCACGACCTGTTCGTCGCGCACGGTGCCGCGCTTCGCCGCGCGCGCCGGCGCCCGCGTCAGCGCGTAGAGCTTCTGAATCTCCGCGCCGTACACCGACGCGGTGCCGCGGCAAATCTTGAAACCGTTGAACTCGGGCGGATTGTGCGATCCCGTGATCTGAATGCCACCCACCACGCCCAGATGGTTCAGGCTCCAGTACATCAACGGCGTGGGCACGACGCCGATGTCGACGACGTCGACGCCGGCGCCCGTCAGGCCGTCCACCAGCGCGTCGCGCAGCGCGGCGCCGCTGGGCCGGTTGTCGCGCCCCACGACCAGCGAGCCCGCGACGCCCCGCTCGGCGAGGTACGCGGCGTAGGCGGCGCCCACGGCGCGCGCGGCGTCGGTGGTGAGATCCTTGCCTACGACGCCGCGAATGTCGTATTCGCGGAAGATGCCGGGTGCGATGGTCATTACGGTCCTCTGAAATACGGACGGGGCCGTTCCCGGCCCCGTTCCTCGTTCGGTGCTGCGCGCCCGGCCTACGGGGTCGCCGTGCCCGCCGTGCTGGCCGTGGCGGCCGGCGCCGCGTCGGCCGTCGGCACGGCGTGCATGATGCCGGCACGGGCGAGCCGGACGAACCGGTCGGGCACGATGCCCAGGAGCAGGATCGCGATCACGCTGAACACCACGACGGCGCGCGTGAGCGCGGGCGTCGCTCCGGGGGCGATGGATCCCTCGGGCCGCGGCTTCATAAACATCACCATTACCACATACAAATAGTACCCCGCCGACACCACCGTGGTCAGCACGAGGATCACCGCCAGCGTGGTCTGCGGCGTTGGCGACTGCAGGGCCGCCTGGAGCACGTACCACTTGGCGAAGAAGCCGGCGCCGCCGAAGACCGGGAACCCGAGCAGCGAGAGCATCATGATGCCCATCCCGAGCGCCAACCAGGGACGCACGGACCAGAGTCCGGCAAAGTCGTCGATCATCACCGGGCGGTCGTTCCCGCGCGCCATGACGATGATCACCGCGAACGCGCCGAACGTGGCGAGCGTGTACGCCAGCAGGTAGAACAGCATCGCCGAACCCGACTGCGTGCTGCCGGCCGCCAGCGCGACGAGCAGGAAGCCCGCGTGCGCGATACTCGAGTAGGCCAACATGCGCTTGATGTTGCGCTGGGCAAGCCCGATCGCGTTCCCCACGATCATCGTCGCGACGGCCAGTCCCGCGACCGCGGGCTGCCACGCGGCGAATGCTGCCGGAAACGCCTCCATCCACACGCGCAGCAGCGCGGCGAACGCGGCCGCCTTCACCGTCGCCGCCATGTACGCGGTGATCGGCGACGGGGAGCCGTCGTATACGTCGGGCGCCCACATGTGGAACGGCGCCGCCGCCACTTTGAAGCCGAAGCCGATGAGCAGCAGCCCGATGCCGATCACGAGCAGCGGACTGTGCGCGAGCCCCAGCCGCGTGACGCGCGACGAAATGTCGGCCAGATTCGTGGTGCCGGTGGCGCCGTACACCAGGGCCATGCCGTACAGCAGGAACGCCGTCGCGAACGCGCCCAGCAGGAAATACTTCAGCGCGCCCTCGGCGCCGCGCGCGCTGCGCCGGTTGATGCCCGCCTGTGAATAGACCGACAGCGACATCAGCTCGATGCCGAGGAACACGATCATGAGGTCCTGCGCGGCGGCGAGCAGCATCATGCCCGACGACGCGAAGAGGACCAGCACGTGCGACTCGGCCACCGGGATGTTCTCTCGCTCATTGTCGTCGATCGACAGGGCGATCGTGAACAGTGTGCCGAGCAGGATCACCGCGTCGGCCATCCAGCGGAAGTTGTCCACGGCGATGGGACCGCCGGTGGCCGACCGGAGCTGGTAGAGGCTCCAGATGGCGTAGGCGCCGACGACGATCGTGAGCGCCATGCTGGCGTAGCCCACGGCGCGCTGGTGGGCCTGGCTCGGCTCGCGCCACGCCGCCCAGAGGAGGAGCAACGACGCCCCCCCCATCAGCAGCAGGTCGGGGCCCAGGGCCGCGGTGAGCTGCGCCGGGATCGAAAGATCGAAGGGAGGCATCAGTTGTTCCCCTCCGCGACGGTGTGGAGGGCCCGGGTCTGGACGGACTGGACGAAGTGCTCAGCCGAGGTCTCCATGCGGCTCAGCACGGGCTTGGGGTAGACGCCCAGCCAGACGATGCCGGCCAGGAGCGGCACCAGCAGGGCCAGCTCCCGGCGGTTGAGGTCGGGAATGTGCAGGTTGACCGGCTTGTCGAGCGCGTTGAACAGGATGCGCTGAATGGCCCAGAGCAGGTACGCCGCGGCGAAGATGACCACCGTGGCGGCGATGAACGCGAACACCGGATAGGTGCGGAACGCGCCCAGGAGCACCAGGAACTCGCCTACGAACCCGTTCGTGCCGGGCACGCCGATGCTGCTGAACGTGACGAGCGTGAGCGCGGCCGCGAACATCGGCACCACGCGGGCGATCCCGCCGTAGTCCTCGATGAGGCGGGTGTGCCGCCGCTCGTAGATCATGCCGATGAGGAAGAACAGCGCGCCCGTGGAAATGCCGTGGTTGATCATCACCATCAGCGCGCCCTGCACGCTCTGCACGGTGAGCGCGAAGATGCCGAGCATCACGAAACCCAGATGGCTCACGGAGGAGTAGGCCACCAGCTTCTTGAAGTCGGGCTGCACGAGCGACACCAGCGCCCCGTAGACGATGCCGATGACCGCGAGGGTCAGAATGATCCCCCGCACCGTGTCGTTCGTGGCCACCGCCGGGAAGAGCGGCACGGCGAGGCGCAGGAAGCCGAACGTGCCCAGCTTGAGCATGATGCTCGCCAGCACCACGGACCCGGCCGTGGGCGCCTCGACGTGGGCGTCGGGCAGCCAGGTGTGGAAGGGGAACATCGGCACCTTCACGGCGAACGCCAGGAAGAAGGCGCCGAACAGCCAAAACGACGCGGCCGTCGTGATGCTCGCGTGCTCCAGCACGGCATCGTAATTGAAGTTCGGGATGCCGGTGATGGGCGACTTCGCCGCCAGCCCGAGGTACACGATGGCGACGAGCATCAGCATCGAACCGAGCATCGTGTAGATGAAGAACTTCATGCTGGCGTACACCCGCCGCTCGCCGCCCCACGCGCCGATGATGAAGTACATCGGCACGAGCATCACTTCCCACATCACGTAGAACAGGAAGAGATCGAGCGACATGAACACGCCGAGCATGCCCGCCGTGAGGATCAGCAGCAGCGCGTAGTACGTGTGCGCGCGCTTGCGGATGCTGGTCCACCCGCCCAGCACGGCGAGCACCATCGTCGACGTGGTGAGCAGGATCATCATCAGCGAGATCCCGTCGATGCCGAGACGGAAGTGAATGCCCCACGAGGGAATCCACGGCACGTCGAACACGCCCTGCCAGCCGGGGTTCGTGGTGTCGTACGTCCACCAGAGGCCGATCGAGACGATGAATTCGACGAGGAACGTCACGAACGCCATCAGGCGCGGCACGGACGCGGCGCCCGACGCGACGTCGTCCGCGCCTGGCGCGCCCCGGCCCGGGGCGCCCTGCAGCCAGATCGCCATGGCGCCCAGTGTCGGGATGAGCAGCAGCACCGGGAGCACCCAGTGCATGTACCCGATGGAGGTCAGGAAGTCGATCATGGGAGCACCGCGTGATGGAAGGCGCCAAGCACGAGGAGCACGCCGAGCACCAGCACCCAGGCGTACGTGCCCAGCTGTCCGGACTGCAGCTGCGACCCGAGCCATCCCGCGAAGCGGGCGGCCCAGGCGCTGCCGTTGACGAGCAGGCCGTCAATCAGCCCGACGTCCACGCCGCGCCACAGCAGGTTCCGCGACACGCCGTACGTGCCCTGCACCACGGTCGCGTCGTAGATCTCGTCGACGTAGTACTTGTTCGCGAGCACGCGCTCGAAGCCCTCTTCGGGCTTGGCCTGCCGCTTGGGCACGAGCGCGGCCGGCTTGAGCACCGCCACGGCGATCGAGATGCCCGCAATCGCGATGGCGATCGCCACCACGATGAGGATCGTCTCGGTGCTGGCGGCGGTGGCCTCGGCGCCTGGACCGACCACGGTCGCGGTGCCCGCGCCGACCACCGGATCGAGCCAGTGCTCGAGCGCGGCGGTGGGGCCGAGCGGGATGGCGTGCGTGATCAGCTCGGGCAGGTTGAACCACCCGCCGACGGCGCTGAGGAGGCCGAGGACGAGCAGCGGGCCGGTCATGATCCACGGCGCCTCGGTGAGATGCTCCCGCTCCTTCTCGCCCGTGCGGTTGGGCCCGTGGAAGGTGTACAGCATCAACCGGGTCATGTAGATCGCGGTGAGCAGCGCCGCCGCGAGCCCCATGGCATACGCGAGGTAGAGCACCGCCGTTCCCGGCAGGCCCAGCCAGTGCGCCTGCGCCAGGGTGCTGCCCTGTTCGGCGCGCTGGAAGACCGTGCCCAGAATCTCATCCTTGGAAAAGAAGCCGGCGAACGGCGGGATGCCCGCGATGGCGAGCGTGGCGATCCACATCAGGACCCACGTCACGGGCATGTATTTCTTGAGGCCGCCCATGTTGCGCATGTCCTGCGCGTCGTCGTGGCTGCCCGTGTGGTGATAGGCCTGGTGCATCACGTGGATCACCGAGCCCGCGCCGAGGAAGAGCAGCGCCTTGAAGAACGCGTGGGTCATGAGATGGAACACTCCGGCCACGTAAGCCCCCGCCCCGACGCCCACGAACATGTAGCCGAGCTGGGAGACGGTGGAGTACGCGAGGACCTTCTTGATGTCCCACTGCTTGAGGCCGATCGTCGCGGCGAAGAGCGCGGTGAGGGCGCCCACGACCACGACCGTAAGTCCGGCCACCGGCGCCGCCGCGAAGATGAAGTTGCTCCGCGCGATGAGGTACACGCCCGCGGTGACCATCGTCGCCGCGTGGATGAGCGCCGACACGGGGGTCGGGCCGGCCATCGCGTCCGGCAGCCAGATGTAGAGCGGAATCTGCGCGCTCTTGCCCGTGCAACCGAGGAAGAAGAAGAGCGCGATCGTCGTGATCAGCGCGCCGCCGAACACGAACTGTCCCGACACCGCTTGCAGCGCCGAGAAGTCGAGCGTGCCGTAGTTGGCGAACAGCAGGAACATGGCGATCAGGAATCCGAAATCGCCGATGCGGTTGACGATGAACGCCTTCTTGCCGGCGTCGGCGTTGGCCTTCTCGCTGAACCAGAACCCGATGAGGAGGTACGAACAGACGCCGACCCCCTCCCACCCGACGAACAGCAGCGGATAGTTCGCCGCCATCACGAGCACGAGCATGCAGAAGACGAACAGGTTCAGGTACGCGAAGTAGCGCGGGTACCCGGGGTCTTCCCGCATGTACCCGACGCTGAAGATGTGGATGAGCATGCCGACGCCGGTCACCACCATCACCATCAGCATCGAGAGCTGATCGAGGCGGAAGGCGACGTCGACCGACAGATCCCCCACCGGCATCCACGAGAAGTACTGCTGGATGAACGGTTCGGACATCTCGCCGAGCGCGTGCATGCGCACGAAGATCGCCGCCGCGAGCAGGAACGCGGCTACGAGGACGCCCGGGCCCACGATGCTGGTGATGCCGGCGAATCGGTGGCGCGCGGCGTGATGCCCGCCGTGATCCGCGTCGCCGTGGCCGCCCTCGTCGCCGTGCGCGGCGTGCGAGGCGGCGGTGGGGTCGGCCGGGCCGAACCGCGCCACGGCGGTGAGCGAGAGAAGGCCGTTGATCAGAAATCCGAGCAACGGCAGGAGCGGGATGGCCCACATCCACGCCGCGATCGTGCCGGCGAGGGGGTGCGTTCCCGGAGAAACTGCGGATTGAAGGAGCATCAGCCCTTCAGCAGGTTGATGTTCTGAAGATCGACCGTGTGCCGATGGCGAAAGAGCGCGATGATGATCGCGAGGCCAACGGCGGCCTCGGCGGCCGCGACGGTCATGACGAGGAAGACGAAGACCTGCCCGCCCGCGCCGTACACGCGCGAGAAGCCCACGAACGTCAGGTTGACGGCGTTGAGCATGAGCTCGACGCACATGAACAAAATGATCGCATTGCGGCGCGTGAGCACGCCGATGACGCCGATCGTGAACAGCACGGCCGAGAAGAAGAGCGACTCAGCGAGCATCGGTCCTCCGTTTGCCGAGCACCACGGCCCCGACGATGGCCGTGAGCAGCACCATGCTCGTGATTTCGAACGCCAGCAGATACTGGTGGAAGAGCGGGCCGGCGATGGGCGAAATGGCGCCCTGTGCCGCGACTTGCTGGGCCGCGTACCCCTCGGGCAGCGAGAACGGCTGCGCCACCGTGCCCCGCACGAGCGCGAAGATCTCGGCCAGCAGCCCGAGTCCCACCGCGCCGGCGGCGAGCTTCCAGCCCAGCCCCCGCGCGTCGGCGATCTGCGACGGCTCGCCGAGATTGAGCAGCATGATCACGAACAGGAACACCACCATGATCGCGCCGGCGTACACGAGCACCTGAATGGCGCCGATGAACTGGGCGTCGAGCATCACGTAGAGCGCGGCCAGTGAGAACATCGTCACCACCAGCCACATCGCCGCCGCCACCGGGCTCTTGCGGGTCACGAACACCAGGGCCGAGGCCACGGCGATGAGCCCGAAGAGGTAGAAGTGAAACGTGTAGAAGAGGGGCGTGGGTCCTGGCATCACTCCCCCTTCGGATCGGCGGGGTCCCACATCTCGCACACCGGATGCGTCTGCGCCGTCAGCCGCTCGAGATCGTACACGAAGCCCTGGCGGCTGTATTCCGAATTCTCGTAATGGCGGCCCAGATGGATCGCCTCCTCCGGGCACACTTCCTGACAGTAACCGCAGAAGATGCACCGGAATTCGTCGATCTCGAAGATCAGCGGATACCGATTGCCCTTCTCGTCCTCACCCGGGACGAGCTTGATGCAGTTCGCCGGGCAGATCGTGGGGCACAGGCCGCACGCCACGCACTTGGCCTTGCCCTCTTCGGTGGTGAGCATGCGGTGCGTGCCGCGCCACCGCGGCGAGAGCGGCTTCTTCTGCTCCGGGTACTGCGTGGTCACCTTCTGCGGGTTCAGCAGGTGCTTCGCCGTGAGCGCCATGCCCTTGAGCGTGGCGCGGACGTAGCTGGTCTGCTCGATGGGGCGGTCGAGCACCTTGACGCCGATTGCCATCAGTTGCGGCCCTCCGCCATCAACGACGAGCGCGCCGCGACTGCGCGCAGCTTGTCGACGTTGCGTTTATCCAGCCGTGAGTAGGCCGGACTGATCAGCCGGCCGCGATCGATGAGGAACAGGAGAATGCCCACGAGCACCACGTTCAGCGCGAGCAGCGACAGCCCGAACATCCACGACCCGCGGGCCACGCCCGCCGCGTCGAGCCCCAGAATCGCGCTCGCCATGATCACGATGTAGCTCAGCGAGAGCGGGAGCATGAACTTCCACCCCAGCGCCATGAGCTGGTCGTAGCGGAACCGCGGCAGCGTCCAGCGGATCCACATGTAGAAGAACAGGAAGAACATCACCTTGAACAGGAAGAAGCCGCCGGTGGCCAGCGTCTTCCACGCCGACCAGGGCGCCACGTCCCACTGCCCCGGGATGTCCCATCCGCCGAAGAACAGCGTCACCATCAGCGCGCTCGCCGTCACCATGTTCGCGTACTCGGCGATGAAGAACATCGAGAACTTCATCGCGCTGTACTCCGAGTGGTAGCCGGCGATCAGCTCCGACTCCGCCTCGGGCAGGTCGAACGGCAGACGGTTCGTTTCGGCGAACGCGGCCACCAGGAAGATCAGGAACGCCACGGTCAGTCCAAGCACGTTCCACAGCCCGTGCGCCTGCTGCAGCACGATGTCATTGAGCGCCACGTTCCCGGCCAGCAGCAGCACCGGGATGGTGGCCATCCCCATCGCGATCTCGTAGCTGATCATCTGCGCGCTCGAGCGGAGCCCGCCCAAGAGCGCGTACTTGTTGTTGGAACTCCATCCCGCGAGCACGATGCCGTATACGCCCAGCGACGAGATCGCGAGGATGAACAGGTAGCCCACCGGCAGCGGCGCCACGACCATGTCGATGAGCCCCCACGGGGTGGGGAGCGGCGACGCGAACGGAATCACGCACCAGGTGAGCAGCGCGGGCACGAACGCAATGGCCGGCGCCAGCACGAACAGCGGCAGATTCGCCGCCCCCGGGTACGTCTCCTCCTTCATGATGTTCTTCAGGCCGTCGGCCGCCGGCTGCAGCAGCCCGCCCGGGCCCACGCGATTGGGGCCGATCCGGTCGTGGATCCACGCCGAGATCTTGCGCTCGGCCAGCGTGAGCAGCGCCACGCCCACCATGTAGATCGTGAACACCACCAGCATCTTGATCACGGTGGCCACGAAGTACACGACGCCCGAGGGCGGCGGCAGCTGCGGATCGACCACCTGCAGCAACGGTTGGATGAACGTCGTCATGCCGTCGCTCCCGCGGTGGCGCTCTTCACGAGCGTGCCCTTGAGGCCCAGCGTGTCGTAGGACATTCCGGCGAATTCGGGGTGGGACGCGGCCAACGCGTTGAAGACGTCGGTGGCCAGGTAGTAATCGGCGCGCTCGCCGAGGGCCGTGAGCAGGTCGGCCGCGACCATCCAGCTCGGCCGGCTGAACCCCGGCCCCGACTTGGCCTGACGGAAGCGCTGCACGCGCCCGCGGAGGTTGGTGAGCGTGCCTTCCTCTTCGACCATGTTCGTGATGGGCAGTACCACCGACGCCGCGTGGCGCGCCCAGGCCGGCAGGGTCGTGCCGATCACGATGATCGCGCCGGCCCGCGCCACATCGGGCGCGTCGAGGCCGGCGAGCTCCTCGTCGGCGACCACCAGCACATCACCGGCCTGCATGCCCGAGAGAGGCGCGTCGTGGCGCGCAAAGCCAAGCAGTTCGGCGCCGCGACCATTCGCGGCACGATCGGCGCGACGCGCCAGGTCGGGCACCCCGGGGAGCGGCGCCTCGGGGCCCTGGCGCACACGGAACGCGCCCGC
>JAGWRB010000161.1 GCA_028876725.1 Gemmatimonadota bacterium
TCACGATCGCCGCGTCGATCATCGCCCCGATGGCGATCGCGATCCCCCCGAGACTCATGATGTCGGCGTTCACGCCGGCCGCATGCATCGCCACGAACCCCAGCAGCACACCGAGCGGCAGCGTGAGGATCGCCACGAAGGCCGAACGCAGGTGCAGGAGGAACAGCACACACACCAGCGCGACGATCAACGACTCCTCGATGAGCTTCCCGCGCAGCGTTTCGATGGCCCGCTCGATGAGCCCGCTGCGATCGTACACGGGCACCACCTCCACGCCGTGCGGCAGCGACTTCTCCACCTCGGCCAGGCGCGCCTTCACCGCGTGAATCGTGGTCAGCGCGTTCTGGCCGAACCGCATCACCACGATCCCGCCCACGGCGTCCCCTCGGCCATCGAGATCGGCGATGCCGCGGCGCACCGCCGGCCCCACGGTCACGTGCGCCACGTCCCCCACGGTGATCGGCGTGCCGTCGGCCGTGGCGCCGACGCCCACGTTCTGGATGTCGCGCACCGACGTCAGGTACCCGAGTCCGCGCACCATGTGCTCGCGCTCCGACAGCTCCATGACCATCGCGCCAACGTCGCTGTTGGCGTTGCGAATGGCGCTCATGACCCGCGTGATCGGAATGCCGTAGGCCAGCAGTTTGGCGGGATCCACGTCCACCTGATACTGCTTCTCGAATCCCCCCACCGATGCGACTTCCGAGACCCCCGGGACACCGGTCAGGGCGTACCGCAGGTTCCAGTCCTGCAGGCTCCGCAGGTCGGCCGTGGACATGCGGCCGCTGGTATCGACCAGCGCGTACTCGTACACCCACCCCAGGCCGGTGGCATCGGGACCGAGCACCGGCGTCACCGTGGACGGCAGCTTGGCCTTGATCCCGCTCAGGTACTCGAGCACGCGCGAGCGCGCCCAGTACAGGTCGGTGCCGTCGTCGAAGATCACGTACACGAACGACACCCCGAAGAACGAGTAGCCCCGCACGGTCTTCGCGCCCGGCACCTTCAGCATCTCGGCGGCGATCGGATACGTGACCTGATCCTCCACGATCCGCGGGGCCTGCCCGTCATAGTCGGCCTGCACGATCACCTGCACGTCGCTCAGATCCGGCAGCGCGTCGAGGGGCGTGCGGCGCATGGCCCAGTACCCGAGCAGCCCCGCCGCCAGCGTCCCCACGATGATCAGCAGCGGATTCCTGGTCGACCAGCTAATGATGCGATTCAGCATGGTCGCCTCCTAGCGGTGGCCGCCGTGGGCGGATTCCGGTTTCGACATATCCATCCCGGGCATCGAGGATTTGCTCCCCGGCGCCGGCGGCGGTGGCGCCGCGTCGCGCTTCTTCGGCGCCGACATGTCCATCCCGGGCATGTTCCCCATCCCGCCCATCGCCTCGGCCAGATTCGACTCGGCGTCCACCAGGAACGTCGCCGACGCCACCACGGTGTCGCCCATCGCGAGTCCGCCGAGCACGGCCACCCGGTCATCCCCCGCCATCCCGATCGTCACCTCGCGCGGTTCGAGCATTCCGTCGGGCCGCTTCAGAAACACGAGATTGCGCTCACCCGTCGAGAGCACCGCGTTCCGCGGCACACTCAGGGTGTGCGCTGCCTCGCGCGCCGACGCCGTGAGCGTGGCGTACATGCCGGGCTTGAGCGTCATGTCGCCGTTGGCCAGCACCACCCGTACGCGCGCCGTCCGCGTGTCGGGGTTGATCACGGGATCGATGAACGTGATGCACCCCGTGCGCACCACCCCCGGCAGCGCTTCGAAGGTCGCGTTCACCGTCTGCCCCAGATGCACCGCAGGCAGATCACGCTCGAACACCTCCCCCTGCACCCACACGGTGCGCAGATCCGCCATTCGGTAGAGCGTTTGCCCGGCCATGATGCGCTGCCCTGCCACCACCGACTTCTCCACCACCACGCCGGTACTCGGCGCGCGCAGCGTCAGCTCTTTGCGCACCACGCCTGTCGACTCGACCCGCGCGATCTCGCCCGCGGGAATGTCCCAGTACGACAGCCGCCGGCGCGCGCCCGCGAGCAGGTCATCGGCGCCGCTCCGCGCGTCGGACGTGCCCGCGGCCACGCGGTCGCGCAGCTTGCGCGCGAGCACGAGCTCCTCCTCCGCCGCGACCGCCATCGGCGCGTAGATGGTGAGCAGCGGATCGCCCGCGCGCACCGTCTGTCCCGTGTAGTTCACGAACAGCGAGTCCACCCAACCGTCGAGCTTGGGCGCGATAGCCGTCACGCGCTCTTCGTCGTACGACACCTGCCCCACCGTTCGGACCTGCCGCACCACCGGCTCCATGGTCACCGGCGCATACGTCACACCGATGCGGTGCGCCTCCGCGTCCGAGAGCATCACCGTCTGCCGCCCGCCGGCGTCCGAAGAGGAATCGGCGGACCGCGTCATGGCCACGGCCAGGGGCGCGGCACGGCGGCCCAGCCGCCACGCCGCCAACACCGCGGCGGCGAGGACGGCCACGCTTGCGATCCGGCGAACAATCACGGCGCGCCGCGACGGACGCCCTTCCATCCTGGCAGTCATTGGTTCTCTCCTGGCGCAGACGCGGCCGTGGAGTTGGCATCGATGAGAGGCCGCGCGACCAGCGCTTCCAGCCGCGCCCAGGCCTTGCCTTCGTCCGCTTCGAGCTGTCGGAGTGCTTGCTCATATCGGTTCACGGTCATCCGGTCGTCGAGCACGGTCATGAAGTCCACGCGCCCCACGCGATAGCTGGCCAGCGCCGACGCGGCCGCCGCCTCGGCCTGCGGGAGTACCGTATGGCGGTACAGCGCCTCGAGGCGGCGGGCGCGCATCACGTCGGCGTACGCCGTGATGACTGCCGCTCGGGTATCGGCCTGCGTCGCGCGCAGCTCCGCGCGGCTCATCTCGGCCATCGCCGCCGCCGCGTCGCGCGCTCCATCCTGCCGCGCACCCATGAACACCGGGATCGCCGCGCCGACCATCAGGCTGCCCATCGTGGTGCTCATCCCCGGCCGCCGGCCGAGTTGCACGCCCACCGCCAGATCGGGCCACCGGTCGCGCGCCGCGAACTCGTGCCGTCGCTGGGCGGCAGCCACTTCGTCGGACCCGGCGCGAACCGCCGGGCGATCCGCGAGCGCGAGGGCTATGAGCGAATCTTGATCTGGCACCGCCTCCGGAAAGGCGGGCAGCGCCGCCGCTCCGGGCACGCGGTCGGCGGGCAGGTCGAGCTGCGCGTCGAACTGCGCCGCGGCGGCGCTCCGCACGGCCACCATCCGCAAGGTGTCTTCGGCCATCCGCGCCAACTCCACCTGCGCGCGGAGCACGTCGGGCTGGCTGCCCTGCCCCACGCGATACATGGCCTGCGCGGTCTGCTCGATGTCGCCGAGCAGCGCGATGGTTCGCCGGGCCACGGCGAACTGCGCGTCGATCCGATACAACTCGTAGAACGCCGAGGCCAGGTCGACGCGCGCGTTCCACCGCGCCGCCTCAACGCCTTCCCGCGCGGCGTCGCGGTGGGCTCGCGCCGCGGCCCCCGCCAGTCCCAGCTTGCCCGGCAGCGGGATCATCTGCATGACCTGGAGCTGGACCATGCCGAGCGGCGCCATGGGACGCAGCCCCGGCAATTCGTAATTCATGAAGCCGAGCTGGAGTTGCGGATCGGGCGGGAGCGACGCCGCGCGCACGCCGGCGTCGACCGCGGCCGCGAGGTCGCGGGCCGCGTGGATGCGCGGATTGTCCTGATCGAGCGCCCGGTAGGCGTCGCCGAGGCGTAGCAGCGGCGCGCCAGCGGCGCGCTGGGCGGCGGCGCCCCGCGCGGCGAACGCGGCGATCGCGCACACGGCGAGCGTCCATCGACCGGCCGCGATGCACGCGCGGCCACGGCGGCGCCGAAGGCGCCGCAAGGTTGCCAACATATGAGGATCCCCAATGGCGTCCGGCTCACGACCGGATCGCGTCCCATGCGCCGTCCGCGCCCAGTGCGCGGCGGCCAAGATCAGATGGGTGGGGTCAGCCGCGCGGGGGGGGCGGCTCGGGCGCGCGCGCGACGCTCGCCGGGCGCAGGGCCGCGGCAACGCGCAACGCGGGCTGTACAGGCGCGGAGTCGCTCCCCGAAAGGGAGCGGGCAGTGACCGCGGTCAGCGCGCACCCGACCATCGTGGCGCACTCGGCGGGCGCCATGGGGTGCGAGCAGGGCGTTTGATGCGCGGGCATCGGCGCGCCAGGCATATGGTGCGACGCGGGCATCGGCATCTCGGGCATCGTCGACATGTCGGCCGGGTCGCAGGCGCAAACGGGGGGCGCGGCCATCGCCGCCCCCTGGGCAACGACGAGCGCGAACACCGCTCCGATCCGGACCAGCCCCTGGAAACGCATGCCTCAACGTAGTGGACGGGGAGCACCGGCGCACAGTCGGGCATTCACCTCCCTGGGGTCCGGCATTTCCCGACTGACTTGACGACGCGGACGCAGAGACTACGCGCATGCGGAACACTGGAAGCCCACGAAGGGCTCCGCCCCGCACTGCGATCGTTCACCCGGAGACGAGCATGAAGCGCCCGCTTCGCACCACCATATTCGCCATCGCGGCCGCTGCGGCGGCCGCGGCCTGCAGCAGTTCATCGAACACGACGACGCCTACGGGGCCCGTCGCAGCCGCGCAGGTCGTGGGCGTGAGCCCCGCCGGCGGCGCCACCGGGGTCGATCCTTCGGCGCCCGTGGTCATCACGTTCTCGCACGCCATGCCGATGGCCGACGACATGTACGTCTCGCTCCATCAGGATTCGCTCACGGGTCCGCTCGTGCAGGGCACCGCGAGCTGGTCGTCCGACGAAACGACGCTCACCTTCCAGCCGGCAGCGCCGCTCAAATCGAAGACGACGTACGTGCTGCACCTGGGCGGCGGGATGAAGGACGTGAACGGCAACACCGTGGACCTCACGCGCTGCGGCCAGTTCGGCGGCCAGACCGCCACCGGCGGCATGATGGGCAACGGCGGCGGGATGATGGGCGGCAACGGGAACGGCGGGTGGAACGAGATGGGCCAGGGCTGGCAGACACCCGGCAGCGGCACCTACGGGATGGTGTTCTCGTTCACGACCGCGTGACACGGGGCGCGTCGGCTGCCGGCACGATCAGCCGGCAGCCGGGGGCGCGGCCGCCGAGCGCCGCAGCATCCAGCCGTACAGCCATATCAAAATTGCAATAAATCCCAATGCGCCGAGCCACGGCGCCGGCGCGAAGCTGTCGGGCACGAGCCCGATCGGCGCCTCCTTCGAGAGCCCCACGATCAACCCCGCGTTGATCACCCCCCACAGGCTCTCGCCGACGATCAGCCCCGAGGCCACGAGCGTGCCCAGCCGCTCCGCGCGCTCGGGATTCGGCGCCGACTTCACGCGCCGGTCGTACCAGTGCGAGATCAGCGCGCCGACCACCACGGCGAAGGTCGCCGACATCGGCAGATAGATGCCAATCCCCACTGCGAGCGCAGGGATGCGCAGCTTGCCCATCGCGCCGAGCCCGGCGTCCAGCGCGATGAGCGCCACGCCCACGAGGGCGCCGATGCCGATCATCTTCCACTCCAGGCTTCCGCCGATCACGCCCTTGGCGAGCGCCGAGATCAGCGTGGCCTGCGGCGCCGGCAGCGGATTGGGCGCGATCACGCCCACGTTCGCCGCGCCCGCGAATCCGTACGCACGCGCGAGCAGGTTGAGCACCCACGGAATCACCGCCGCGCCCGCGCCCACGCCCACGATGAGCGCGATCTGCTGCCGCAGGGGCGACGCCCCCACGAGCTGCCCGGTCTTCAGGTCCTGCAGATTGTCGTTGGAGATCGTCGCGCACGCGAACACGATCGCCGTGATGAACAGCGAGAACGCCACCAGCGCGGGCTTCGATGCGTCCACCGGGCGCACCGCCGCCGCCAGGATGGACGCGCAGATGACGATGGACAGGATCCCCACGCCCGAGATCGGGCTGTTCGACGCCCCGATGAGCCCCGCCATGTAGCCGCAGATGCCGGCGATCAGGAATCCCACGATCACCACGAACGGCACCGCGATCGCCGTGAGCATCCCGGCGTTGTGCGCGAGAGGAGTCCCCTGCACGAACGTGTACGCCAGCCATCCCGTAATGAGCGCGCACACGGCCGCGATGGCGAGAATCCACGACGGCGGCAGATCGCGGTCGCGGTCGTCGCCCCCCTCCTTGCTCGCGCGCGACGCCACGAGCGTGCTCACCAACCCGCTGAGCACCGGCTTGGCGAGCATCGCGAGGGTGAAGATGGCCGCCACGCCGATCGCGCCCGCGCCGATGAACCGCACCTGCGTGGACCAGATCGCGCCGGTGTGCGCGGCGAGCGTCATCCCCGCCGGCAGCGGCTGCGTGGCGGTGAGGATCGGCACGGCGATCCCCCACGCAATCAAGAGCCCCACGAACATCGCCATGCCCACCGAGAGCCCCACCAGGTGCCCGGCGCCGACCAGCGCGAGCGACCACGCGACGTCGTAGCCGCTCGCCGCCGACGCCCCGATGGGGA
>JAGWRB010000162.1 GCA_028876725.1 Gemmatimonadota bacterium
GCCCCCGCGCCCGCCCCGCCCCCCGCGCTCCGCCGGCGCCGCGGCGGCATCGCCGCCCCGGCGCGCCGGCGCCTCCGACTCGATGTAATACAGCCCCGGCCCCTGCGGCATCCACGCCAGCCCACGATACGGTCCGTTGGCGCGTCCGCGGCCGAACCCGCCGCCGGCGGTGTCGGGTTCCTGCCCTTCCCGGCTCGGGCGCTTGTCCACGACGGCCAGCACCTTCCCCGTCGCGTCCCAGATCGCCTCCGTCGTCCCGAAGCTGTTGTACTGCACCACGTACGAGAACGGCTCGTCCATCGTCGTCACGCGCAGGTACCGCGCGTCGGGACCTGCGTCGACCGCCGAGATCATCGCCGGCGCGCCGATGTTCGAGACGGCGTGCGTGCGCACGTTCACGGCGGCAAGCTGCCCGGTCACGTAGTACTTCATGAGTGTTTTTTGATACGGATCCTGGAGCAGGCTGGCGAAGTTGCGCTCGGGCTCCTTCACCCCGTCCAGCCAGAGCCGCACGGTGGGCCCGGTGGCGATGGCCGGCTCCCGCGGCTCGGGCGCGCGGGGGCTGGGCACGAACACCGCCAGCACGCTCGACCCGTCGCCGCTCCAGTCGAGCGTGGTCACCAGCGTGGCGAGCAGCGGCGTCTTCGACATCTGCGCCGACTTCCCGGTCGCCGCGTCGGCCACGTACACGTACGACCCGTCGTCGAAGTTGGCGATGTACGCGAGCTGCTTCCCGTCGGGCGACCACGCCGGGCTGCTCACCGTGGCGCCCCTGGGCACGTCCACTTCCGTGCGCGCGCCCGTCGCCGCGTTCACGATCGCGAGGCCCGACGACGCGCGCGTGGTCAGCACGCGTGCGCGGTTCGCTTTGGGATCCACCTGCAGACCGCCAAAGTAGTAGTGGAACTTCCCGAACTCCTGCACGCTCGGCAGCCCGTCGCTCTCCAGCACCAGGAAGTGCACGCGGTCGGGGCTCTGATCGGTGAGCGTCACGTTCCGGTAGCGCGGCGCCGTGACGAGCTTCTCGATGGCGGGCGGCGGCGTGACGTACACCTCCTTGGCCAGCAGCGCGCGATCGGCCGCGATCTGCTCGGGCGTCGTCGAGCTCTGAGCGCGGAGCACGCCGGGAAGGACGGACGCGGCCAGCGCCGCGACGAAGAGGGCCCGCGGCATCAGCCGGCGGGAGCACGAGGGTAGGATCCGCGACATGGGAACCTCGGCGGGAATGGGGGCGCAGGGGGGAGCTTCAGGACCGATGACGGCCCGCAGAACATACGCGCCGGCGCGCGCCGGCGCTGGCGGACGCGCAAAAGGGGCGGCCGATCACTCAGCCGCCCCTCGCGTCTGCCCGTGTCCCGCGCTCAGGCGTTGACCAGCTTCGCCTTGAGCAGCGCCAGCCGCTTGCGCATGGAACCGTCCATCACCACGTCGCCCACGCGGACGATCGCGCCGCCCAGGATGCCGGGCTGCACGCGCAGGTGCGGCACCACCGTCTTGCCGAACACCTGCGAGAGGCGCGCGGCGATGGCGTCGCGGTCGGCGTCGCTCGTCTCGCGCGCCACGGTCACCTGTGCGTGAATCCGCCCCTCGACGCCGTCCACGAGATTCATGTATGCCACGGCGATCTCGGGAATGAGCATCTGGCGGCGGTTGCGCACCAGCGCCTGCAGGAAGCGCACGAAGTGCGCCGGCGCCGCCTTGAATGCGTCGGCCAGCACCGTGTTCTTGTGCGCCGCCGCGATGCGCGGCGACTCGAGGAACAGCCGCAGGGTGCGATCGCGCCCCATCGCGTCGGCCATCCCGCCGATGAGCGCTTCCCACCCGTGCAGGTCGCCGGCGCGCCGCGCCAGCTCGAACAGCGCCTCGGCGTAGTTCTCGGCGATCGTGACGTCGCGCATCAGGCCGGCACCTTGGAGGGCTTGATCGAGGACAGGAAGGCGTCCACCAGCTTCCGGTTCTTATCGCTGTCCAGGTTCTCCTCGATCACCTTGGAGGCGCCGAGGATCGCCATCTCCACCGCCTCGCGGCGCAGGTCCGCCACGGCGCGCTCCTTCTCGCGCTGAATCTCCTGCTGCGCGTGCGCGATCGTCGCCTGCTGCTCGGCGCGCGCCTTCTCCAGCAGATCGTTGCGCATCTTCTCGGCCGTCGCGCGCGCGTCGTTGATCACCTGCTGCGCCTCGCCGCGAGCGGCGTCGATCTGCGCGCGATGCTGGGCCAGGAGCTGCGCGGCCTCTTCGCGATCACGCTTGGCCGACGCCAGCGCTTCCTCCAGCGCCTTCTCGCGCGCCTCGACCGCCGCCGTGATCGGCTTGAACGCCAGCTTGGAGAGGGCGAAGAACAGCACCAGGAAGATGACGAGCGTCCAGAACATCAGGTTGGTCTGGAGGCTCATGAGCGAGCCGCCCGACGACGGCGCTTCCTGCGCCATCAGGGGCGCGGCGGCGAGCGTCAGGGGAACGGCCATCAGGAACGAACGCGTGACACGCATGGAAAACCCGGCGGGTGTGAGGGGTGGCGGCACGCGCCCCGGGGCGCGTGCCGCCGTCCGAAATCAGAACGTGAACTTGAGTTCGATCAGCAGCGCCACGACGACGGCGAACAGCGCCACGCCTTCGACGAGCGCCGAAAGAATCAGCGAGCTGGTCATGATGTTGCCCTGCAGCTCCGGCTGGCGCGCCATGGCGTCCATGGCCTGCCCACCGATGCGGCCGATGCCGAGCGCGGCACCGATCGTCGCCAGACCAGCGCCCACACCGGCGCCGAGCATGGCCCAACCGCCGGAATAACCCTTGCCGAACGAGTCGGCGGCCGCCTGCAGCAGCGGAAGAATCTGCATTGTCAGTCTCCGTATAGCTTCGAAGTTCGTGCCCGTGCTCCGCGCCGGCGGCTCTCGCCGCGCACGCTGCCCGTCACCGGGACCCGGGTCCCAACGGGCGTCCTCGATCGCTCGACCGAGTACTCGGCGCGCCCTGGAGCCCCCGCGACGCGCCGTACTGCCCACTGTCAACTGTTCACTGCCAACCGTCGTCTAGTGATGCGCCGCCCGGATCTGTCCGATGAACACCGCCGACAGCAGGGCGAAGATGAACGCCTGAATGAACGCCACCAGCACCTCGAGCAGCATGATCCCGATGGCCATGCCGATCGGCGCCGGCGCGATGAGCCAGCTCCCGAACGTGAACACCAGCCCGATCATTGCCAGCACGATCACGTGCCCCGCGATCATGTTGGCGAACAGTCGAATCGTCAGCGCGAACGGCTTCGTGAACTTGCCGATGATCTCTACCGGCGTCATCACGAGCGTCAGCGGGAGCTTTACGCCGAGCGACATGTCGCTCGGCCAGTACACCACCGTCTTGAGATAGCCGCTCGGCCCCAGTGCGATCATCCCCGCCGTCTCCGTGGCGATGAACGCGCAGATGGCCAGCGTCCCCGTCACGTTGATGTTGCCCGTGGGCGTCGATCCGTAGGGGATGAGCCCCATCAGGTTCATGAACAGCACGAAGAAGAACAGCGTGAGCACGAACGGCAGGTAGCCGTCGCCGTGATGCCCCAGCGCGGGGAGGAAGATCTCGTCGCGCAGGTAGAGAATCACCGACTCGAGCCCCGCGGCGAAGCCTCGGGGGTGTCCGTCCTCGCCCGTCGCCCGCACGTGGGCGCGCGCGGCGCTGTAGAGGAACAGGAAGCAGAGCAGCGCCGCGAGCATCATGAAGACGACGTGCTTCGTGGGGCCGAGGTCGATCGTGGTGCTGCCGATGTGCACCGGCCACGACGGAAGGCGCACCTCGCACGACCAGTCGCGGTTGAAGCACGGCACTTCCATCGTCCGCGCGTCGGTGATGTGCGGCATGATGAGATCGGCCGGGCCGAGCGGGTGCTTGAGCCCCGGCTCCTGTTCCGGGGCCGGCGTGCCGCCCTGCTGCGCCAGCGCGCGCGTCGGCGGCGCCGTCAGCGCCGCCAGGACCATCACCATCGTCGCGAAGATCGAGCGAAATCTCATTTGAGCAGCAACAGAGGTTCGATCAGAGTTGGAAGAAACAGGAACGTCGCGCACCCGATCAGCGCCGGCGCCGGCGGAAGCGCCAGCACCTTCACCACGAGCGCCGCGTACACCACCAGCGCGCCCAGCCGCAGCACGCTTCCCACGCCCCACGCGACCCACAGATTGCCCCGGCGCAGCATCCGCGCCGCCGCGAACGCGGCTACGTGCACCGCGAACGCCACCACCGCCGTCAGCTCCAGCGCCTCGTGGTCGGCCGCGCTCGGGAACAGCAGCATCAGCGCGCCCATCGACGCGCCGATCAGCCCCGCCGCGGCCAGCACGAACCCACCGAACGCCTTCATTCCGGTTTCCGCTCGTTCCGCTGCTGCACCGCCATCACCCGCCGGTAGATCGAGTAGAACCCGCCGAACGCGCCCGCGAACGTGCACACGATCACGAGCCAGGGCGACGTGTGCAGCCGCGCGTCCAGCCACACGCCCGCAAACACGAAGACCACGATCGTGAGACCGAACTGCAGTCCGATGCCGGCGAACTCGGCGCCCGTCGGAATCGACCGCCGTTGGAGCGGGGACTTGCCCGCGTCCCGTCCGTGCCGTGACTCGCGATCGCGGTCCATTTCCGCCCTGAAACTAGGACTTTGTGAAATTTTTCGCAAGCGAACGCCCGGCACCATTCCCCACTCGGGCGACGCCCCGTTCGGGGCAGGAATCGCGCCGCTTCGGAGCACGTTTGACATCACAAATATGATCTCGTTGAACCAGCGCCCGCAGCGCCGGCGCCGGCGTCCCGTCTCCCACCCGGCGGGGCCGGGCACACGCGCGCCCAAACCCCTCTGCAAACGCACAACACCCGAACAAACGCCGGCATCGCCCAAGTCGTGATCCGGCCACGACATCAGCCGTTACGCTTCACGTTGACTATTCGTCCTGGTGTTGGTAAGTTCGCCGTCGAACGATTTGTGATCGGGACGCGCCGTCACAAATCTGCCTGCCCCGCACGCCCGTCTGCCCCGTCCCGTGAATTCGCGTCTCGTCATCTCGTTGCTCTGCGCCGCGGCGATCGGCATCGCCTGCACCGCCCGCGCGCACAATGGCCAGGAAGTCGCTACGCCGGCATCGGCGCAGCCGGTCGACGGGCACCCCAAACTCAAATCGTTCCTCGACGTCCAGCACGCCTCGCACGGCGTGCGCCTCGCCTTGCACGTGGTGAACACGGGCAGCAAGCAGGTTGAGATCGATTTCTCCAACGGCCAGGCGTACGACTTCGTCGTGCTCGACTCGCTGGGCCGCACGGTGTGGCGCTGGGCGCAGGGACGCGTGTTCACGCAGCCCACGCAGATCAAGTACCTGGGCGGCGGCGAGGAGTACGAAGTCGCCGAGAGCTGGAAGAACCCGCCGGGCCCGGGCAAGTACACCGCGGTGGCGATGCTCACCAGCACCAACGTGCCGGTGGGCGAGCGCACGACATTCAAGGTTCAGTAAGCCCCTGCGCCCTCCGCTCGCCCGGCGCACGCTCGCCGCGTTCGTCGTCGCCAAGCTCGCGCTCCACCTGATCGTCCTCGCCGTCACCCCGTACGGCATCCAGCGCGACGCCTTCCTGTACTTCGCGATGGGCGACCACCTGCGCTTCTGGCGCATGGACTTCCCGCCCCTCATCGCGGTCCTGGCCAACGTGCAGACGGCGATCTTCGGGCACACCCTCGCCGCCGCGCGCGTCTTCCCCGCCATCGAGGGCGCGCTCGTCCTCGTCGTCGCCGTGCTCATCGCGCGGGAGCTCGGCGGCGCCCGCGCGGCCCAGGCGCTCACCGCCCTCGCCGTCCTCTCCGGCGGCATCTTCCTCCGCCCCAGCAACCTCTTTCAGCCCGTCGTCCTCGACCAGCTCTGGTGGACGTGCGCCCTCTACGCCCTGCTCCGCGTCGGGCGCGCCGCCGGCGAAGGCTCCGCACCAGGCCAGCGCAACTGGTGGCTCGCCTTCGGCGTCGCCATGGGACTCGGACTCCTCACCAAGTTCAGCATTCTCTTCTTCGGCCTCGCGACCCTGGTGGCGCTCGTCGTCACCCCGCTGCGCCGCGCGCTCGGAACCCCGTGGCCCTGGGTGGCTGCCGCCATGGCCTTCGCCATCGGCAGCCCCAGCATCACCGGCCAAATCGCGCTGGGATTTCCGGTGGTGCACCAGATGCGCCAACTCACGGCGTCCCAACTCTCGCACGTGAGCTGGCTGTCGTTCGTCGTGGCGCAGCCGTTCATGGTCGGATTCGCGGCGTGGCCGCTCGCCGTCGCCGGCGCGGTCGCGCTCGTCGCCTGGACCCCGCTCGCGCCGTATCGCGCCGCCGGATGGGCGTGCGCGTTCGCGTTCCTGCTGTTGCTGCTGCTCCACGGCAAGGCGTACTACATCGGTCCCGTGTATCCGACGCTGCTCGCGGCAGGGGCCGTGTGGCTCGAGCGCATGAGCACCGGACCCGCCCCGCGCGTGCGCCCCACGCTCCGCTGGACCGTGGCGGCGCTGATCGTCGTCGAAGGCGTGATCTCGCTCCCCGTCGCACTGCCACTCCTCAAACCCGAGGCCACGGCCGTCTACATCGTGCGCGTGGGCGAAGAGTGGGCGCTCGGCACCAACTGGGGCGGCACCGACCTCTTGCCGCAGGACTTTGCCGACCAGCTCGGATGGGAACATCAGGCGCAGGCGCTCGCGCGCGTCTACCGCTCGCTCTCGCCGGAAGAACAGCGTGAAGCCGTGATCGGCGCGCCCAACTACGGCGAAGCCGGCGCCGCCGAGTTTTACGCCGCAAAGTACGGACTTCCTCCGGTTGTTTGCGGATGCGGTTCGTACTGGTTCTTCGGCCCGGGCACGCGGCCCGGTAAAGTGCTCATATCCATCGGCAACACGCCAAAGGATCTGTCGCCACTCTACGCCGACATTCAACCCGCCGGACGCATCCTCAGTCCGTGGTCGGTCGATGAGGAGCGCAACGTCCCGCTGCTCGTCGCGCGACAGCCGAAGGCCACGCTGCAACAGGCGTGGCCGGAGCTTTACGATCGGAATTGACCCGCCGCGTTCGGCGTGCGCCGCATCACACTCGTCCGCGCGCCGTCACGCGTCAACCCGCAATCCGCGACGTTGCGCGTACGTCGCGTTTCGCTTTGGCACCTCTCGTCGTTTGGTGAGTAACACGCGGTGAACCACGCGAGAGGAGGGCCCCATGACGCCTCGCACGTCCCGCGGGTTGTGGCTGGTCGTCGCTGCCGCTACGAGTGCCGCCGCTGGCTGCTCGTCGGATAGCCGCCCCACAGCCCCGCTCCAGTCCAGTCAGACCGTCGCCCTTGCCGTCGCCAAGACCTTTGACCGCATGGGCGACTCCGTCGTTGCCGCGCACGGCGACAGCGATGCCGCCACGCGCTACTACGGCGCCGCCGCAGTGCTCCGCCGGATCCCGGCGTTCGACACCATCACCATCACCATCGACAGCGTGCCGATGCAGTTCAATGCCGTCGGCCTGGCCGTGACCGACAGCGGCGGTCCCGCCACCTGTCCCATGCCCCCCATGGATGACGACCGCGACGCGGCCTACGAATGCCCGTGGGGCATTCCGCACACCACGCGCACGCTGTTCGCGTGGCAGCCCGGGCACCCGCCGCACATCATCCAGCTCGTCGCCACGTCCGATTCCGGCGCCATCGGCCTTCCGAATCGCCACCGCAGCGGCGATGGTGCGTCGGACACCACGACGGCCACCGTGTCCACCGATTCCACGGGCGCCCTGCTCATTCCCGCTCGGCTCAAGTATTTCAGCGGCGATGGCACCGGCGTCTGGTGGGGCACGTCGGGGTCGCAGATGAACGCGGTACAGGCGAACACCACGCCGTGCCCCAAGGACACGAGCGCAGCCGACAGCACGTCGACCGACAGCACCTCCTCGGCGGACCGCGGCGGCATGGGCGGTGACCGTGAGGGACACGGCTGGAACGGCCTCCACATGGCCACCGCGTCGTGCCAGACGGCGACACTCACCTTCGCGTTCAGCGGCACCGTGAGCCTGCCCCCGGTTGATTGGTGGCATCGGAACACGGCGTCGGGCACGCACACGATCTCGCTGGCGGCGTCGAGCGTACCCGGCGCGTCCGTGACGATGGTGCTGCAGGCCGGCGGCTCGGGACACTAGGCGTCCCGACGCCGGAGCGGATCAGGCGGCGGGCGTCTGGGTCAGCGCCCGCTTGCCGATCCGCTCCACCACCGGCATCACGCCGAGTCCGAAGACCAGGTGCACCACGCGCACGATCCAGTGCGCGTTCCCGGGCATCCACGAGAGCTGCCCGAAGCCGATTGCGGGCAGACAGATGGCCCACACGATGGCCAGCGCGGCGAGTCCCCACCCCGCGCGCGCCACCCCGCCCAGCACGCCCTGGATCAGCACCAGCAGCGCGAACAGGAAGCCGAGGCCGATGTGCGCCGGCATGAGCGTCGTGCGGCCCATCCAGAGCATGACCCCGAGCACCAGCAGCACGAGCACGAACAGGCGCAGCAGCATCTGATTGATCTTGATCAGCGTCTTCATCGCATGTCCTCGGCGTAGGCCGCTCACCCTGGGGGGAGAACTCGGCAGCGGAAACGGTGGAAAACGCAATCTACGAATTGGGCGTCGAGTAGACAGTGGGCAGTGGGCAGTGGGCAGTTGGCAGTTGGCAGTTGGCAGTTGGCAGTTCGCCGTGGCCCGTACCACGTATTAGGTTCTCGGGTCTCCCACCCGACTCCCGCATGCCCGCTTCCCACGCCTCCAGCGATTCGCGCGACCTCGAGCTCCTCGCCGAGCTCGCGCAGGCGCATCGCGACCTCAAGGCGCAGATTGCCCGGCGCATCGTGGGCCAGCACGCCATCGTCGACGACCTCGTCACCGCGGTGCTCGCCGGCGGCCACGCGCTGCTCGTGGGCGTGCCGGGGCTGGCCAAGACGCTGCTCGTGCAGACGGTGGCGCAGGCGCTCGATCTGACCTTCTCGCGCGTGCAGTTCACGCCCGACCTCATGCCCAGCGACATCACGGGCACCGAGCTACTCGAAGAAGACCGCGCCGCGGGACGGCGGTTCTTCAAGTTCGTGCAGGGGCCGATCTTCGCGCACGTGGTGCTGGCCGACGAGATCAACCGCGCGCCGCCGAAGACGCAGGCGGCGCTGCTGCAGGCCATGCAGGAGCACGCGGTCACGGCCGCCGGGCAGACGCACGCCCTGCCCAAGCCCTTCTTCGTGCTCGCCACGCAGAACCCCATCGAGCAGGAAGGCACGTACCCGCTGCCCGAGGCGCAGCTGGACCGCTTCTTCTTCAAGCTGCTGGTCAACTACTCCGGCCGGGCCGAGATGGCCGCCATCCTGGACCGCACCACCGCCGGCGAGTGGCCGCAGCCGGAGAAGGTGATGGGGGCGGAGGACGTCCGCCGCTGGCAGGGGTTGGTGCGCGAGGTGCTGATCGCGCCGCCGGTGCAGGACTACGCCATCCGGCTGGTGCTGGCGACGCACCCCGGCGGGCCGTTCGCCCCCGAGCCGACCAACCGCCTGCTCCGCTACGGCGCCAGCCCGCGGGCCGCCC
>JAGWRB010000163.1 GCA_028876725.1 Gemmatimonadota bacterium
GACGTTGTAAGCGACGAGGAACGGGCGCGCGCCGACGGCCGTGGCGCCGGCCGTGGGGTGCACGCGTTCCGGGCCGAAGTCGGGCTTGCGCGCGGGCACGCGGCCGATCTCGTCACGGATGCCCTCGAACTGCCCGCGGCGCACGTCGGCCAGGTTCTCGCGGTCGGGCCGGGCGGCGGCGCGCTCGTATAGGTAAATTGGTATATCCAGTTCGGCGGCCGCCCGCGCGCCGAGCGCGCGGGCGAGCGCGATGCAGTCGTCCATCGTCGTGCCTTCCAGGGGCACGAACGGCACCACGTCGGTGGCGCCCATGCGAGGGTGCTCGCCGGTGTGCGCGGTGAGATCGATGCGGTCGCGCGCCGCGCGCATGCCGGCCAGCGCGGCGTCTACCGCGCGCTCCACGGGCGCCACGAAGGTGATCACGCTGCGGTTGTGCGACGCGTCGGAGGACACGTCGAGGATCGTGGCGCCGTCGACGGCGGCGATCGCGTCACGGATGGCGGCGATCACTTCGGGGCGCCGGCCCTCGGAAAAGTTCGGAACGCATTCGACTAAGCGCATAATGATCGGGATGAAGGGTGACGTTCGGATGGCGCGTCAGCGCCCGCGCACGCGCTCCAGCAGCCACGCGTGCATGGCGGGGTTCCCGGCCACGATGGGGCCGTGGCCCACGGCGGCGCGGCGGCCCTCGAGATCGGTGGCCAGGCCCCCGGCCTCGCGCACCAGGAGCAGGCCGGCGGCCACGTCCCACGGTGCGAGCACCAGCTCCCAGAACGCCTCGAAGCGCCCGCAGGCCACGTCGGCCAGATCGAGGGCCGCGGCGCCGGCCCGCCGGACCCCGGCGGTGGCGCGCATGACGTCGCCGAAGGGGCCGAGGTAGCGGTCCACGAGATCCGGGTGCTTGAACGGGAATCCGGTGCCGATGAGCGCGCGCTGCGGGTCGTCGAGCGTGGAGACCGAAATTGGCTGGCCGGCCAGGCGCGCGCCGCCGCCCGCCGTGGCGGTGAACAACTCGCCCGTGGCCACGTTGAGCACCGCGCCAGCCACCGGTTCGCCGTCCACCACCGCCGCCACCGACACGGCGTACCACGGGTAGCCGTGGAGGAAGTTCGTGGTGCCGTCGAGCGGATCGGCCACGAACGTGAGCCCCGAGAGGTCGGCGGCGGCGCCGGGAGTCATCTCCTCGCCCACGAGTCGCGCGTCGGGATGCCGCTCGGCGACCACCGCGGCGATGGCTCGTTCGGAATTGCGGTCCACGTCGCTCACGAAGTCGGCGGGGGACTTCACGTCCCAGACGAGGCGGCCGAGGTCGGCGGCGCCGGCCCGCACGACGTCGCCTCCGCGCACGGCGGCGGCGACGCAGGTGGAGAGCAGCGCGCGCCGAGTCGCGGCGGTGTCGCGCGCCGCCGCCGGCGTTGCTTGCGAGGGCTCCGGTGCGTTCATAGCTTCACGAAATGTCTCGAATTTTCAGCGGCATCCAGCCCTCCGGCGAGCTGCATCTGGGCAACTATCTCGGCGCCGTCAAAAACTGGGTGCAGCTTCAGCATCAGCATCCGACGATCATCAGCATCGTCGACTATCACGCCATCACCGTGGCGTACGACCCCGAGCTGCTGCGCGTGCGCCGGCGCGAGATGGCCGTGTCGCTGCTGGCGGCCGGAGTCGATCCGAACGTGGCGACGGTGTTCCTGCAATCGGCCGTTCCGGAACATACCGAGCTGCAGTGGATCTTCAACACCATCACGCCGCTGGGCGAGCTGGAGCGCCAGACGCAGTTCAAGGACAAGTCGGCGCGGCAGGAGAGCGTGAACGCGGGGCTCCTCATGTACCCGGTGCTCCAGGCCGCCGACATCCTGCTCTACCGCGCCGACCTGGTGCCCGTGGGGGAGGACCAGATGCAGCACCTGGAGCTCTCGCGCGTGATCGCGCGGCGGTGGAACGCCGCCTTCGGCCGGGGCGAGGACTACTTCCCCGAGCCGCAGGCCGTGCTCACGCCCACGCGGCGCATCATGGGGCTCGACGGCCAGGCCAAGATGTCGAAGTCGATGGGGAACACCATCGGCCTGCTGGAGACGCGCGACGAGATCTGGGCCAAGCTGCGCCCGGCCGTCACCGACCCGGCTCGCGTGCGCAAGACCGACCCCGGGCACCCCGACGTCTGCAACATCTACCACCTGCACAAGGCATTCAGCCCGCCCGAGACGGTGAAGCACGTCTACGAGCAGTGCACCACCGCCGGCTGGGGGTGCATCGACTGCAAGAAGGTGCTGCTCGAGTCGATGGACCAGGAGTTGGTGCCGATTCGCCGTCGCGCCGCCGAACTGCGCGAGCAGCCGCAGCGCGTGGACGAGGTGCTGGCGGCCGGCGCGACCGCTTGCCGGGCCATCGCCAGGCAAACCGTCGCCGACGTTCGGGAGCGCATGGGGCTCGACTGATGGCCACGCTCTTCGAGTCTCTCCAGCTCTCGCTGTTCGCGAAGCTGGCCATGGCGGCGCTGCTTGGGGGCGCCATCGGGCTGGAGCGGGAGATCGCGGGGAAGCCGGCCGGGCTGCGCACCAACATTCTCATCTGCATGGGCGCGGCGCTGTTCATGCACCTGTCCATCGCCGTGGGCGAGATTGGATTCTCGGCGCCCGACGGCCACCCGTACGGCGACGTCACCCGCATCGCGGCGCAGATCGTCACCGGTGTCGGCTTCATCGGGGCGGGGACGATCATGCAGGCGCGTGGCACGGTCATCGGGCTCACCTCGGCCGCCACCATCTGGATGGTGGCGGCCATCGGCTCGGCGCTCGGCGCGGGCTACTACGTGGGCGCGCTCGGCGCGGGGGCGATGGTGATGGTGGTGCTGGGCGGGCTCGGCTGGCTCGAGCAGCGCGTGCGCCGCGTGCGGCGCACGGCGAGCGCGACCATTCGCGTGAGCCCCGGCACGCCCGTCGATGAGATCGAGCGCGTGCTGCGCGGCGTGGGGGTCCGGGTCATCACGCACGCGGTGTTCGATCATCCCGACGACCGCACGTTCGAAATGAAGCTCTCGGGGCCGGCGCGCCAATTCGACGAGGCGCGCAACCATCTGATCGTTCGGGATGACGTCCAGTCCTTCGAACTCGAATAGCGGCGGCCGCCGGCTGGTGGTGGACCTCGCGTCCACCTCGCGCAACTGGGCGCTCAAGCCCGACGGGGAAGCGGTCATTCGCGACGCGGCGCCGCCGGGCTGGGACGTGTACTTCGTGCGCGCGGCCACGATGTCCGATGGCGACGGTTCGCCCGCGCCCAGCGCCGAGGCGCTCGGCGCCGTCGCGGACGCCGAAGCGTACTTCGGCTTCGGCATCTCGCGTCCGCTGTTTCGCGCGGCGCCGAGGCTCCGATGGGTGCACTCGGCCACGGCGGGGATGGGGAGTCTGCTCTTCCCCGAGATGGTGCAGAGCGACGTGCTGCTCACCAACTCCGCCGGTGTGCACGGGCCGCCGATCGCCGAGTCGGTGCTGGCCGGCGTGCTGTACTTCTTGCGTGGGCTCGACGTCGCGGTGGATCAGCAGCGCGAGGGACGGTGGAACAAGTCGTTCTTCGTGTCCGGCAATTCGCCGCTCCGCGAGGTGGCCGACTGTCGGGTGCTCGTGATCGGCGCGGGCGGTATCGGGGCTGAGGTGGCGACGCGATTCCGCGCGCTGGGGGCGACGTGCGTGGGGCTGCGCCGGCGTCCAGAGCTGGGCATCCCAGCCGGCTGCGCGCGCGTGGCGGGCCCCGAGGCGCTCGACGCTGAGCTGCCGCATGCGGACGTGGTGGTCGTGGCCGCGCCGATGACCGCGCAGACCGCGGGGCTGCTCGACGCCAAACGTCTGGATCTGCTGCCGCCCAACGCGATCGTGGTGAACGTGGCGCGCGGCGCGCTGGTGGACGAGGCGGCGCTCGTGGCGCGGCTCGAGTCGGGGCGGCTGCGCGGGGCGGTGCTCGACGTTTTCGACCCCGAACCCCTGGCGCCGGAGAGCCGGCTGTGGCAGGTTCGAGCGGCGCTGATCACCCCGCACATCTCGGCCGTCTCCCCAGTTCGGTTCTGGCCCCGCCAGCTCTCGTTGTTCGTGGACAATTGGGCGCGATACATCCGGGGCGAACCGCTGCGCAATCTCGTGGACAAACAGGCTGGGTACTGAGCATGGAAAAGATCATCAAGGCCGCCGTCGACCGCGGGGCGTCCGACCTGCACATCAAGGCGGGGGACGTCTTCCGGGCGCGCATCCACGGCAAGCTGGTGGGCCTGACGAAGCAGGCGCTCACCGCGGAGCAGACGCGGTCCATCGCGCTGCACCTGATTGGCAACGAAGACGACCGCAAGCGGCTCGACCAGATCACCGACTACGACTGCTCGTGGGAGGTGCCCGACATCGGGCGCTTCCGCGTGAACATCATGAAGCAGCGCGGCACGTTCATGATCGTGATGCGCGCGATTCCGCTGGAGGTGCCGACCTTCGACAAGCTTCGGCTGCCGCCGGTGCTGGCCAAGGTGGCGCAGGCCGAGCGCGGGATGGTGCTGGTGACGGGCGTGACGGGCTCGGGCAAGTCGAGCACGATGGCCGCGCTCATCAACTACATCAATCAGCACCAGAACCGGCACATTCTCACGCTCGAGAACCCCATCGAGTTCCTGCACAAGGACATCAACTCGGCGGTGACGCAGCGCGAGATCGGCTCCGACACGGCGGACTTCAAGATGGGTCTGCGGGCGGCGCTGCGTCAGGATCCCGACGTGATCATGATCGGCGAGCTGCGCGACGCCGAGACGATCGACACGGCCATGAAGGCCGCCGAGACGGGGCACCTGCTCATCTCGACGCTGCACACGCCCGACGCGCAGAGCACGATTCTGCGCATCATGGCGATGTTCCCGCCCGAGGAGCAGGAGGTGGTGCGCATTCGCCTGGCGGAGTCGCTGCACGCCGTGGTGTCGCAGCGCCTGCTCAAGCGGCGCGACGGCAACGGGCGCGCGGTCGCCGCCGAGGTGCTCCTCGTCACGCCGGCGGTGCGCGATATGATCGCCGACGGGAAGCGCATCGGGGAGATTCGCGATTACATCGAAGCCGGGCGCGAGCAGTACGGCATGCAGACCTTCGATCAGCACCTGGCCGATCTCGTGCACGCGCACGAGGTCACGTTCGACACCGCGATGGCGGCGGCCAGCAATCCGTCGGACTTCGAGCTCAAGCTGCGCATGTTCGGGCGGCTGTCGCAGTCCATCCAGGCGTCGGACGTGCCGGCGGAGGAGACGGGCGGCGGCGGCGCGGCGCCGGACGGGCCGACGCTCGAAGGGATCCAGCCGGGCGGCCTCGACTTCCTCGGGCAATGACGCTCTCGCTGCGCGGGGTCATGGGCCCCGTCATCACCACGTTCAGCCCGTCCACGGGCGATCTGGATCTCCACGCGTTTCAGGCGAACCTGCGCGCGCACGTCGCGATGGGGCTGCACGGCGTGGTGGTCGCGGGCTCCACGGGCGAAGCCGTGCTGCTGGACGAGCAGGAGCGCCGGCAGCTCGTGGAGGCCGCGCGCGCCGTGACGCCCGCCGATCGCGCGCTCATCGTGGGCGCCGGCGCCGAAGCGACGCGCACCGTCATTCAGCGCGCGCGCGACGCGGCCCAGGCCGGGGCCGACGCGGTGCTCGTGGTCTCGCCGCACTATTATACTTCTGCTATGACCTCGGAGGCGCTCCTCGCGCACTTCCGCCGCGTGGCCGATGAGAGCCCCATCCCGGTCATTCTGTACAACATCCCGAAATACGTGGGGTTCACGATCTCGCCGGCCATCGTCACCGAGCTGGCGGCGCATCCGAACATCGTCGGCATCAAGGACAGTTCGGGAGACCGCGACCTCATCACGGTGTACGTCAACGCCCAGCGCCACAGCTTTTCGGTGCTCACCGGCAGCGCCACGACCTTCCAGGGGGCGCTGGCCGCTGGCGCGCGCGGCGGCATCCTCGCCGCGGCGCTGTTCGCGCCGGAACTCACGCTGCGCGTGTACGACGCCATGCTCGCCGGCGACGTCGCCGCCGCCGACGCGGCCCAGGCCCGCCTCACGCCCCTCGGCGCCACGATCGTCGGCGCCATGGGCGTCGCCGGCGTGAAGGCCGCCATGGACTTCGTCGCCCTCCACGGCGGCCCGGTGCGGAGTCCCCTGCGTCCGCTCGGCAAGCGCGACACGGCGCACGTGCGCGCGCTGCTCAGCGACGGAGCGCTGGCCGCCAGCGCCTGAGCGTGGCGCCGGCCCACGCGCGCGATCTGCTGCGCGCCCTGGCGGCGGAGGGGCGCTTCACCGGCACGCCGGCGCTCGATCGCGCGCGCGCACTCTGCGCCGAACGGCTGACGTCCGTCGGGTTCACTGTCCGCGAGCTGCCGTTCCGGTATTCCGTGCTCCCGGCGCGGTTTGGCCTCCCCGCCGTGGGCCTGTGGTCGTTGCTCTGGCTTGCGTGGGGGATGCGGCTGCAGAGCGCGGGCGCGTCCGTCGCCGTCGTCGGCGCGGGGTTCGCGGGGCTCGCCGCGCTGATTCACTGGCTCACGTCGCGCCGCGCGCTGGTCCTGGGCTTCGCCACGCGCGCCGGCGTGAATCTGGAGGCGACGCGCGGGGGCGAGCCGCGTGTGTGGCTGGTGGCACACCTCGATTCCAAGTCGCAGCGATTGCCGCTGGCGCTGCGCGCGCTCGGCGCCACGCTCACCGGCGCGGCCTGGCTCGCGGGGGGCGTGACCGCGGCGCTGGGGCTGGGCGCCGCGCCGTGGTGGTCCGTGGGGCTCGTGCTCACGCCCGCGTTCGCCGGCGCGCTCCTGCTGCTCTTTTCCGCGGCCGGGAACGACTCGCCGGGGGCCGCGGACAACGCGTCGGGTGTGGCCGCCGTGCTCCGCGCCGCGGAGCTCGTCGAGGCGAGCACGCCGCTGGGGGTGCTGATCACCGACGCCGAGGAGCGCGGGCTGGCGGGCGCCCACGCCTGGGCGGCAGGCCGCGCGCCGGGTACCGCCGTGAATTGCGATACCATCGACGATCGCGGCGCGGTCATGCTGCTCTGGTCCGGACAGCCGCCCGGGCACCTCGTGACGGCCATGGACCGGGCCGCGCGGCGCGCTGGCGTCGCGTGCCGCGCGCGGCGGTTGCCCGTCGGGGTGCTCACCGATGGTGTCGCGCTTGCGCGCGCCGGGTGGGAGTGCGCCACGCTGAGCCGCGCGACCGTGGGGACGCTGGCGCGAATCCATACGAGGCGCGATGCCGTAGAGCGAATGGAGGGGAGCGGTGTCGAATCGGCGGCGCTGCTCCTGGCGGCCATGGCCCGGGAGATGTGCTGATGCTGTCGATGTTGATTCTGGTACTGGCGCTCGTCGGGTCGCTGGCGATGATCCCGCTCGGTTTGCCGGGCACGTGGGTCATGGTCGGCGCGGCGCTCGTGTACAGCCTGGTGGTGCCGGGGACCGTCGGCGTCATGACGGTGGCCGGCACTGCGGTGCTGGCGCTCGTGGGCGAGCTGCTGGAATTCTCGCTCGCCGCGCGCTACACGCGCCGCTATGGTGGCTCGCGACGCGCCGGGTGGGGCGCCATTCTGGGCGGCCTGGTGGGGGCGTTCATGGGTGTGCCGGTGCCGGTGGTGGGTCCCGTGCTCGGCGCCTTTCTGGGCGCGTTCCTGGGCGCGCTGGCGGCGGAGCTGACGGTGAGCGGCGACCACCGAGCGGCGACGCGCGTCGCCACGGGCGCGCTGCTGGGCCGCGTGGCCGCGGCGGCGATGAAGGTCGCGCTGGGGTTGGCGATGGCGGTGTGGATTGTGGTCGCGGCCGTGGCGTGAGGTGCTGGAGCGTCGGCGGTTGGCAGTGAGCCGTTGCTACCGACTGCCGACTGCCGACTGCCGACTGCTGACTGCCCACTGCCAGCTGTCGTCTCGCGTTGACACTCCGGCTCCGCGGGGTAGATTGATTCAACGCCTCGGGCATCCCGGGGCGTTTTTTCTTTCGCCGCACTTTCATCGCCGGGAATCGCATGTTCGCAGACGACCGCCGCACCATCGTCGTGGTGGGTGCACAATGGGGTGACGAGGGGAAGGGGAAGCTCGTGGACGTGCTCGCCGAGCGGGCCCAGTGGGTGGTGCGCTACCAGGGCGGCGCCAATGCCGGGCATACGGTGGACCTGGGCGACTCGCACTTCGTGCTGCACCAGATCCCCAGCGGCATCCTCCAGCCGGGCGTCCGCTGCGCCATCGGCAACGGCGTGGTCCTCGATCCTGACACGCTGTTCACCGAAATCGACGGGCTGGTGCGCGACGGCGTGGACGTGGAGGGCCGCCTGTACGTGAGCGACCGGGCGCATCTCGTGCTGCCGTACCACAAGCTCGTGGACTCCGAGAGCCACGCGAGCCAGGCCATCGGCACCACGGGACGCGGCATCGGGCCGGCGTACGAGGACAAGATCGCCCGCCGCGGCGTGCGCGTCGTGGACCTGCGCCACCGCGATCGCCTGCAGGTGCTCGTGGAGCAGGGGGTGGGGCACGCCAATGCGCAGCTCCAGCGCTTCGGCAGCGCCAAGCGCGTGACTTGCGACGAGACGATGGCGCTGCTCGATCGCCTGGCGGAACGCCTGCTGCCGCTGGCCGAGGACGTGGGGCTGATGATCCACCGCGCGCAGCAGACGGGCGCGGCGGTGCTGCTCGAGGGCGCGCAGGGCTCGCTGCTCGACGTCGACCACGGCACGTATCCGTTCGTGACGTCGAGCAACACGACCTCTGGCGGCGCGGCGGTGGGCGCGGGC
>JAGWRB010000164.1 GCA_028876725.1 Gemmatimonadota bacterium
ATGGCTGATGGTAAGCACGCGGCGCCAAGCACAAACAGGGCCGCCCTCAGGCGCATGCTCGTATGCGTCAGGATAGCACTCCGGATTAGTTGGGAATCGATGCACCCTACTACCCGCGAGTGGGCGAATCAATCCCGCCGGAGCATGAACGTATGAAGCCGCTCACCATCCGTTTTGCCGGCCGGCCTCACGCCCGTATATGTCGGGCAGGAACCACACCGTGCCGTCCGGCGTCGCTATCGCGGTCACGTACTCCACGATCACGGGGATCGGCCGCGGCAGCATCACACGACGGAACTGCACCGGTCCCGACATGACCGCGTCCACGCTGTCCGCGGTCCACCCCGTGTGGTCGCGCATGGCCCATATGGCGAGTTCCCGCGCGTGCTCCACCCGAATGCACCCGTGACTGAAGTCGCGGCGGACTTCGGCGAACAGCGCGCGCTCGGGCGTGTCGTGGAGGTAGATCTCCTGCATGTTCGGGATCACGAACTTCACTCGGCCCAGCGCGTTCGCCGGGCCGCGGCGCTGACGGAGGCCCAGCGTTCCGGCGCGCAGGGCGTCGATCACCGCCGGGGACACCGAGTCGCCGACGGCCTCGTTCGCCCCCCGCACCAGCTCCAGGTGGTGTCGTCGCAGGTACGCGCTGTCGCGGCGCATCGCCGGCACCATCTCCCCGCGCACGATGCTCGGCGGCACCCGCCAGTACGGCCAGAAGTCGAGGTATTCCAGTTCCTCAATAATCGACGGCGTGGGCGATACGCGGGCGCGCCCCACGACGACCTTCATGTCGAGCGCCGGCGCGGTGTCCGTCGCCGTCCCGTCGTACGCGAACAGGCGGAACGCGGGCACGTTCACCACGATGTACGGACCGCCGGCCACCGGCGGTTCCTGGCGAATCAGCTCCAGCGCAAGCGCGAGTTGGTCCGCCCGTTCCGCGAGCGGCACCGCGAGCGCCGCCGACGTGGCACGGCCGATCACCCCGTCGGGCTCCAGCCCGTGCCGCCGCTGGAATCGCCGCACGGCCTCGACGAGCGTGCCGTCGTAGCAGGAACACGAATCGGCGGCCGAGGCAGAATCGAGGTCGCCAAGGACGGCGAGCCGCGCGCGCAACGCGCGCGCCGTTGCGAGCGTGGTGCCCGGACGCACGATGCGCGCCGGCGGCACGAACGCCGGTACGCTCGAGTCGGCCGCCAGCGCGCGATACCGATCGAGCGCCCGCGCGAGGGCCGAGGAATCTGGACGCTGCGCGAGCAGCGCGAGCGTGAAACCGGCCGCGGAGTGGAGCAGTGACCACGTCATGCGTACCGAAAGGTCCCGCGCGCCGCTCCGCACTTCTGTCGGGAGAGCCCCCACCCGCCGTCGGTGAACCGCACCGGCGGCGGGCCGCCCGAACTACCGGTTCAGCCAGTACGACATCTTCACGAGCAGCGTGTTTGCCGGGTGCAGCCGGAACAGATCGCGCACGTTCCCGCCGAAGTCGCTCGTCCCCGCGACCGGGAGATACCCCTGCCGCCCCTCGTTCCACACCACGAACAGCGTGGAGCCGGGCTTGTACTCCCACCGGAACACCAGATTCGATTGGAATTCCTTGAAGTTGAAGCCGCCGGGGTCGGCGGTGACCGAGGCGTTGTCGTACGGTGCATAGCGCGCGTCGTAGCTGGCGGCCCGCGGCGTGGCCGAAAGCTGCCGCACGTCGGCGTACGTGCCCTTCGACACGAACGGCTGGACGTACGCCTGCAGCGAGATGCTGGGCGTGAAGGTGTAGTTGAGTCGCACGGTCGCCGACGTGGTGGTCTGGTCGAGGTGCGCGAACGTGTAGTGCGGCGCGCCCAACGTGTCGGCGAAGTTGCCGTACCACTGGTCGTCGGCCACGTTGTGCGACCAGTTCAGGGCCACCGACGAGCTGAACCGCCCCATCATCTTGTAGTCCAACTCGGGGCCCACGGTCCAGCTGTGATTCCGGCCGCGTCCGCCGCGGAAGAAATTCAGATTGATCATCGGCACCAGCGCGCGCCGATCGTCGCCCATGATGGATGCCCACGGCGCGAAGTACGGATCCTGGCGAATGGCCGGTCCGCCGCGCGCGGCGCGGTCGTCGTACGTGGTGCCGAGCTGGCCCAGCGTGCCGCCGGCGTTCAGCGACCAGTTGTTGCGCAGCGTGAGATGCGCGTTGGTATTGTACGCCGCCTCGAGCGGCAGACCCGACGTGGTCCAGTACTGCCACCAGTTCATGTTCCACTGGAAGCGGTTGTAGAGCGCGCGCTGGCGCCGGTCGAAGAACCCGACCCACGTGCTCCACGACACCTGGTCGGCGCGGCGCAGGTACCCCATGTCGTTCACCTCGAATCCCGCCGACCGGCGTTGGTACGAGGTCTCGAACATCAGGTGCTGCCCCGCCACCTTCCCCACCTTCAGCTCCTCGGCGTTGCCATCGAGCGCCGTGGCCGACGAATCGTACGGCAGGCCGGCGTCGGGACGCTGATAGAAGTGCACCGCGTCGGTCTGGATCATGTTGACCGCCGCGCTCGTGCCCTGCACCCGGCTCCCGTCCATCGAGCCCGAAATTTCGTACGTGTTGTTCAGGAAGCGATGCCGGAAATCCACGCCGCCCGCGTACGCGCTGCCCGGCAGATACGACGCCGTCCACCGGTCGCTGCGGCGATTCACGGCCGTGAGCATCGCGCCGATGGTGCTGTTGCCGTTGCGGAAGTCCTGCGTCACGCGGGCCGCGGCGAAGTTCGTCGTGGGTTCATACGTGGTGTCGCCCGGGCTCGCCGCGCGCTGTGTCGTCGCGTCGAGCACGCCCAGCGTGAGCCCGCTCGGGAACCGCCCGATGAGCTTCGCCGCGCCGATGATCGGCGTCGGCTGCTGCGGCACGGTATCGCCGTAAGCACCGGCCAGTTCCGGCGTGCGCCCGATGCGGCGGCTGTAATAGAGGCCCTCGCTGTCGCAGTTCACCTGGTTGCAGTTCACGTCGAACCGGAACAGCCCGCGCCCGGCCACGAAGAACGGCCGGCGCTCGTCGAAGAACGACTCGTACGCGGTGAGGTTCAGCACCGCCGGATCGGCCTCCACCTGGCCGAAGTCGGGGTTGATGGTCGCATCGAGCGTGAGATTCGACGCCACGCGGTACTTGAGATCGCCGCCTACCGTGAGGTTCGACCGGTCGGCGAAGCGGTTGTTGCGGATCACCGACGCGTCCTTGGTGACCAGATAGGGCACGGCCTCGAGGCGCCGCGGCGCCTCCAGATTTTCCAGTCCGCTCAGCGTGCCAAGCTGCGACACCATCCCCGCCTTCGATTGATCGAGCATCGGCCAGCTCACGCGCTCGGCATATCGATAGATGTCGCGGTCGATGGTGAACCCGAAGGTGTGGTCGCGCGCGGTGCTGTAGTGCATCTGCGAGAGGGGGATGCGGAATTCCGCGGTCCACCCCAGGGAGTCGACGCGCGTCGCGACGTCCCACACCGCGTCCCATGCGCCGTCTTCGTGGCCGTCGTCGTACACGGCCTGGTCGATCTTCACGCCCGCGGCGTTCACGCCGAACTCATAGCCGTTGCGCCGGTCGTGGTACGAATCGACGAACACCCAGATCATGTCCGACGGCGTGAACGTGTCGCGCCGCTCGAGCAGCTTGATGATGCTGTCGGGATGCGGGTCATACGCGCGCACGAACACGTACAGGTTGGCGGCGTCGTACGCGACCTTCGCCTCGGTACGGAAGCGCGGCGCCTTGCCCTGCGTCGGATTCCACTCGCGAAACGCCGTGATGGGCGGCACGTCGCGCCACATGGGGTCATCGTCGCGCCCGTCGATCACCGGCGGCTCCGCCGCGCGCGCCGCCACCGCGCTGCTGTCGGTGGGGAGCGGCACCGCATAGTGCCCCGGATCGGCCGGCGTGACGTGCGCCGAATGCGCGCGTTGCGCGGAGGCAACCGCCGGAACCTGAAGAAGCAGCGCGATCGCGAGGGATGCCGTGATGGCCATGCAGTGCCGTCCGTTGAAGTACACAGTCCTGAGCAGTTCAGGACGATTGGACAGCAGAACGGCGCGAACGGTTGGAGAGTTTCAGCGTGTGGCCGTGCGGCGCGCACTTGCGTGACGACACGGCGTGCGCGAGGGACGAATGCGCTACGCGTTGCGCAGACGCGCGATCTTCGTGATCAGGTGGTGGCGTTCGGCGAGGCTGGTCGTGGCGTCGGCAGCGGCCCGCAGATGCGCAATCGCGCGCGCGCGATCGCCCGCCCGCGCATACAGGTGGCCCCGGACCGCATCCAGCCGGAAGTGTCCGGCGATACGGCGATCGTCATCCAACGGAGCCAACAGCGCGAGGCCCGCGGCTGGTCCGTCGATCATCGCGACCGCGACCGCGTAGTTGAGCGCCACCACCGGGTTGTCGGTGAGACGCATCATCGATTGATAGAGCGTACGAATCGCCTGCCAATCGGTTTCGTCCACCGTCGGCGCACGTCGGTGAGCAGCATCAGCGCCAGCAGTCCGGTGATTTCCGGTTCGTCCGGCCGCACGGCGTGCAGCATGCGTCCCAAGCGAATGGCCTCGTCGGAGAGATCCACGCGATGCACCGCATCGCCCGACGTGCTGGCGTAGCCTTCGTTGAAGATCAGGTAAAGGACACGCAACACCGAGGCCAGTCGTTCTTCCTGTTCCGCCGTGCCGGGCATTTCGAACGCGACCCCCGACGCCCGGATGCTCTGCTTGGCCCGGCTGATGCGCTGCGCCATCGTCGCCTCGGGCACGAGAAACGCGCGGGCGATCTCGGCCGTGGTGAGGCCCCCCACGGCGCGCAGCGTGAGCGCGATCGCCGAGGCCGGCGACAGCGATGGATGGCAGCACATGAAGAGCAGCACGAGCGTGTCGTCCTGCTCGGCCCCGATGTCGGCGTCGGGCGGAGGCACGAAGGGCTGCGCGTGCAGCGCTTCGTCGGCCACTGCTCCGACGCGGCGATCAGCGCCTCCTGTACCGCGTCCTCCGCGGCCAGCAAGTCGCCGGCTCGACGTGCGACCGCGCCCAGCACCTGCGGCGCGGCATCGCGCAGCAGGCGCAGGGCGTCGGCGGTCGAAGACTCGCTCACACGTCGGGCAGCGGCCCTTCGTGCAACGGACGCAGCTCGATCGACATGTTCATCGGGTTGCCGCCAGGTCCGGGCGCCGTCGACACGCGCGCCGCCAGTTCGTACGCGCGCTCCGGCGACTCGACGTCGAGAATCCAGAACCCCACCAGGAATTCCTTCGTCTCGGCGAAGGGACCGTCGGTGATCGGCTCCCCGTTCGCGCCTGCCCGCACGAGCTTGGCCTGGCTGGGCGCGGTCAGCCCGTTCGCCTCCACGAATTCCCCGGTCGCCTTGATCCCGCGGTTGAAGTCCATCATGAACCGCATGTGCGCCTTGAAGTCTTCGGGGGCCCAGTTGTTGATCTGGAATTCTCCAGCGGGACCAGGCGGCGTGTTCATCAGCATCATGTACTTCATGGGTCGATCTCCTCTCAGGTAGGGCGCCCGAGCGGGCGCTTCATGGAGAAGTCGGAGCCGGCGGCCGGATCTCGACATCGCTGGCCAAATCTGTCACTCCCGCCCCCAAATGTCCGCCCCTTGACCTCCCGAGGGCCCTGCGTAATACTGAACCATATGGTTCACCGTTTCCAGTCCCTCGACGCCACCTTCGGCGCCCTGGCCGATCCCACGCGCCGCCAGGTGCTGGCGCGGCTCGGACATTCCGACGCGGCGATCAGCGAACTGGCCGCCCGCCACCGCATGACGCTCACCGGAACGAACAAGCACGTGCGCGTCCTCGAACACGCGGGACTCGTCACGACGTGCAAGGTGGGACGCGTGCGCCGCTGCTCGCTCGGCCCCCGCACCCTCGACGATGCGGCCCGATGGATCGCCGACTA
>JAGWRB010000165.1 GCA_028876725.1 Gemmatimonadota bacterium
GCGCGGATCGGTGATCTCGGCGAGGTACCCCTTGTACTGGTCGAGATGCTTGATGGTCTCCTCGTTGGCGATCACCAGCACCACCATGTCGCGGCCTTCCTCGGACTTGCCAATCGTGAAGAACCGGGCGCGCGCAGGCGCCGCCTGGGCCACGACCTGCAGATAGTGGTTGAGGTCCTCGGCGTGGTCGATGATGCCGGGCGCGCCGATGATGTGCCCCAGCACCTTGAGCGGCGTGGGCACGGTGCTCGACGCCGGCAGGTGATCGACCAACTCCGTCGAGATGCGCGGGTCGGTGAGATCCTGCTTGATGAGCGCGGTGTACTCCGGATCGTTCTTCTGCTGCGCCTGCGCCGGGAGCGCCGCGCCGAGCAGCGCGATGGCAGCCAGCGCCCACGCGAGCGCACGCGGGGGGCCGGGACGGCGGGACATCGTGCGTCCTGAGAGGATCGACATGAGAGTGGGGGAATGGGGGGATGAGGGCTGGCGGGGACGCCGGGCCGGCGGGGCCAGCCGTTGGGGGGTGATCGGCCCAATGAATACGTGTGGGACCAGCGATCCGCGAGGGGCGCACGAGGCGCGAGCGCCACACTCGGCGCTCGATCCCGCGTTGCCTGCCGCCGCGAATTGTATGAGAGTTCAGGATGACCAATCTGCTCGCCGCGCGTACGCAGATGGCAATCTCCCTCGGCTTTCACATCGTGTTTGCCGAGATCGGCATCGGCATGCCCCTCATGATGGTGCTCGCCGAGTGGCGCGGGGCACGCACCGGCGACCGCCAGTACCTGGAACTTGCCCGGCGCTGGGCCAAGGGCGTGGCCATTCTGTTCGCCGTTGGCGCGGTGTCGGGCACCGTGCTCTCGTTCGAGCTCGGCCTGCTCTGGCCCGGGTTCATGAAGTTCGCGGGCCCGGTGGTGGGCGTCCCCTTTTCGCTGGAAGGGTTCGCGTTCTTCACCGAAGCGATCTTCCTTGGCGTCTATCTCTACGCCTGGGACCGGATCTCGGCGCGCGCGCATCTGCTGGCCGGGCTGATCGTCGCCGGAAGCGGCGCGGCGTCGGCGGTATTCGTGGTGATGGTGAACGCGTGGATGAACACGCCCACCGGCGTGACGATGGCCGGCGGAACGATTGCCGCGGTCGATCCGATCGCGGGAATGATGAGCCCGGCAGCGTTTCCGCAGGCGCTGCACATGGTGCTGGCGGCCTACGCGTCCACCGGGCTGTTCGTGGCCGGGGTCCATGCGTACATGCTGCTCCGCGGGGCCGCTCCAGCGTTTCACCGGCGGGCCCTGGCCATCGCGCTGATGGTGGGCGCGCCGGCGGCGGTGCTGCAGCCGCTGTCGGGGGACATCAGCGCGCGGCTCGTGGCCCGCACGCAGCCGGCCAAGCTCGCCGCGCTCGAGGGGCAGTTCGCCACCGAGCGTGGGGCGCCGCTGCGCATCGGCGGCGTTCCGGACGAGGCGTCGGCCACCACGCGATACGCGCTGGAGATTCCGCACGGGCTCTCCCTGCTGGCCTATCACGCGTGGGATGCCGAGGTGAAGGGGCTCGACGCGTTCCCGCGCGACGATTGGCCGCCCGTGGCTCCCGTGCACGTGAGCTTCCAGGTGATGGTGGGGCTGGGCACGCTGATGGCGCTCGTGGCGCTGTGGGCCGGATGGGCGGCGTGGCGCCGCCGGGATCTGGCGCGCGAACGGGCGCTGCTCGTGGCGCTGGCCGTGACGGCGCCGTTCGGGTTCCTGGCCACCGAAGTCGGATGGACGGTGACGGAGCTGGGACGCCAGCCGTGGGTCGTGCAGGGGCTGCTGCGCACGGCCGACGCGGTGACGCCGATGCCCGGGCTCGTCGTGCCGCTCACCGTGTTCACGCTGCTTTACGTGATGCTGGGCGCGGTGGTCGTGGCGCTGATGGCGGCGATGGTGCGCGAGACCGGCGGGCCGGAGTCCATATGAGTGGACTGATGACCGGCCTTGGCCTGCCGGACGCGATGGCCGCGGTGATCGTGCTGGCGCTCAACGTGTACGCGCTGACGGGGGGCGCGGATTTCGGCGGCGGGGTGTGGGATCTCTTCGCCGGCGGCCCACGGCGCGAGCAGCAGCGGGCGCTGATCGCGCAGGCCATCGGGCCGATCTGGGAAGCGAATCACGTGTGGCTGGTGGTGGTGGTGGTGCTCTGCTTCACCGCCTTTCCGCCGGCCTACGCGCTGCTCGGCACCGTGCTCCACATTCCGCTGGCCCTGCTGCTGGTGGGGATCGTGATGCGCGGCTCGGCGTTCGTGTTCCGCAGTTACGGGAGCCGCACCTGGGAGCAGCGGCGGCGATGGGGCGCGACGTTCGCCGTGGCCAGCACCCTCACGCCGCTGCTCCTGGGGGTGACCATCGGCGCCATCGCCACGGGCGCGGTGGGCGACGCGGGCGGGCAGCCCGCGGCCCTCCCCTTCCGCGAGGTGTACGTGGCGCCCTGGTTCGCGGCGTTCCCGCTGCTCACGGGTGCGCTGGCGCTGGCGCTGTTCGCGATGCTGGCTGCGGTGTACCTCACGCTCGAGACCCACGACCCGGCGCTGCAGGACGATTTCCGCCGGCGCGGCCTGATGGCCGCCGTTATGGTTTTCGTATGCGCCTTCGCGGCGCTGATCGCGGCGCACGTGGACGCGCCCATCATGCGCGCCGGGCTGATGACGTCGCCGTGGGCGCTCCCGTTCCAGATCGCGACCGGCGTGGCCGCGATCGCGGTCATCGCGTCGCTGTGGCGGCGGCGCTACGGCGCGGCGCGGCTCGCCGCCGGCGCGCAGGTGTCGCTCATGCTGTGGGGGTGGGCGGTTGCCCAGTACCCGTACGTGGTGCCGCCCACGCTCACCATTCGGGGCGCCGCCGCGCCGCGCATCACGCTCCAGATCGTGGCGTGGGCGCTCGCGGCCGGCGCGCTCCTGTTGGTGCCGTCGCTGGCCTATCTGCGACGGACCTTCCGGGCGCGCCGGCCCGCGTCCCGCGTCTAGAAGCCGGTCCCCGCGGGCAGGGGCGGGTTCGCCACGTACGTCACCGGAATCTCACCGGTGAGCGTGCGCAGCCACGCGTGGATATCGCCGATCTGCGCCGGCGTGAACTGCAGCCCAAGCTGATAGCGGCCCATCATCGCGATCGGCGTGTCGAGCGAGGCCACGGACCCGTCGCTGAAGTACGGCCCAGTCATCTCGACATTCCGCAGCGTGGGCACCTTGAACACCATCAGATCCGCCGGCTGGCGCGTCACGGCGTACCGCCCGCTGTCGGCCGACGCCGGCCACGGATGCACCAGCCCGGCCTTCTGCATCACCTGGCCGCCCACGTACGTGCCCGAGTGGCAGGCGGTGCACCCCGCGGCGACGAACGTCTTGGCGCCCCGGCGCTCCTGCTCGGTGATCGCCGAGCTGTCCCCCTGGAGGAAGCGATCCCAGCGCGACGGTGTCACGAGCCCCCGCTCGAAGGCACCGATGGCGCGCCCAACGTTGTCGTACGAAATCGGATCGCGCTCGTCGGGAAACGCCGCCGCGAACTCGGCCCGGTACTGGGGCGAGCCCCTGAGGTGCGCGAGCACGGCCGCCGAGTCGGGCATCCCCATCTCCGCCGGGTTGAGGATGGGCCCTTTGGCCTGCGCCTCGACGCTCGGCGAGCGGCCATCCCAGAACTGCGCCACCTGCGCGGCGGCGTTGTACACGGTGGGCGCATTGCGGCTGCCGAGCTGGCCCTTGTGGCCGAAGCTCACGCGGCGCCCGTCGGCGCCGTAACCGTTGAGCGCATGGCACGAGTTGCACGACACGTCGTGCCCCTCGGAGAGCACCGTTTCGTAGTACAGGGTGCGCCCGAGCGCAATCTGGGCGCCGGTGGCCGTTTCGCCGGGCGCGTCCATGCGCGCCGGTAAGGCGCCGAACAGCGACCGCTCGGCCGGGGTCACGACCGACGATTCGACCGGCGGGAGCGTCTTGGCCGCCGACACCGCGCCTTGCGCGGCGGGCTTCGCTCCGCCGCCGCACGCCGCCGCCACGACGGCGGCGCCAACCGGAATCAGGAACTTCGCACGCATCGCCTCCTCCTGCGTTCAGAGTCAGATTCAGACGCCGAACGTTAGGATGGATGCCGTGCGCGCTGCGTCGGGCGATCGCCGCCCGACCTGTCGGGGGGCGCCGGAATCAGTGCAGGCGGACGGGCACCCAGTTCGTGTGCGGGAACAGGAGGCCCATGACGGCGCCGGTGATGACGCTGAGCCCCACGGTGAGGTCGCGATCGTTCTTGGCCGTCACCGAATACAGTGCGGCCCCCACCAACCCGCCCAGTCCGGTGCCCGCGAGCACGCTCAAGGCGTATGCGGGCTGCGCCTCCTCCACCCGCTGGATGTTCGCGACCGCGATCCCGCGAATGGCCGCATCCGACCCGCGCCGGCGCAGCCACACGGAATCCACCGACTGCTGATACAGCACGCCGGTGATGCTCGAGCCCGGGCCGTGGATGCGCAGCGTCACGCCCGACGGCAGCGGGGCGACGACCGACTGAGCGGCGGCCGGAGACGCGGCCGCGAAGCCGAGGCCGAGCAGAAACGCGAAGAAACGGCGCATGTTCGAGATCCGTGAGAGTGCGTGACACGACGACGGTGTACGGTAACACTACGCATCAAGGGACGAAACGTTGGGCGCGGCGGCTCAGCCCACGTGGAACAACTCCACGGCCCGCGCGTAGCGCTCGCCCAGCACCCGGCGCAGCGGCGCGTCGTCGCGCGCGCGCAGATCCGGATCGACGGCGAGGAGATCTCCCGCCGCCGCGCGCGCGCGGTCGCTCAGCGCGGCGTCGCGCATCGGATCGGCCACCCGGAACGTGGGCACCCCGCTCTGCCGCTCGCCGAACAGGTCGCCCATGCCGCGAATCCGCAGATCGGCCTCGGCGATCTTGAATCCGTCCTCGGTGTCGACGAACACCTGCAGGCGCGCTCGCGAGTCCGGCCCCACGTCGCCGATGAGAATGCAGTAGCTCTGCTCGCCGCCGCGCCCCACGCGCCCCCGCAGCTGGTGCAGCTGCGAGAGCCCGAACCGTTCGGGATGTTCGATGACCATCACGGTGGCATTCGGCACGTCGATCCCCACCTCGATCACCGTCGTGGCCACGAGCACGTCGATCGCGCCGTCGCGGAACCGGCGCATGATGTCGTCGCGCTCATCGGCGGGCACGCGCCCGTGGAGGAGCGCCACCCGGCGGTGCGCGAATGGCCCCGCGCGCAGCTCGTCGTACATCGTGGTGGCCGCCTTGAGATCGAGCTTCTCCGACTCCTCGATCACCGGATAGACGACGTAGGCCTGCCGCCCCTTGGCCACCTCGCGATCCACGAACTGAAGCACGCGCTCGCGCGCCGAGTTCGTGCGCAGGGTGGTGGTGATGGGCCGCCGGCCGGGAGGGCGCTCGTCGAGGATGCTCACGTCCAGATCGCCGTACACGGTGAGCGCGAGCGAGCGCGGGATGGGCGTGGCGCTCATGAGCAGCACATCGGGCAGCTCGCCCTTGGCCGCGAGCGCCTTGCGCTGCTCCACGCCGAACCGGTGCTGCTCGTCGATGGCCACGAATCCGAGGCGCGCGAACGCGGTGGCCTCCTGCACCAGCGCGTGCGTGCCCACGACGAGCTCGGGCCACTCGTCGCCGAGGCCGGGCTCGGCCTGCGCGAGCCGCCGGGCCACCGCCTTGCGCTGCCTGGCGGGCAGGCTGCCGGTGAGCAGCAGCGGCGTAACGCCAAGCGGCTCGAGCAGGGCCGTCATCGTGCGGTGGTGCTGCTCCGCCAGCAGCTCGGTGGGGACCATGAGCGCGGCCTGATAGCCGTTCTCGAGCGCGAGCAGCGCGGCGAACAGCGCCACGATGGTCTTGCCGCTCCCCACGTCGCCCTGCAGGAGCCGGTGCATGCGCCGGTCGCTGCACATGTCGTCCACGATCTCGCGCAGGGCGCGCACCTGCGCGTTGGTGAGCACGTAGGGGAGCGATTCGCGGAGCCGCGTGGTGAGGTTCCGGCGGTTCTCGAAGCGGATGCCGCGTCGCGCCTCGCGCGCCAGCGACTTCACGCGCTGGTGCAGCAGGTGCACGAAGAACAGCTCCTCGAACGCCAGGCGGTCGCGCCCGGCCATCGCCTCGGCCATGCTCTGCGGCCGGTGCACCATGCGCAGCGCGTCGGCGATGCCCGCCACGCCGGCGCGCTCGATGATCCGCCCCGGGAAGTACTCCTTCACCTGCGGCAGGAGCTGGTCGAGGTGCGCGTCCACGATGCCGCGAATCACCTTGAAGCTCAGCCCCTCGGTGGCCGGATACACCGCCAGCACTCGGCCGTGCGCGGTGCCCTCGTCGTCGGGCCCGAGGTTCACCCATTCGCGCGGCGCGAGCTGCCGCCCGTGGTAGAATCGCACCGGCCCCGACGCCAGCAGCACGTCGCCCTTCTCGATCGCGCGATCGAGAAACGGCTGGCCGGGCCACGCGGCTTCGATCATGCCGCTCTCGTCCTGCAGCACGGCCTGGAAGATGCGCAGCCCCTTGCGCGTGGGGAGCACGCCCTTGGAGATCACGCGTCCGATGACCGTGGCGTCGGCGCCCGTGCGCAGCGTCGCGATCCGCGAGACGGTGCTCGCGTCTTCGTAGCGGTGCGGGATCAGCCAGAGCAGATCGCCGGCCGTCTTCACGTTGAGCTTGGCGAACGCCGCGGCGCGCCGCGGGCCGACGCCCTTGAGGAACGTGACCGGCGTATCCAGCGCGATCCGCGGAGTCGCCGTGGCCATGCTACTCGTCGCTCAGCAGCTCCCGCGCGAACTCCGCAGGATCGAACGGCGCGAGATCCTCGGCCGCTTCGCCCACGCCGAGGAACTTCACCGGCACGTCGATGGCCTCGTGCACCGCCACCACCACCCCGCCGCGCGCCGTGCCGTCGAGCTTCGTCACGACGAGCCCCGTCACGGGCACCGCCTCGCTGAACGTGCGCGCCTGCACCACGGCGTTCTGCCCGATGGTGCCGTCGAGCACGAGCAGCGTCTCGTGCGGCGCGCCGTCGAGGCGCTTGCCGATCACGCGCGCCACCTTGCGCAGCTCTTCCATCAGGCCGCCGCTCGTGTGCAGCCGCCCCGCGGTGTCGACGATCAGCACGTCCACCCCGCGCGCCACAGCCGCGTCGATGGCGTCGAACGCCACCGCGGCCGGGTCCGAGCCCGCCTGCGCGCCCACGAACTCCGATCCGGTGCGCTCGGCCCACACACGAAGTTGATCGATCGCGCCGGCCCGAAAGGTGTCGCCGGCCGCGACCATCACGCGCTTCCCCTCGCCGCGAAGCTTCGACGCGAGCTTGCCGATGAACGTCGTCTTGCCCGCGCCGTTCACGCCGATCACCAGCACCACCGCCGGCTTCCCAGGCGGCAACCGGAGCGCCGGGTCGCTGTTGCCGGCGCGCAACGCCGCGTCCACCCCTTCGGCCAGCGCGGAGCGGAATTCCTCGTCGGACTTCACCTTGCCGCGCTTGGCGCGGTCCTCGACCTCGGCCACGAGCCGCAGGGTCACGGGGACGCCGAAGTCGGCCTCGAGCAGCAGTTCCTCGAGCTGTTCGAGCGAGCCCTGCTTGACGCCGCCGCGCACCATGACGCCCACGTCGCGCAGGGCGACGTCCTTGACGCGCTGCCAGAACGACCGCCGCGGCGTATCCCCCGATTTGCGAAGAAGACGTGGCATGGAGTCAATCTAACGGTCGCGGCACCCACGCATCATCGCATTCCCGCACGCCGGCGCAGGAACCACTCCCCGCACAGCGCGGCCAGGAGCAGCACGTAGAGCCACCCCGTGTCGCGCGCCCCCGGAGGGGCGCCGCGCGGCGGAGCCCCGCCCACACGCCCCGATACCGCCGCCGGACGCCGCGGCACCAACTCGCGCGACGCGTTCACCACGAGCACGGCCGCCCCGCCGTCGACGCGCGCGTCGTATCGCCCGGCGGCGAGGGGCGCGGTGTGCGTCACCGCCGCGCCACCTGGAAAGCGCAGGCGCAACGTATCCGGCGCCCCCGCGCCGGCGCGCTGCAGCACCACCGACACCGCCGTGTCACCCGCCGCGCCGCGCCGCCACGCGATGGGTTCACCCGCACGCACGACGCCGGCCCCGGGCACCGCGGCTCGACGGTCGGCGCGCGCCGACGCCAGATAGTCGAAGATGCTCCCCCACAGCGCGGTGAAGGCGTCGGCGGAAGCGCCCCCACGAAACGCCCACCGCCAGAGATCCGACGCGGCCACGATGACCACGCGCCGCGGCGCGTCATCGCCGGCGACGATGGTGCGCGTGAGCGCCTCGCGCCCGCGGCGCGCGTCGAGCGCCCCCCACTGGCCTTTGGCCTCCGGACCCGGGCCCACGAGCAGTGGCGGCAGCGAATCCCACGGGAGCTCCGCCAGCGCCCCACTCAGGGGCGACATGGGCGCGGCGCTCGCGTACCACTCGCTCCCGTCGCCCGCCGACGGGACGATGAGCGCGAGCGGCGCGCGCGTGGCCTGGCGCGGCGGACCGAACGCCGCGGTATCGCCGTGCAGGATGGCCACGGGCGCGTCGCGGAACGCCTCGCGCACCTCGGCTTCGGTGGCGGGCGCATAGGTGCCGTCCACGCGCCAGTTCCCGGGCGACAGGTGATAGAACGCGCGCGTGGGCAGCGCGAGCGCGCCGCGCAACACGGCCAGCGCGTAGCGCGCGTCGTAGTCGGGCGAGGTGGACACGAACACCGCACCCGGCTGGCGCGAGAGATCGATGCCGACGGCCAGGGTGTCGTTGCGCGGCTCGACGTCGCCGGGCGACGCAATCACCGCCCGCGCGACCGCCGGTCCCTCGGGGCCGCCCATCACCGCGCGGAGCGTCACGTCCTGCTCGGCGTACGGCGCCAGCGTGTCGAACGGCGCGGCGCCGAGGAGTCGGTCGTCCAGAAAGAAGCGGGCGGTGCCGGCGCGCGCGCCGGCGGCTCCGGCGCGCACGGTGAGGCGGAGCTGCGCCGAGTCGCCCGCCACCACGGCGCGGGGCACGTCCAACCCGGCGGCGGCCGCGTCGGCGGCGCGCGCATGCGGCACGACGATCACCCGCGAGCCCGACGGGAGCTGCCGCAGCTCGGCGGCGCCGTCGATCTCGCCGTCGGTGATCACGACGACGGGCCGGCCGTCGGCCAGGGCGCGCTGGACCACCGGGTCGGCGTTCGACGCGCGGTCGTCGGGGCGCGGCGCGCGGCCGGCAGGCCGCAGGGAATCACCGAACTCGTATAGCGAATCCGCGCCCAGGACGCGCGCGGAGTCGAGCGCGGCGCGCCAGGCC
>JAGWRB010000166.1 GCA_028876725.1 Gemmatimonadota bacterium
GCCGCGGGCACGGCCGCGGGTGACGGAGCGTCAGGGCCAGCGGCTCGACGGGCGGCTGTCGTTCAGGTTCCGAACGGCGGCCGCCCGTCGAGCATTCCGCGCACCCGCTCGGCGAGCTCGCCGATGCGGAACGGTTTCTGCAGGCGCGGCGCGCGCTCGAGATACGGCGCGCCCGGCGGCGCCTTGAAATCCGAGTAGCCCGACATGAGCAGGACGCGCGATTCGGCGCGCGCCGCGAGGAACCGCTCGGCCAGTTCGAGCCCGCCCAGGCGCGGCATGCGCACGTCGGTGAGCAGCAGCTGAATCGGTCCGTCGTGGGCGGCCGCGACCTCGAGCGCCTCGACGCCGTCGCCCGCCACGAGCACCCGGTACCCCATCGACGTGAGCGCGCGCTCCGCCACGTTGCGCACCTGCACTTCGTCGTCCACGAGCAGGATCGTTTCCGAACCGGCGGCGAGAGGCTCGTCGGCCGCCGCGACCGCGCCCGCACCGGGGCGCGCCGCGTGCACGGGGAGCAGCACCGTGACCGTGGTGCCGCGTCCCGGGGCGCTGTCGATCTCGATGGCGCCGTGGAATTCGCGCACGATCCCGAAACTCGTCGACAGTCCGAGCCCGGTGCCCTTGCCCAGCTCCTTCGTGGTGAAGAATGGCTCGAAGGCGCGCGCGCGCACGTCGTCGGACATGCCCACGCCGCCGTCCTGCACGCGCAGGGCGACGTACGCGCCCGCCGCGAGATCGCCGCGCGGCGCGTCGAGCCGCACGCGCGCGGTGCTGATGGACAGCCGGCCCCCATCGGGCATCGCGTCGCGCGCGTTCACGGCGAGATTCACGATCACCTGCTCGAGCTGGTGCGGATCGGCCAGCACCGCGGGGAGATCGGGCGCGGGCTCGACCACGAGTTCGACGTCGGAGCCGAGGAGCCGCCGGATCAGACGGTCGGTGGTGTAGAGGACGTCGTTGAGCATCACGGGGCGGACGTCGGTCTTCTGCCGCCGCGCGAAGGTGAGGAGCTGGCGCGTGAGCGACGCCGCGCGGTCGGACGCGAAGCGGATCTCCTCGAGGTTGCGCGTGAGCTCGTCGCGCGTGGCGGCCATCTCGCTCAGATCGACGAAGCCGAGCACGGCGGTGAGCAGATTGTTCAGATCGTGGGCGATGCCGCCGGCCATGCGCCCGATGCTGTCCATCTTCTGGCTCTGGAGCATCTCCTCGCGGAGGCGGGCCTGATCGGTGACGTCGAGCGCGAGCCCCACGGTGCCGCTCGCGGCGCCCGTGCCGTCGCGCACGGGCTCGACGCGCCACTCGAAGGTGCGGCCGCGATACTCGCCGCGGTCCTGCGTGGCGTCGCCGCGGAGCGCGCGATGGTGGGCGAGCTGCAGACCGCGCGCCAGCGACTGGTCGTCGCCGAACACCTCGTCGAAGCGGCGTCCCACGAGCTCGTCGGCGGTGAGGCCGATGACACCCAGGCCGGAGCCGACGGCCCTGACGATGCGGTGATCGGCGTTCGTGGACCAGACGACCGCGGGAAGCTGGCGCAGCAGAAGCCCCAGCCGCTCCTGATTGAGGGCCAGCTCTTCGTTGGCGCGCGCGAGGTCGGCCGTGCGCTCGTCGACGCGTTTCTCGAGCGTGTCGCGCGCGTCGCGCAGCGCGGCTTCGGTGCGCTCGCGCACCGCGACCTCGTCCTGCAAATCGCGTGTGCGCTCGGCCACCTGCATCTCGAGGCGGCGCGCCTGCGCGCGTACGGCGCGGCCGCGCAGCGCCACCGCGGTACCCGTGGCGCCGGCGAGCACGAGTGCGATCAGGGCGGCGAACCAGCGCGTCTGCACGAATGGAGGTACGGCGCGCAGGGTGAGCACGGCGGGCTGCGCGCTCCACTCGCCGGCGTCGTCGCGAGCCGAGACCTCGAAGGTGTACGTGCCGCCGGGGAGACTCGAATAGAACGCGCGCCGCCGCGCGCCGGCGTCCTGCCACACGCTGTCCAGCCCGATGAGCCGGTAGCGAAAGCGCAGCTGGCGTGGCGCGCGGAATCGCAAGGAGGTGAAGTCGATGGCGATCTGGCGCGTTCCGGTGGGGAGAACGATCGTGCGGTCGGCGCCCAGGGAGCGCCCGTCGGCGATCACGTTCTCGATGTGCACCGGCAACGGCGCCGTCGGCGCCTGCACGATGCGGGGGTCCACGACCACCAGTCCGTCGGCGCCGGGCAGCCAGAGGCGCCCGTCGGGTGCCCGCCATCCCGTGGCACCGCCCGCACTGTTGAATTCCGTACTCAGCAACCCGTCGGCCTTGTCGAAGCGGCGGACGGGCACCGCGGCGATGCGTCCGTCGGCGGCGTCGACGAGCTCCGAGAGCTCGGCGCGTTCGAGGCCGAACGACGACGCCAGCCAGAGGCTGCCGTGCCCGTCGTTGAGGAGGGTGAACGCGTCATTGAGCAGCGTGCCGCCCGCGCGGCCCAGTCCGTCGAGACGGTCGCCTCGCAGCAGAGAGAGACCGCCGCCGTCGGTGCTGATCCACAGGCGCGCGCTGTCGGGGAGGAGGGCGCTCACCGGATACGCCGAAAACGCGCCGGCGGGGCCCACGCGCTCGGCGCGCAATCCGTGAATGCGAAAGAGTGACGTGCCGCCGGCCCAGACGGTGCCGTCGCTCGCGAGGGCGAGCACGCGAATGGCCCGCGCGGCGGAATCGCCGGGCATCGCGACCCGCGCGAACGTCTCGCCGCGCAGGCGCACCACGCCGCCGGGGCCGCCGAAGTAGACATCGCCGTTGGGAAGCTGCGCGATGGACACCACGCCGTCGCGCGGCGCGCCGGGGCGCCGCGACCAGTTCTGCACGCGGCCGTCACGGAAGCGCGCGAGGATGTCGGGCCGGACACCGAGCCAGACGGAGCCGTCGGTCGCGGGCGCGATGACGCTGATGCGGCTCGACGCGATGAGCGAGTCGCTCCGCCAGGTGGTGAAGCGTCCGTCGGCGAACTTCGTGAGACCGCCGGCGTTGGTGGTGAGCCAGATCGTGCCGCGCGGGGTGCCCGCCACGCTCCACACCAGCGGGTCGGGAAGGCCGTCGGCCCGCGTATACGTCGTGATCGCGCGCGCATGGAAGCGGTCGATGCCTCCACTCGTGGCGGCCCAGACGTTGCCGTCGCGGTCGCGGGCGAACGCATTCACGCGATCATCGGTCAGTCCCTGGCTCGCGTCGACGGTGAGAAAGCGGCCGCCCTGCCGGATGGCGAGTCCGCCGCCGAGCGTGCCGACCCACAGCGTGTCGCCGCCGCCGGCCATGGCGGTGAGGATGTAGTTCGATGGGAGTCCGTCGCGCGTGGTGAAGATGCGCACGCCGGGGCGCGCGCCCGGCGCGGCGGGCGGCGTGACGCGCACCAGGCCGGCGACCGTGGATACCCAGGTCGCGCCGTTGGCGCCCTGCGCGATGCTGGTCACGCGGTACAGCGATGCGTTGAGCAGCGGCAACCGCACCAACGTGTCGCCGCGCAGGGCGAACAGGCCGTAGCTCCCCACCAGCAGTCCGCCGTCCCAGCCGCGCCCCAGCGCGAGTGTGCGGAAGCCGCGGTCGCCCACCGCGCGGCAGCGCGGTCCCTCGATGCGGCAGAGCCCCGATTCCGTGCCCACCCACATCGTGCCCGTGGAGTCCTGGTACAGCGTGTTGACCTGGATGCCGGGCAGCCCCTCGCGCGTCGTCCAGTGCTGCACCGTGTCGCCGGAGAACCGGAAGAGTCCGCCGCGCCGCATCCCCGCCCACACCGCGCCGTGACGTCCGCGGACGAGTGTGAGCACCTGTGGTGCGGAGAGCGAGTCGAGTGCCGGCGCGGCCACGGGCGTCGCGCTCGCGCCGTCGAAGCGGAAGATGCCCTCGGTGGTGCCGAGCCAGAGGTAGCCGGTGCGGTCCTGCAAGACGGCGACGACCTGGGCGCCGGGCTGGAGATCGCGCTGCGACCACGATTCGTGCACGGGCCCCTGATCGCGCGCCGAGGGGGCGCCGCGCGCGTTGCCCGTGTCCTGCGCTCGCGCGACGGCGGCGCAGAGCCAGGCGGCTGCGGCGGCGGTCCAGAGGTGGGAAACGCGCATCGGCGGGAGAGAGAGGGGCCGACTGGCCCGCGTCGGCCGTGTCGAGGGATCGCACAAGCTTAGGACGTACGCGGAGGCACGGCCAGAGGGACGGCGCGGATGAGGAGGAATCGCCGATTGCGCGGAACGGCTCCGGCCTGCGATGGTACAGGAACAGATGGTTCGCGTTTTTCCGGAGAGTCACGCATGAGCGCCACCACGGCACCCGTCACGGCCCCGGCCGGCAAGCCGGCCGAGCCGCACCTCGCCGCCCCCGACGTCGATCCGTCGTTCACCCGCGGCGTGTTCCTGGGCGAGATCCACGAGGATCTCGTCTTTCCGTTCCCGGCGCTGAGCGCCGACGAGCAGGAGTCGCTGCGCGCGATTCTCGACGCGTTCCGCGCGTTCGCCGCCGATCACATCGATTCGGCGAAGTTCGACCATGACGCGCGCTTCCCCGACGAGGTGCGCCAGGGGCTGCACGAGCTGGGGCTCATGGGGCTCAGCATTCCCGAGGCGTACGGCGGCTTCGGCGCGACGGCCAAGGTGTACAATCGCATCTTCGGCGAACTGGGCGGCACCGATCCGGCGCTCACCGTGTACTTCGGCGCGCACCAGTCCATCGGCTGCAAGGGCATCGTGCTGTTCGGGAGCGAAGCGCAGAAGCAGAAGTACCTGCCCAGGTGCGCGACGGGGGAGATGGTGGCCGGCTTCTGCCTCACCGAGCCGGGCTCGGGGTCCGACGCGCAGGCCATGCAGGCGCACGCCGAGCCGAGCGCCGACGGCACGCACTACGTGCTCAACGGCCAGAAGATGTGGATCTCGAACGCCGGATACGCCGACATTTTCACCGTGTTCGCCAAGGTGCCGGTGACGATCGACGGCAAGGCGAAGCAGCGCGTGACGGCGTTCATCGTGGACGCGCACGCGGCCGGCGTGCGGCTGGGGAAGCTCGAGGAGAAGATGGGCATCAAGGCGAGCGACACGCGCGCGGTCTATTTCGAAAATGTAATAGTTCCGGTGGAGGACCGGCTGGGCGACGTGGGGCAGGGGTTCCACGTGGCGCTGGAGGTGCTCAACTCCGGGCGCCTGGGGCTCGCCGCGGGCTCGGCGCGCGGCGCGCGGCGCATCATGCGCGAAGCGATCAGGTACGCCAACGAGCGGCACCAGTTCGGCAAACCCATCGGATCGTTCGAGATGATCCGCAAGAAGATCGCCACCAACGCGGTGGAGACGTACGCGGCCGACGCGGCCGTGCAGGTGGCGAGCGGCATGATGGACCGCGGCGGCGTCGACTTCTCGCTCGAGACGGCGGCGTGCAAAGTGTACTGCAGCGAGCTGGCGTACCGCGCGTCGAACGACGCGCTGCAGATCGCCGGCGGCATCGGCTACTCCAAGGAGTTCCCGTACGAGCAGGCGGTGCGCGATTCGCGCATCAATCTGATCTTCGAGGGCACCAACGAGATCCTGCGGGCGCTGATCGCGCTCATGGGGCTCCAGCAGCCCGGCGAGCGGCTCAAGGCGCTGGGCAAGGCGTTCAAGGATCCGCTCCACTCCATCGGCGCCATCAGCCACTATCTCACCGACCGCGCCAAACGGCAGATCGCCAAGCCCAGCTTCACCAAGGTGCACCCGGCGCTCGCCGAGGAGGCCGACCTGGTGGCCGAGCTGGTGCACAACCTCGCGCTGGCGGTGGAAGGCGTGATCATGAAGCACGGGAAGCAGGTGATCGACCGTCAGTACCTGCAGGAGCGCATGGCGAACGCGTCGATCGACATCTTCCTGGCCACGGCGGTGCTGTCGCGCGTGACGTGGGAAATTGCGCGCGCGGGCGGCCCCGACGCCGACGCGGCGAAGCCGCACGTGGACATGGCGCGGATCTTCGTGCCCATGGCCTACCGCCGCGCGCGGCGCAACATCCGGGCGCTGCGGCACAATCAGGACGCGCGCGTCGATGCGATCGCCGAGCGGAGCCTGGCCACGGGCGAGCTGGGGCTGGAGGCGGCCACCGACGCCTGACGGTGGCCGCGTTCCACGGCCACCCGTGTTAAGGATTTTTTAGCGCCCGGCGCCCGTTGACAGGCGCCGGGCCACTTTTTTTTAATGTGAGTAATCCGCCGGCGGCTCGCGGGACCCCCAGACCGGCCGCCGATTGCCCCGTGAGGTTTCCGGGGGCATCGCAACCCACGTCCCGCACCCAACCCATGTCACTGCTTTCGCTGGAGCGCGTCACCAAGCGCTTTGACGGAATCACGGCGGTCGATGGCGTCTCGTTCGACGTCGATCGCGGCCAGGTGGTGGGCTTCCTCGGCCCCAACGGCGCCGGCAAGTCGACCACGATGCGCATGATCACGCAGATCTTCGAGCCCGACGAGGGCGCGATCCGCCTCGACGGGGTGCCGCTCGCCGATGCCGGGCGCGAGGCGAAGCGCCGCATCGGATTCCTGCCGGAGAACAACCCGCTGTATGGCGACATGCTGGTGGCCGAGTATCTGGAGTTCATGGGGCGGCTGCGCGAACTCGCGGGGCTCGAGCGGCGGCGCGCCATCGACGAGGCCGTCTCGTCGACCGGACTCGAGCCCGTGTTCAACCGGCCCATCGGCGAGTTGTCCAAGGGGTACAAGCAGCGCGTGGGGCTCGCGGCCGCGATCCTCCACCGGCCCGACCTGCTGATTCTGGACGAGCCCACGGAAGGGCTCGATCCGAACCAGCGGGTGGAAATCCGCCATCTCATCGAGCGGCTGGGGCGCGAGCGCACCGTGATGCTCTCCACGCATGTGCTTCCGGAGGTGCAGCACACCTGTTCGCGGCTCCTCATCATCAATCGCGGAAAGGTGGTGGCCGACGGCAGCGTGGACACCCTCGTCACGCGGGCCACGGCCGGCGTGCGGGTGGAGGTGGAGGTGGCCGGCGCGAACGTCGAGGCGCGGCTGGCTTCGCTGGACGGCGTGCGCGATGTCGAAGTGCAGGGCGCCGCCGACGGCCGCGTGCGCGCGAGCGTGGCGGCGTCAGGCGACGGCGATCTGCGCCCGCGCATCTTCGAGATGGCCAAGCGGGAGAACTGGACGCTCTACGAGCTGCATCAGGAGACGGGCAGGCTCGAGGATCTGTTCCGCCAGCTCACCGGCGCGGGCGCCGACGCGCCCGTCGCCGCGACGGAGGCTGCCGCATGATCGGACGCATCTGGACCGTCGCGCGCCGCGAGATCAAGGCAATGTTCGACCATCCCACGGGCTACGTCCTGCTCGTGGTGTTCGTCGCGGTGAACGCATTCATGTACTTCCGCGAAGCGTATCTCATGGGGCAGGCCACCCTGCGGCCGATGCTCGACCTGCTGCCGTGGCTGTTCCTCTTCTTCGTGCCGGCGGTGGCGATGCGCACGCTGGCCGAGGACAGCCGCAGCGGCGTGCTCGAGCTCGTGCTCGCGCAGCCGGTGACCGAGCTCGAACTGCTGCTCGGCAAGTTCCTGGGCGCCGTGGCGTTCCTGTGGATCGGCCTCGCGTGCACGCTGCCCATTCCGCTGGGGCTCACGCTCGGCGCCAAGCTGTACTGGGGGCCGGTGGTGGCGCAGTACGCCGGCGCGGCGATGCTCGCGCTGGGGCTCGCGGGCGTGGGCGTGTGGGCGTCGAGCCTGACGCGCAGCCAGATCACGGCGTTCATTCTCGCGGTGGCGGTGATGTTCGTGCTGATCCTGTTCGGGCTCGACCCACTGCTGGTGGGGCTGCCGCCCGCGCTGGGCACCATCGCGGCGCGGTTGGGCGTGCTGTCGCACTTCCAGAACATCGGGCGCGGCGTGATCGACCTGCGCGACGCCATCTACTTTCTCTCGCTCGCCGGCGTCTTCCTCGCGCTGGCATACGGCGCCGTGCTGGGGCGCAAGCTCTCGCGCACCGGGCCGGCGCGGCGGCGGCTGCGCCTGGGCGTGGCGCTCGTGGCGGCGATCCTCGTGGTGGTGAACCTGCTGGGCAGCTACATCAACGGCCGCCTCGATCTGACCCCCGGCCACGCGTACACGCTGTCGAGCGGCACGAAGCAGATCGTGGGGCATCTGGACGACATCGTGACCATCAAGGAGTTCGCGTCCGACGCCCTGCCCACGAGCATCGCCCTCCTCAAGCGCGACGTGGACGATCTGCTCCGCGACGTGCGCTCGGCGAGCCACGGCAACGTGCGCGTGCTCGTGCGTGATCCGTCGAGCGACAAGGCGGCGGCCAGCGAGGCGCAGTCCCTGGGCATCGCGCCCGTGCAGTTCAACGTGGTGGGCAACGCGTCGCTGCAGGTGAAGCAGGGGTACCTGGGGCTGGCCATCGAGTACCGCGGCAAGTCGCAGGCGATCCCGTTCGTGGGGGAAACCGACGATCTGGAGTACCGGGTGGCGTCGGCGATTCGCGAGCTGACGCGAACCGCGAAGCCGGTGGTGGGGATGTTCGCGGGGGCGGCCGGGCCGATGGGCGCCACGCAGCGCCTCCAGCAGGAATTACAGAAATCATATAGCGTCCGGACGTTCACCCTGGCCGACACCGCCCAGCCGGCGGCCGACGTGAAGACCCTGGTGCTCGTGGGCGGGCCCGATTCGATCCCGGCGGCGGCGCGCGCGCGGCTGGCGGCGTTCTTCGACCGGGGCGGGAGCGCGCTCGTGCTCGCCAGCGGCATGCTCCCCGACGCGCAGATGCCCATGGCGATACCGCATCCCGTGGGGTGGAATCCGCTGCTGGCGCGGTTCGGCGTGTCGATTCCCAGCGACATGGTCTACGATCTCGCGGCGAACGAGATCGTCCCCGTGCCCTCGCAGATGGGGCAGGTGCTCACGCGCTACCCGCTGTTCATGCAGGCGCAGAGCACCGGGCGCTCGGTGGTGGACCAGCAGGTAGACAACGTGCTGCTGCCGTGGGCGAGCAGCGTGGACACGACGGCAAAGCCGGGGTATGTGGTCACGCCGCTGCTCGTGACCAGCCGCGGGGGCGGCGTGCTCACCGGCGAGCAGTCCATCCAGCCCACGCGCGACTGGCCGCAGGACAGTCTCGCGTCGCGGCTCGTGGCGGTGCAGGTCGCCCCGGCGGCGAAGGACTCCGCGGCGCGCGGGCGCGTGATCGTGGTGGGGAACACCGATTTCGTTACCGATCGCATCGCCCAGCAGGCCCCGGAGAACCTGGACTTCGCGCTCAACGCCGTGGACTGGCTCACCCAGGACGACGCGCTCATCTCCATTCGCGCGAAGAACCGCCGTCCGCCGGCGCTCGCGTTCACGAGCGCGGCCACGCGCGACGGGGTCAAGTACTTCAACGTGATCGGCGTGCCGCTGCTGCTCATCGTGGCGGGACTGGCGGCCACGAGCCGGCGGCGCCGCCGGACGCGAACCCCCTATCGTCCGCTGGCGGCGGTTCCGGGAGGTGCGGCATGACCAACAAGCAATTGGCGCGGCTGGCGGGCGCGCTCGCCGTGGCGCTCGTGCTGTGGGGCGCGTTCGCCTTCGCGCGGCGCGCGGGCGCGGACCACGCCGCGGGCTTCCGTCTGCCGGCGATCGACACGGCGGCCGTGGACACGATCGCCATCTCCAAGGGCGCCGACACGGCGCTGCTGGCGCGCCAGCCCGACGGGCACTGGCGCGTGAACGGATTCGCCGCCGCGGAGAGCAACGTGGACCAGCTCCTGCGCGCGCTGCGCGACACCTCCAATCGCAGCGAGCTCGCGGCCGATCGCCGGTCGTCGGACGCGGCGATGGGCGTGAGCGCCGACAGCGGACGCCGCGTGCGCGTGGTGGTGAAGGGCGGCACGGGGCTCGACCTGATCGCGGGGCACAACACCAACGATTACCTCGGCGTCTATGTGCGTCCGGCGGGCGACAGCGCCGTATACGCGCTGCGTGGATCGCTGCCGTCGGCCATGGATCGTCCGCTCGACGACTGGCGCGACAAGACCGTCGCCGACGTGCCGCCCGACAGCGTGCAGCGCGTGGAGGTGACGCGCGGCCGCGTGACGTACGCGCTCGTGCGCACCGGGAAGCGCTGGCACCTGGCCACGGGGGCCGCCGCCGATTCCGGGGCCGTGGCGCGACTGCTCGCCCAGTATCACCCCGCGTCGGCGATCGGATTCGCGAAGGGCGCGCAGGCCGACTCGGCGAACTTCACGCGCCCCACCGCGCGCGTGCGGGTGTTCACCGGGGGGCCGAATCCCGCCGTGGACGTCGCGTTCGATTCCACGAAGGACGACTTGTATGCGCGCACCCAAAGGGGAGGCACGGTGTACCTCCTGGAGAACTGGACGCTGACGCAGATGGCACCCACGGCGCGGAGCGTCGAGGCGGCCACGCCCAAGGCGCGGTGAAAGCCCGGCCGAGAGGCGGGGGGCGACGCGCGCCGCCCCCGCCTTTTTGGCCAGCGCGCGACTACGGGTGCGCGGGCGTGGCCGTGTAGAGCCCGGGCAACTCGCGCTGCAGATTCACCACCTTGGGCGCGTCGTTGATCACGATGTACGCGTTGTCGGGGTTCCTCTGCGCGAAGTCCTGGTGGTACGCCTCGGCGTCGTAGAACGCGGTGAACGGCGCCACTTGCGTGACGATCGGCTTGTCGTAGACGCCGGCCTTGTCGAGCTGCGCGATGTACGCCTGCGCGATGCGCTGCTGCTCGGGGTTGGTGTAGAAGATCGCCGACCGGTAGTTGGTGCCGACGTCCGGCCCCTGGCGATTCAGCTCCGTGGGGTCGTGCGCGACGGAGAAGAACACCTTGAGGAGCTGGCCGAAGGTCACCTGCGACGGATCGTAGACGATCTTCACCGCCTCGGCATGGCCGGTGTCCCCGTCGCTGACCATTTCGTACGTGGGATTGGCCACGTGCCCGCCGGAGTAGCCCGACGTCGCGCTGATCACGCCCCGCACGTGCTCGAAGACGTCCTGAATCCCCCAGAAGCACCCGCCGGCGAGCACGGCGATGCGATGGCCGGGCGCGGCCGCGCGCGCTTCATCGACCGTGGGATCGGGAATGGTCACGGCCGCGCTCGCCGCGCGGCACGACACGGCACTCAGCATGGGAACCGTCGCTCCTAACAGAATGAATCCTCGGATCGGGCGCATAGAAGAGTCCCTCCGAGGATTCAATACCCGGCGCCGGGGAAAGTTCCCGCACCAGGGCTACCCGGCCGGCTCGTCTTCCTTCTCGACCTCGATGGTGTAGTTGGCGGCGAGCGCCGCGATCGCGCCCACGGCCACCCACATCGGAATGAGTACGGCGCCGGCGGCGCCCACGGTGAGCGGCATCTCGATGATCGGGCGGCCGTCCTCGCCCTTGATCACGATCCGGCGCACGTTGCCGTTGTGCACGATTTCCTTCACGCGGGCCAGCAACTCGGTGCCCTTGACGGTGACGCGGGGGCGGCCCTTCCCATTTGCTGGCGCGCTGGGTGTTGCCGATGGCGCGGTCATGCGACGCCTCCTCACAGGGGACGCCGGGAAGTTCGCGCTCCGGCCGCACGCTCCCTATCAGGACAACGAAGCGAATCCGTACTGGAAACCCCGAGCGGGCCGGCCGGGTGCTCCCGGCCGGCCCGCCGGTGCCCTATTCGGGGTCCGGCACCTTCGGCAGGGTGTACACCTTCTTGAGTTCTTCGAGGTAGCGCGACTTGAGCCCGCGAATCGCGTCGAACTCCTGCTTCACCGCCGCGCGGTACTCGGCGTGCGTGGCGAAGTCGTAGAGCAGAGCGCTCATGGCCTGGGCGTCGACCACGAATCCGTGATGGCCCACGGGGCCGGTGGCGTCGGCCAGCATTTCGTACGTGTGGTTGGGCGCGGTGGAGCTCTGCGCGGTGAAGCCCATCCCGGGAATCTCGCTCGATACGCTCCCCGTTTCTTCGAAGCCCTGCGGCTTGCCCGGCTCGGGCTGCACGTTGGTGGCGCCGAACTTCGTCATGTACGCGAAGCCGAGCTCTCCAAGCGTGCCCTGGCTGATGCCGTCGCGAAGCTGGCCGTAGTGATCGATCTTCACCTTGGTGCCGGTGGCCAGCGCGGCGGCGCGCGCGGCGTTGTCGATCATGTCGGTTTCCTGCGCGAGATAGACCTCGTCGGGATACCGGATGTAGAAATCGGCCACGGTGCGGTCGGGCACCACGTTCGGCGCCGCGCCGCCCTCGACGATCACGCCCTGGATGCGCGCTTCGGGCCGAAGATTGCTGCGAATGCCGTCCACGTTGTCGAAAAAGTGAATCACGGCCGTCAGCGCGTTGCGGCCGTTCCACGCGGTGAGCTGATGCGCCGGCGCGCCGCTGAACGTGTACTTGGTGCCGTTGATGTTCATGCAGCAGGTGCCGAACCCCGGCGCCGGACGGCCGGTGCTCATGCTCGAGTGGCTGCGGACGATCACGTCCATGCCCCGGAACACGCCGGAATCGTTCATCACGGTCTTGGCCACCGGTGGCATCATCTCCTCGCCCGGTGTACCGAACACGGTAACGCTTCCCGGCGTGTGCGTGCGCGTGAGGTATTCGGCCACGGCCACGGCGGCCGCGAGGCCGATGGGGCCCTGCGTGCTGTGCTGGTCGCCGTGAAACGCGCCCTTGGTGCCGCGCAGCGCGTCGTACTCGACGATCACGCCGAGGTTCGGCGCTCCGTGATTCTGCTTGTATCGCGCCACGAAGGCCGTGGGGAGTCCGGCGACGCCCACCTGCACGTCGAAGCCGTGCTTCGTGAGCCAATCGGTGAGGATCTTCACCGAACGGTGTTCGGTGAAGCCGATTTCGGGGTGCCGCGTGATGTCGTCGCCCATGGCGAGGAGCTCGGTGTCCATCAGCTCCTTGGCGCGCGCCGTGACGGCGTCGCGCGCGGCGTCGGGGCCGGTGAGGCGCGCGACCATGGCGGGGATGTTCAGCGAGCGTTCCAGGGAGTCGAGCGTATGCACGACGTCGCGCGCCGCAGCGCGTTCGGTGTCGGTTTCCTGGGCGCGCGCGCCGGCGGCGAACGCGCAGAGAAGGAGGGACGCGGAAAGGAGGGGGCGCACGGTCTGAATCCGGGATGGGGGGAAATCCGTGAGGCGGTGAGGCCGCTGGTTGACCAACCCACCAACACACCAACCTACCAACCTACCAACCTACCAACCTACCAACCTACCAACCTACCAACCTACCAACCTACTTCTCGTGTGAACCTGCGCACGATGACGTCGAACTCGCAAGAGCCGACGGCTCAATTCCGCACGTACACGCTCACATGCGTCCCCACCGTCACATTGATCGTATCGGTGGAGCCCGACAGCGCGCCCAGGTAGAGCGTGCCGTTGTCGTCCTTGAACTGCACCGTCCCCTGCGGCGCGGACCACGTGCCCGTGCTGTGCAGCTCCGAGAGCCCGCTCGCCGAGCTGTCGGTCTCGCTGAGCGTGTAGCGCGCGTTGGTCTGAATGGACAGCGAACCGCGCACGATATACGACGTGCCGTCCAGGTACGGAAGCGGGCTCGAGTTCACCGCGCGCAGCTGAAAGGAGCCGGCCGCGAGCAGGAGGTCCGCCGGACCGGAGGAGCTCTGGCAGGCACCGGCAAATGCGATGAGCACGACGGACGCGGCAAGCGCGGCGAGGCGCACGCGCGCGCGGCGACGAGAGGCAGCACACATGACAGCGGCTCCTGATGCGGGATTCGTGACCCGGTGCGCGCGCCCCTTCGGCGGCGCCGCGCCCATGGTCACATAACAGCAACCCGCGGCCGGGCGGAACGCGTCACCGGCAAACATTTCGTATGGATTCCCGGGCGCCCAGCGCCACTCGGCGGCCGCCCGCGCGATGGCAGGCGGCCGCCGGGCCCGTGTTCGGGGGAGTTGCCGCCGAGGCGGTCAGCGGCGGGGCGGTCCGCGGCGCGCTGCCCAGAGCGGAATGCCCGTGGAATCGCGCAGGGCGACGGTGACGGTGCCTTTGGTGATCGACGCCGCGAGCATCGCGGGCGCGTCGTTGAACGTCACCACCGATCCGGTAACCGAAACGGCGTCGCCCACGGCGAGCGTCAGCGACTTGCCCTCGAGGAACGTGCGGGGGCCGAGGTGCACGTCGTAGCTCTTGTCCGCGGCCTTGAGTTGCACGTGAAGACCGCCGCCAAGTCCGCGCGGCGACGGAATGGAATCGACGGCCGTGATCTGGCCGCTCAACGTTTGCACCGTGTGAACGTCGTAGCGGGCGAAGCCGCGGCCGCGCTGGGCGGTCGCCGGCTGGGCGGCCGCGAGCAGCAGGAACGCCGTCGCCGCGGCGCCGGCAAGGATACGTGATGCGCGCATCGGTCCTCCGGGAAGCTGAACGAGTCGGATGAGTTGCGGGTCCGGCCCGAACGTTCGCGCGATTTCTCGAAAGCGTGCAGGAGGCGATGCCTGACTCCACGTGCGGAGACGGCCGACACCGGGCCGCGCCGGCGTCGACGCCGTGCTACAGGCGAAAGCGCCAGAACGTGTCGCCGCTCTCGGGGTCGGTGAGGCGGCGGGCGCGCACCTTGAACACCCGTTCGAGCAGCGACGCCGAAATCAGATTCGGATCGTCGGTTGCCTCGGCCACGCGGCCGTCTTCGAGCACGACGAAGGCGTCGCCGTACTGGAGCGCCACGTTGAGATCGTGCAGCACGGCGATCACCGTGCAGTGGAATCCCAGCAGCTCGCGGGCCACGTCGAGCAGGTGCAGTTGGTAGTGCACGTCGAGGCTCGACGTCGGCTCGTCGAGGAACAGCACCTTGTCGCCGTCGGGGGCGTCGTAGTTCCAGATCTGCGCCAGCACGCGCGCGAGCTGCACCTTCTGCTGCTCGCCCCCTGACAGCGTGGGGTAGGCCTGCGCGCGCTTGTGCGTCATGTCGACGATGGCCAGGGCGCGGTCCACGATGTCGCGGTCGCGCGCGGTGGGCACCCGCCGATAGTGCGGGTAGCGCCCCATGAGCACGACGTCCTGCACGGAGAGCGGAAACGCGAGCTCCACGTGCTGCGAGAGCACCGCACGGCGCCGGGCCAGGGTGTCGGCGCCCAACTCGCGCAGGTCGCGGCCGTCGAACCGCACCTCGCCCTCGGTGGGGGCGAGCAGGCCGGTGGCCACCTTGAGCAGGGTCGACTTGCCGGCCCCGTTGGGTCCGAGAATGACGTTGAATCGTCCTGGACGGAATGCCACCGACACGTCGCGCAGAATGTGCGCGTCGTTCACCCGGTAGTGCACGCCGCGCACCTCAACCATAGAACGCCCCGCCGCTGCGCTGCTGGCGCAGCAGGATGTACAGGAACACGGGGGCGCCAACGACCGCCGTGATGATCCCGATGGGAAGCTCGGCGGGAGAGATCACGAGCCGCGCCACGATGTCGATGCATTCCATGAGCAGCGCGCCGAACAGCGCCGAGGCCGGCAGCAGGAATGTGTAATCAGCCGACTTCATCATGCGGAGCATGTGGGGCACCACGAGCCCGATGAACGCAATCACGCCCACCATCGCCGTGTCCACGGCCACCATTATGGTATTCAGAATGATGAGGCGCAGGATGAGCCCCGCGGGGTCGATGCCGAGCGCGGCCGCCTCGTCTTCGCCGAGCATGAGCGCGTTGAGCGACTTGCCGTGGCGCAGGGCCCACGCGAAGCAGAGCAGAAACGCCACGCTCACGAGAACCGTGCCGCGCCACGACGCGGTGGTGAATGTGCCCAGATTCCAGAACGTGATGTTCCGCGCCTGTGGATCGCGCGCGATGTACGACAGGAATCCGGTGCCCGCCGAGCAGACGGCGTTCACGGCGATTCCGGCCAGGAGCAGCGTGAACACGTTCACCTTCCCGAACGACGTCGACACGCGGTACACGAGCATGGTCGCGGCGAACGCGCCGACGAACGCCAGCACCGGGACGGCGAGCGCGCCCAGTGGCGCGGTGAACGCGAGCGTGGTCTTCTCGCCGAGCACGAACACCAGTGCGGCGCCGAAGGCGGCGCCGGCGGAGGTGCCCGCGAGGCCTGGCTCCACGATGGGGTTGCGGAACAGCCCCTGCATGATCGTCCCCGACACGCCGAGCACCGCGCCCGTGACGCCGGCCAGCACGACGCGCGGGAGCCGCAGCTCGAGAAACACGTTGCGCCCCAGGGTGTCGCTCGCGGGCGCGCTCATCCATCCCGCGGCCTCCCCGAGATAGCGGAGCATCTCCGCCGGCGAGAAGGTGAACGCGCCGATCCCCGCCGACGCCACCACGGCGCCGGCGAGCAGCACGGCGAGCAGGAGATAGACCTGCGCGAACGTGAGCCGCTTCAGCATCGAGCCGCGCTCACCTGGCTGGCGGCGAGGGGTGGAGGAAGCCCGCCATGCGGCGCACCGCGGCCGGCGTACGCGGACCGAAGTACATCACGTCCGTCTCTTCGATCCGGTAGATGCGGCCGTGCCTGCCCGCGGGGGTGAGGCTCACCCCCGGCATCGTCGCGAACTTCTGCGCGGTCCCGAAACGGTCGAATCCCACGTCGGTGGCGATGATCACGTCGGGCGCGATCTTGGCGATCAGCTCGGGGGTGAGGCGCATCATCCCGCCCACGGAGTCGACGGCGTTCACGCCGCCCGCCCAGTCGAGGATGTGGTCGGCCACGCCGCCGCGCTTGAGCGCGAGGTAGTCGTTCACGAGCTGACCGAAGTGCATGATCAGTACGCGTGGGCGCGGCTTCCCCGCCCACTGCAGCGTATCGCGGTAGATGCTGTCCATCCCCGCCTTCCAGGCCGCGAGCACGCTGTCGGCCGCGGCGCGCCGGTCGAAGCGCGTCCCCAGCGTGTCGAGGAGCGCTTCGGCGCCGTCGAGCGTGGTGCCGGGATTCAGTGTGAGGATCGGAATGCCGACCTTCTGCAACTGCGTCTTCACCTCATCGGGGCCGTAGTTGCCGTCGTTGAGGAACACCGTGGGGCGGAGCGAGATGATCCCCTCGGCGTTGAGCGCGCGGTGGTAGCCCACCGACGTGATCTTCGTAATGGCCGGCGGATAGATGGAGGTCAGGTCGCGCCCCACGAGCAGGTCCTGCGCGCCGATGGCGAACATGAATTCGTTGATCTGCTTCGACACGCAGACCACGCGCTCCGTCCGACCGGCACCACCGCCCGGGCGTGCGCAGGCCGTGGCGCCGATTGCGGCGGCCACGAGGAAGAGGGCGGACGAAGAACGGCGCATGGGCGGCAGCGGTGAAGGTTGGCAAGCCGGCGACCCGCGAATTTATGGATGGGGCACGGGCGCCGACACCCCGCGGGCGCGCCCGGGAGATGCGCGCGGGCGAAAAGCCGCTTAATTCCGTCTTCATGGGAGTTGCGTGGTGACCGTTCGCCGCCGCCCGTGGGGCCTCACGCTGATTGGCGCCGCCGCGCTCGCCGCCGGCGCATGGATGATGCTGCCGCGGTGGCTGGCCTCGGCGCCGCCCCCCGTGACCGTGGGTGCGGTCGCGCCCGCGTTCACCGCGTGGACCGTGACCGAGCCCGCCGCGCGGCGCTCGCTCGCGGACTACGCCGGCCATCCCGTGCTGCTGAATTTATGGGCCACCTGGTGTCAGCCCTGTCGCGAGGAAATGCCGAGTTTCGAGCGCCTGTATCGCGACTACGCGCCGCGCGGACTGCGCATCCTCGCGGTGAGCGTCGACGATCCGGGTATGGACGCCGCCATCCGTGACTTCGCGCAGCGGTACGATCTCACCTTCGACGTGCTGCACGACCGGCGCGAGCGGGTGATGGACCGCTACCAGGTGCGCGGCGTGCCCGAGACGATCCTGATCGGGGCCGACGGGCGGATCGTAGGCACGCAATACATTCGCGACTGGGCGTCGCCGGCGAGCCGGGCGCTCGTGGACTCGCTGCTGTTCCCTGCCGCGCGGTAGGGCGGGGCGGGAGGAGTTGACGCCGGGCGGCGCGTCGTGGAGCTTGGCTGTGCGCGCGCCCGATCCGGTTCCTGCCGCGCCGTTCCCCTCTCCGGATTTCTCGATGTCGCTCTCCGTGCTTCGTCGTCTCGCCGCCGCGGGTGCCGCGGTGCTCCTCCTGCCCACGAGCGTCGCGCTCGCGCAGCGCGCCGCGATTCCCACGCCGGAGTCGGTGTTCGGGTTTCGGGTGGGCGCGGACTTTCACCTCGTGGACTACGACGAGTCCATCGCGTACTTCCGCAAGCTGGCGGCGGCGAGCGACCGGATCCGCCTCGTCGACGTCGGCGTGACGTCGAACGGACACCCGTGGACGCTGGCGGTGATCTCATCGCCCGCCAATCTGGCGAAGCTGGACCGCTATCGCGACATCGCGCAGCGGCTGGCGCATCCCGAGGGGCTGAGCGCCGCCGACGCGCACCTGCTGGCGCGGGAGGGCCGGGTGTTCGTGGACATCAGCGGGGGGCTCCACGCCAGCGAGATCGCGGGCTCGCAGCACACGATCCAGCTCGCGTACGATCTGCTCTCGCGCGCCGACACGGACCCCGAAATCAAGAGCATCCTGGACAACGATGTGCTGCTGCTCTGGCCGTCGATCAACCCCGATGGGCAGAACATCGTGGTGCACTGGTACCGCGAGAACGTGGGCACGCCGTACGAGGTGTCGCCGCTGCACGAGCTGTACCAGAAGTACATCGGCCACGACAACAACCGCGACGCGTATATGCTGAACGTGCCCGAGTCGCGCGTGATCGCGCGCACGTGGCGCGAATGGGAGCCCGACATCATCTACGTGCAGCACCAGACGGCGCCGTTCCCCACGCGCATCTGGCTCCCGCCGTTCGCCGAGCCGATCGCGCCCGAGGTGCCGGCGCTGATGTCGCGGGAAGTGAACACCATCGGCATGACCATCGCGCAGGAGCTGGAGTCGAACGGGATGCCGGGCGCGACGCATATGGGCACCGGATTCGACGCCTGGTATCCGGGGTACATCGACTATATGCCGATGCTCATGAACATCGACGCCTTCTGGACGGAGACGGCGCTCTACCGGTACGCCACCCCGCACTTCTACACGGTGCAGGACTTCCCGCCGGCGTTCCGCGATTTGCGTCCGCAGTCGCTCTACCCGAGCCCGTGGAAGGGCGGGTGGTGGCGGCTGCGCGACGCCGTGGACTACATGGAGACGGCGTCGATCGCGGTGCTCGACTACGCCGCGAAGTACCGCGAGGAGGTGCTGTACAACCGGTACAAGGCCGGAACCGAAACCATCCAGCGCTATCGCAACAATCCGCCCTACGCGTACCTCGTGCCGCAAGCGCAGCACGACCCCGTGGCCGCGGCGGATTTGCTCAAGCGGTTCGCGTTCAACGGCGTGCGCATCGAGACGTTGGCGCGCCCCGCCGTGTACGACGGTGTCAGATATCCGGCGGGCACGTGGGTGATCCCAATGGACCAGGAATTCGCGCAGCTCGTGCGCCAGCTCATGGAGCCGCAGGTGTACCCCGACCTCCGCGAGTTCCCGGGCGGGCCGCCGGAGCAGCCGTACGATGCCGCGGGGTGGACGCTGCCCTACCAGATGGACGTCCGCGTGGTCGAGGCACGCGCGCCACTCTCAGACGCGTTCCGTTCGGCGCTCCAGCCCGTGGCCGGCAAGGCCGTGGACTGGCATTCGGCCCCCGACGCGCCGTTCGAGACCAACGCCGAAGCGGCGGGGATCGCGCCGCCGGCGGGCGGCATCACCGGGAGCGGGAGCGCGGTGACGGTCGATCCGGCGCAGACCAACGCGTTCCGGTTCATGAACCGGGCGCTCGCCGACGGGGCGACGCTCGGTTTCGTGCCGGGCACTGGCGGCGCGTCGGGGCAGTATGTGGTGTCGGGCACGCCGCCGGCGACGCTCGACGCGCTGGCGGCCTCGCTGTTCGTGCGGGGGCGCCGGGCGTCCGGCGCCGGCGCCCTGCCGGTGCGGCCGCGGGTGGCCATCTACAAGCCGTGGAACGCCAGCATGGACGAGGGGTGGACGCAGTGGCTGCTCGATCAATATGACTTCAAGTATACCGTGCTGACCAACGCGGATATCCAGGCCGGCGACCTGGCGGCGCGGTTCGACGTCGTCCTCATCGCGTCCGACTCGCCGCGCGGCATCATGGAGGGGTACGCGCATGGCACCGTGCCCCCGCGCTACGAGGGCGGCCTCGGCGCCGAAGGCGTGCGCGCGCTCGACGACTTCGTGCGCGGCGGCGGCACGCTCGTGTGCCTCAACGAGAGCGCGCAGTTCGCCATCGATGAACTGCACCTGCCGGTGCGCAACGTCGTGGCCAAGACGCCGCGGCGCGAATTCTTCGCCGACGGCTCGATTCTGCGCGTCACCACCGACCCGCAGCATCCGGTGATGGCCGGGATGCCCGCGCAGGCCGACGTGTTCGTCATGAACAGCCCGGTGTTCACCACGCTCCCCGGGTTCCGGGGCGCGGCGCTGGCCACGTACCAGAAGGAGGGTTCACCGCTTCGCTCCGGCTACCTGCTGGGCGAGCAGCACCTGCAGGGCTACGCCGCCGCGCTCGACGTCGACCACGGCGGCGGACACGTGGTGCTCATCGGGTTCCAGCCGCAGTGGCGCGGGCAGCCCGAGGGCACCTTCCGCGTGGTGCTCAACGCCGCGCTGTTCGGCGGCGCCCTCTCGGCGAAGGCGCAGGGCACGCCCGGATTCTGGACGGCCCCCGACACCGCTCGTGCGAGCGCTCCGCCGTCAGGGATCGACGTTACGAATTGACGGATCCTCGTAGGGCCGCAGGTACCAGTCGAAGAACGTCCAGGTGCGATTCCAGGAATCGCGCTGAGCCGGGCTGTCCTCGCGCTCCAGCGTCGTGAGATTCACGCGCCGGCTGAACGTGTGTCCGAACCCGGTGTACCCCGGCGCGGGATCCACGTACACCCGCGTCTCGGCGAGGTTCGGCTTCCGCGCGCGGAGCGCGTCGATGAGCTGTTCGTCCTCGACGAAATTCACCGTGCTGTCGTTCGTCGCCACGTGCACCATGATCGGCGTCTCGAGCGAATCCACGAGATAGAACGGCGAGCGGTCGAGATATTCCTGCACCTTCTCGAACGGCAGGCCGGCAATGGTCGACTCGGCGGCGAAGCTCTTCTGGTACTTGGGCCCCTTCAGCGAGAGACGGAAGAGCAGATTTGTGACCGGCACGATCGCGGCGCCCGCCTTGAAATCCGTCTGGTGGCGGAAGAGCGCCAGCGTGGTGATGTACGCGCCGTGGCTCCACCCCATGATCCCCATGCGCGCGGGGTCGACGTATGGCAGCGTACGCAGGTAGTCGGCCGCCGAGACGACATCGCTCACCTCGCGTCCCCCGTAATCGATCGCGTCGGCAAAGTCCTTGCCGTACCCGCCGCTCCCGCGATACTGGGGCGCGATGATCACGTAATGATGCCTGACCGCGTCGATCACGAACGGAAGCATCTTCTCGTCCCAGAACCCGTGCACGCCCCCGTGCACCCAGACCATCGCGGCGTATCCGTGCCGCCCCCGCGGCGCGAGCGGCGTGAACAGGTACGCGGGGATCTCGAGCCCGTCGGCGCGACTCTTGTAGTGCACGATCTGGAAGCGCATGACGCCGGCGCTGCGGGCCACGTAGATGCTCTCGGCGGCGAGCCGCGCCGCGCGCTCTTTGGCAAAGTTGCCCTGTGGCAGGTCGCTGAACC
>JAGWRB010000167.1 GCA_028876725.1 Gemmatimonadota bacterium
ATTCGGGCGCGAGGGCGGCCGTGAGGGGATGTGGGAGTACCTGAAGGCCGAGTGGGAGCATGATGCCGCCGAGCGCGAAGCGGCGGCGCCGGCGCGCGGCGACCGGACGCCGGTTGCGAGCACCACGGGCACGATGCCCGGCATCGACCGGACGCCCAAGATGTACGTGGGTGGGAAGCAGGCGCGTCCCGACGGGGGATACTCGCGCGTGATCGTCGGCGCGAAGGGGCGCATGGTGGGCGAGGTGGGGGAGGGGAACCGCAAGGACATCCGCAACGCCGTCGAGGCCGCGCACAAAGCGTGGCCGGGCTGGTCGAAGGCCAGCGGCCATCTGCGCGCGCAGATCCTGTACTACACGGCCGAGAACCTGTCGGCGCGAGCCGACGAATTCGCGGCGCGTCTTGACGCGATGGCGGGCGGCGGCCGTCGCTCGGCGGCGCGCGAGGTGCAGGCGTCGATCTCGCGTCTGTTCACGTACGCGGCCTGGGCCGACAAGTACGACGGCGCCGTGCACGACGTGCCGATCCGGGGCGTGGCACTGGCGATGAACGAATCGATTGGCGTGCTCGGCGTGGTGTGTCCGGCGGAGCATCCGCTGCTGGGATTCGTGTCGCTGATGGCGCCGGCCATCGCGACGGGCAACACCGTGGTCATGGTGCCGTCGGAGCCGTACCCGCTCGCGGCGACGGATTTCTACGGCGTGCTCGACACCTCGGACGTGCCGGGCGGTGTGGTGAACATCGTGACCGGAGGGGCGGACGCGCTGGGCAAGGTGCTGGCCGAGCATGACGACGTGGAAGGCATGTGGTACTTCGGCTCGCGGGACGGCGCGCGCATGGTGGAGCTGGCGTCAGCCTCGAACATGAAGCGCACGTGGTGTTCGTGGCATGCGCGCGACTGGATGGACGCCGCGCGGGGCGAGGGCCGGGAGTTTCTGCGGGCGGCGACGCAGGTGAAGAACATCTGGATCCCGTACGGCGAATGATGCCGGGAAGGCGGTAGGCCCGTGGGCCGCCGCATCGGCGGTCAGGCGCCGGGGCCGCGCAGCAACCGGCTCAGCTCCCGCGCATTGGTAGTGCCGTAGTTGGCATAACAGTTGTTGAATACCAGATGCACCTCCTCGGCGCGTTCCGCGAGCGCGAGCGCCCTGGGAATCCATTCCGCGAGTTGCTCGGCGTCATATAAGTATCGAAAACGCTCGCTGACCGCCGCCACCGGCCCCTCCCAGTACTCGGCGCGACGGCCGTGGAAGCGCACCATCGCCAGGCGCGGGCTGGTGGCGCGGGCCACGGCGGGCACGCTGCTCTCCAGGCCCTGCGGCTCGTCCACGCAGACGTAGCCAAAGCCGTTGCGCTCGAGCAGCGCGAACGCGCGCTCACGGGTCGCATCGGCCAGCCAGTCCCGGTGCCGAAACTCAACGGCGGCGAGCCGGTCCCCCAGGCGCCGGCGCGCATCTTCGATGAGCGCCGCCGAGGCGCGCGACGGGCGCACCCATCGCGGATACTGCATCAGGATCGCCCCGAGCTTTCCCTCGGCGCGCAGCGGCTCGAGTGCGGCCAGAAACCGCGACCACGCCTCGTCGAGCAGTTCGGGCGGAAGATCCCTGGGGTAGAGGCGCTTCTTGTCGCGCACCGGCCGCGGGAGCGCGTCACGAAGATCAGCGCTCAGGCGCGACGTTTCCGTGGGCTGTCCCGTCATGAGCGCGTGCGCCTTGACGTTGAACACGAAGCCCGGCGGCGTGCGCTCCGCCCACAGCGCCGCCATGCGCGCCGCGGGGATGGCGTAGTACGTGGAGTCGACCTCGACCAGCGGGAATTGCGACGCGTAGTAGCGAAGCCGGGCTTCGGCGCTCGTCACGCCGTCGGGATAGAACACGCCCGGCGCGACCATCGTGGGATCGGTCCAGCTCGCGGTGCCCACGCGGATTCGCGCGCCATGCGGCGTGGTGAACACCGGCACGGCATCGTCGCCCGCCTGCGCCGCGCGCCGCAGCGCATCGGCGACGCCGGGGTCGTGCGCGGTGTCGGTCACCGAGCCTTTGAATTCCGTGTGGCGGCAGTCCGCTCGGCGTCGAGCAGTCGCCGCTTTCGCTCGGTGCCCCAGCGGTAGCCGCCGAGTCCGCCGTCGCTGCGTACGACGCGGTGGCAGGGCACGGCGAGCGCGACCGGGTTCCGGGCGCACGCGCTTGCCACCGCACGCACCGCGGATGGCTTGCCGATGTCGGCGGCCACGTCGGCATAGGTGCGCGTTTCACCAAGCGGAATGCGTTGGAGGGCGCGCCACACTTTCCACTGAAATGCCGTGCCCTGGACGTCGAGGGGCACGACCGTGCCCGGCGCGCGGCCGCCGCTCTGCTGCGCGATGGCGCGCACCCAGGCGTTCGCCCCTCCTGCGGCGTGGGCGATCTCGGCGTTGGCGAAATGCGCCCGAAGGCGGCGCTCGAGCGTCGCGTCGTCGTCGCCGAGTTCCACGGCGCACACGCCGTCGTCGGTGAACGCGACGAGCAGGCGTCCCAGCGGCACCGCCGCGGTGACGAACTGGATGCGGCGCCCCTGCGCGCGTTGGCGGAAGGCCGCGGGGGTGAGCGCCGAGCGCACTTCCGGGCGCCCGTACACACGGCTGCTCGACCCGAATCCTGCTTCATAGGTGGCGCGACTCACGGTGTCTCCGGCGCGGAGCCGCTCGACGAAGCGGCGGTGGCGCAGCGCGTCGCGATACGCCGCCGGCGAAACGCCGACGGCCGCGGTGAAGGCGCGCTGCAGATGATAGGGACTCAGCCCCACGTGCGCGGCGAGCGCGACGAGCGTGACCGCGCGCTCGGCGTTGGCCTGCAGATACTCGACGGCAGCCGAGACGGCGGCATCACGGCGCGACTGCGCGCCGCTCTCGGGGTGGCATCGCTTGCACGCGCGGAATCCGGCCTCGCGCGCGGCCGACGCGTCGGCAAAGAAGCGCACGCGATCGCGCCGCGGACGCCGTGACGCGCACGAGGGACGGCAGAAGACGCCGGTGGACGATACGCCATACACGAACCGGCCGTCGAAGCGCGGATCGCGATCGCGCACGGCGCGCCACGCGGTCTCCGGCGCGGGGAGCCGGCCAAGCGGCGCGGCCGAAATGACGGGGCGAGTCATGCGACGGAAACTAGGAGCGCGGCGCCACGCCGCTATCCGGTCCTTGCGGCGCAATTGAGGGGAGCCGACCGGCGCGAGGGCTGTCCGGAACCGAACGGTGCGTCCCAGGAACGAACAGTCGGCAGGCGGCCGTTGGAGAAAACCATTTGGAAGTCGTTGCCTGTCAAAGCTCTGCGGCTGCCGACGAGGGGCATGGTTCTTGCCTTTTCGTCGGTCGGCCTGCTGGCCACGGCGTCGTTCGCTCCCCAACCCGCATCCCGGATCCGCCGATGTATACCATGTTCCAGGACGTTCGCTACGCCTTTCGCAAGCTCCTACATGCGCCGGGCTTTACGATCATCGCCGTGGCGACCATCGGCATCGCGTTGGGGGCGGCGACGGCGATGTTCAGCGTGGTGGACGGCGTGCTGCTGAAGCCGCTGCCGTATCGCGCGCCGCAGGAACTGGTGCGCGTGAACAGCATGGGTCCGAACGGCGTGATGCCGATGTCCCCGCTGGATTTCATCGACTACCGCAATGAGAGCCGCAGCTTCGCGGGGATGGCGGCGATCGACGGGACCACGATGAACCTGACGACACCGGGGGAGTCGCCGATTCTGCTGCAGGTGGGGCGGGTGAGCGCCTCGTTCTTCCGGGTGCTGGGAGTGAGCGCCGAGCGCGGGCGGGTGTTCGCGGCTGGCGACGACGACCGTGGAGCGCCGAATATCGTGGTGCTGTCGGACGCCACGTGGCGATCCCGATTCGGCGGCGATGCGGGAATCGTGGGCCGCACCGTTTCATTGAACGGATCTTCGTATACCGTGGTGGGCGTGGCGCCCGCGTGGCTGAGCATTCCGCAGAACGCGAACGCGTGGGTGCCGCTGCAATTCAGCGTCAACGATCTGGACCCGTCGAATCGCGGCGCGCACTCGCTCGACGGCGTGGCGCGACTGGCCGCCGGTGTTTCGGTGGACCGCGCGAGCGAGGATCTGGGGCGGGTGGCGGCGGCGTTGGCGACCAAGTATCCCGACACCAATACGGGCTTCGGCGCGGGCATCGTAGAGCTGCAGACCCAGATGGTGAAGGACGTGCGCGCCGCGCTCTGGACGCTGTTCGGCGCCGTGGCGTTCGTGCTGCTGGTGGCGTGCGCGAACGTGGCGAACCTCCTGCTGGTGCGGGCGTCGACGCGCGAGACGGAAATCGCGGTGCGCACGGCGCTGGGCGCCGGGCGCGGGCGCATCGTGCGGCAACTCATCACCGAGAGTGTGCTGCTGGCCGTGATGGGCGCGGCAGTGGGGGTCCTGCTGGCGCACTGGATCGTGAGCGCCGTCGTGGCGTTCGGGCCGAAGGGACTGCCGCGCCTCGACGACATCGGCGTGGACGGCCGTGTGCTGGTATTCGCTGCCGGCGTGGCGCTCGTCACCGGCCTGCTGTTCGGTCTCGCGCCGGCGCTGCATTCGGCGCAGGCGGATATTTCAGGAATGCTCAAGGCCGGCACGCGCGGATCGGGGGGACGCCGCGGCGCGACGCGCACGCGGAACGCGTTCGTGATCGCCGAGAGCGCCCTGGCGGTGGTGCTCCTCGTGGGCGCCGGATTGTTCCTGCGGAGCTTCGCGCAGATGCTGGCCGTGGATCCGGGGTTCCGCCCGGCGCAGGTAACGACCGCATCGGTGTCGCTGCCGTCGGTGAAGTATCCCAGGGATCACGACGCCGGCGCGTTCGCCGACCGCGTGCTCGAGCAGGTTCGGGCGCAGCCTGGGGTGCAGGACGCCGCGGTGGGGTTCGGCCGCCCGCTCGCTGCGTCGCACATCCGGCTGACGTTCGAGGTGGCGGGGTGGCCGCCGAGCACGCCGGCCGATCGGCACGTGACGTGGCTCCGTCCGGTGTCGGCCGACTACTTCAAGGTCCTGGGGATTCCCGTGGTGCAGGGGCGCGCGTTCACCGCCGACGACCGTGCCGACGGGCGCCAGGTGCTGATCGTGAGCCAGGCGTTCGTGCGCCAGTTCTTCAAGGGCGAGAATCCCATCGGCAAGCATCTGACGCTGAGCTGGGGGCGTGACTCGAGCGAGTGGGGCGCGAACGCGGCCGCCGGGGGCGACATCGTGGGCGTGGTGGGCGACGTGGCGGAGTTCGGTCCGACCACGACGCCGGCGGCGTGGGTGTACGCGCCGTTCGCGCAGCTGCCGGTGAGCGACCTGTCGGTGCTCGTGCGCTCGCGACTGCCCGAGGCCGCGGTGGCCAAGGAAGTCCAGGCGGCCGTGCATCGCGTCGACGCCGACCTGCCGGTCTACGACGTGGCGCCGATGACGCGCGTGCTGGCCGCCAGCGTGGCCCAGCCGCGCTTCTATACTACTTTAATAATGTGCTTTGCGCTCGTGGGGCTGCTGCTGGCGGCGATCGGGATCTACGGCGTGATTTCCTACGGCGTGAGCGTGCGAGCGCGCGAGATCGGCATTCGCATCGCGCTGGGCGCGCCGCAGCGCCGCGTCATGCAACTCACGATTCGCCAGGGCCTCGTGCTGGCGCTGATCGGCGTGCCGATCGGACTGGCGGGGGCGTACCTGCTCCGGGGGTACGTGCGCGGCGAGCTGTATGCGCCGTCGGGCCCCGACGTCCTGCCGTTCGCGGTGGTGCCGGTGGTGCTGCTGGCGGCGGCCGCGGTGGCGTCGTACATCCCGGCGCGGCGCGCGGCGCGCGTGGACCCCGCCGTGGCGATGCGCGACTAGCGCGGCGAGTGACTCAGGCGGCGCGCCGCTCGGCGCCGAGGACGACACAGGCGGCGCCACCCGTGAATGTGCCGGCCAGGATGAGCAGGGCGTTGCCAAGCATGACGCCGGCGAGGGCCGCAGCGATTGCGGCGGCGGCGCCGAGACGCAGCACGCCCTCGAGCAGGCGCGATCCTTCGGCGGGCAGTGCGAAGAGGAGGCCGGCAGTGAACGCGAGCGTGACGATCGTGTCGAACACCCACCGGGTGGGCGGATAGACGATGAGATAGGCGGCCATGCCGAGCCCGAAGGCGGCGAGACACGCGCGGACGAACAGGTCGTAGGGGAACGACACACGGGCCCGGGGGATCCAGCCCGCGCCCTTGCCGGCAGCGACGATTGTGGCGGCCACCGTGCCGGCGGCGAGGGTGACGGCGGCGGCGAGCACGGCCATCTCGCTGCGTGCGATGAAGTGGCCGAGGGCGAGGTCGGCGTCGTACTCAGCGACGCCAAAGAGGAGAGCGAGCGCCGTGCCGAGGGAGAGCCAGAGGGCGCGGCGGACGGCCGAGCCGGCCGTGGCGCGGGCGGCGATGAGGTAACCGGTGATGACGCCCAAGCCGATTCCGGCGGCGATCCATGGGAGTTCGAGGACCCGGTCGAACAGGTAGTCGCGCATCAGCGGGGGCGGGCGGAGAGCATTGCCCCCAATCTACCTGTCGTGGCGCGCCGCGCGAATCGCCCGCTTGCGCGGCGCCGGCGGAACGCGGCAATCCGACTATTTCGCTCGTGTTGTGCTTGGCGGGGCGCGCGGCGCGAGCGTGCGCATGCCTCGGGCACGGGAAGCGCGCACCTCGCGATACGCGTGTTCCTCATGTTATAGTTCGTGCGCCTGCCCGTCCTGCCGCCGGTTGTACAGGTGGTGCTCAGCGCGCGGTGGCGTTGAGTTGACAGTGGCGGGTGGCCGGCTGGTGCCGGCCGTGCCCGGAGCAGACGCAGACCCGGGGCCCCGCCGACGGGCGAGTGTGGTCGGTGATCTTCAGCCTGACGGGCTGGAGACGAGGCGAGTGGCGCGTCCGGCGAAGGACCGGTATCGCCCACCAGCACCGGATCGATGGAGCGTTTGATGCCACTGAAAGTCGCCGTATTGAAGGAGTCGCGCGCCGGGGAACGGCGCGTGGCCATGGTCCCGGCCGTCGTCGACAAGCTGGTGAAGCTCGGCGCCGAAGTCCGGATACAGAACGGGGCCGGGGAGGCGGTGAGTCTGCCCGACTCGGCCTATCGCAACGCAACGGTCGTGAGCGATCCGCGGGCTCTGGTTGCCGATGCGGACATCGTGCTGGCCGTTCAACCGCCCTCCCTCGACGCCGTGCAGGCGATGAAGGAGGGCGCAGTGCTTATATCATTCGTGTATGCGAATCGCGAGCAGGCGCTGGTGAAGCTGCTGCGCGACCGCAAGATCACCTGCTTCGCGATGGAGCTCGTGCCGCGCATCACGCGCGCGCAGGCGCTGGACGCGCTGTCGAGCCAGGCGGCGCTGGCGGGATACTACGCCGTGCTGCTGGCGGGCACGCAGCTGCCGCGCATCCTGCCGCGCATGACGACGGCGACCGGCGCGTTGCGGCCGGCGACCGTGCTGGTGATCGGGCTGGGCGTGGCGGGCTTGCAGTCCATCGCCACGGCGCGCCGGCTGGGCGCGGTGGTGGAGGGCTACGACGTGCGGCCCGAGACGCGCGAAGAAGCGGCGTCGCTCGGCGCGAAGTTCGTCGACACGGGCGTCGACGCCCGCGGCGAAGGCGGGTACGCCCGGGAACTGACGGCGGAGGAGAAGGCGACGGTCGCGGCGGCGCTCACCAAGCACATTCAGCCGGCCGACGTGGTGATCACCACGGCCGCCGTGCCGGGCCGGCCGGCGCCGAAGCTGATCAGCCGGGCGCAGGTCGACGGCATGAAGAACGGCGCGGTGATCGTGGACCTCGCGGCGGAGGGGGGCGGCAACTGCGAGTACACGCAGCCGGGCGAGACGATCCGCGTCGGGCAGGTGACGATCGCGGCGCCGCTGAACGTGCCGTCGCTGCTCGGCGAGCACGCGAGCGAGCTCTACGCGAAGAACCTGCTGAACCTGCTGGAGCTGCTTGTCAAGGACAAGGCGCTGGCGCCCGACTGGACCGACGAGGTCGTGGCGAAGACCGTGCTGACGCACGGGGGCGAGATCAGGAACGAGGCGGCTCGCAAGGCCGTGGAATCGGCATAGCGCATCGGGAGAGATCATGAACGTGGAAACCGGGATGGTCGGATTCGTCGCTCTTTATATCTTCATGCTCGCGGCATTCACGGGCTACGAGGTCATCGCGCGCGTGCCGGCCATCCTGCACACGCCGCTGATGTCGGGGTCGAACTTCGTCCACGGGATCGTGGTGGTCGGTGCGATGTACGCGCTGCTGAACGCCAGCTCGACCCCCGAGCAGGTGGTCGGCGTCATCGGCGTGTTCCTGGGCGCGGCCAACGCGGCCGGGGGCTACGTCGTGACCGAGCGCATGCTGGAGATGTTCAAGTCCAGCCGCCCCACGAAACACTGAGGACGCGACCATGAACCCAGCCTGGATCATTCAGACCGCCGACTTTCTGGCCGCCTTCCTGTTCATCTACGGCCTCAAGCGGATGTCGTCACCGGTCACGGCCCGGTCGGGCATCCACGTGGCCGGCTACGGCATGCTGCTGGCGACGCTCGCCGGCTTCCTGTACGTGTTCGGCATCAGCCCGGCGGCGGCGCCGCACCTCACCATGAACCTCGGGCTGGCCGTCGGCGCGCTGCTGGTCGGTGTCGCCTGGGCCTGGCGCGGGGGGAAGACGGTCCCGTTGACAGCGATGCCGCAGATGGTGGCGCTCTACAACGGCATGGGCGGCGGTGCCGCCGGCGCCATCGCCGCGGTGGAACTGCTGGGCGGCAAGGCTGACAACGCCATCCACCTGACGGTCACGCTGGTGGGCGCGGTGATCGGCTCGGTGTCGTTCTCCGGCTCGCTGATCGCCTGGGCGAAGCTCGACGGCCGCATCAACAAGCCGTGGCGCATCCGCGGGCAGGTCGTCCTGAACAGCATCGTGCTGCTGGCCGCCCTGGCCGTCGGCCTCGCCGTGGCGGTCGGCGTGGCGGGCGTTCCGACGCACGTGCTGATCGGCCTGTTCTTCGGCATCGCGCTCCTCTACGGCGTGATGCTGACGATGCCGATCGGCGGCGCCGACATGCCGGTCGTCATCTCGCTCTACAACGCCCTGACGGGCCTGGCCGTCGGCCTCGACGGCTTCGTGCTGGGAAACGCGGCCCTGATGATCGCGGGCATGGTCGTCGGCTCGGCCGGCACGCTGCTGACGCTGCTGATGGCGCGCGCCATGAACCGGTCGGTCAGCAACGTGCTGTTCAGCCACTTCGGCGACGTCAGCCTCGAGTCGACCGGCGAGATCAAGGGACGCATGAAGCCCGTCGAGGCCAGCGACGCGGCCGTGACGATGCGCTACGCCGGCAAGGTGATCATCGTCCCCGGGTACGGGCTGGCGGCGGCGCAGGCGCAGCAGAAGCTGTACGAGTTCGTGAAGACGCTGCAGGCGGCCGGCGTCGAGGTGAAGTTCGCCATCCACCCGGTGGCGGGCCGCATGCCGGGCCACATGGACGTGCTGCTGGCCGAGGCCGGCGTCCCCTACGATCTCATCTTCGAGCTCGAGGACGTCAACGACGAGTTCAGCGGCACCGACGTCGCGCTGGTCATCGGCGCGAACGACGTCGTGAACCCCGCGGCGCGCACCGACAAGACGTCGCCGATCTACGGCATGCCGATCCTGAACGTCGACCAGGCCCACCAGGTCTACGTGATCAAGCGCGGCCAGGGGAAGGGTTACGCGGGCGTCGAGAACGAGCTGTTCTTCGCCGACAACACCAACATGGTCTACGGTGATGCCCGCGAAGTGCTCGTGAAGATGATCCAGGCCGTGAAGGAACTCGGCGAGGGGTCGGAATCGGCGGCGTAGGGACCGTCGACCGCAGGCGATAGGCGGTGGGCGATAGGCGGTAGGGACGGCGGGATGCCGCGCGATTTCACGATCTACGTCGTCTCGCCCGCCGGTTACCCGCACGTGCTCGCGTTCGCCGAGATCGCGAACGCCCTGCTGCAGGGCTTCCAGGAGCTCGGATATACCGCCGCGCTGACGCAGGACCCGGCCGCGATCGAAGGCCGGGTCGTCGTGCTCGCGCCCCACCTGATTCCGGCCAACCGCTGGCGCCCG
>JAGWRB010000168.1 GCA_028876725.1 Gemmatimonadota bacterium
AAGTCCAACGGCTACCAGTCGCTCCACACCACGGTGTTCGGCCCCGGCCGGCAGCTCTACGAGGTGCAGATCCGCACGCGCGACATGCACCGCACGGCCGACTACGGCATCGCGGCGCACTGGCTCTACAAGGAGGACGCCAAGAGCGCCGACGAGCTCGACCGGCACCTCACCTGGTTCCGCCAGATTCTCGAGCTGCAGCTCGACGCCAAGACGCCCGACGAGTTCCTGGAATTCCTGAAGCTCGACCTGTACCAGGACGAGATCTTCGTGTTCACGCCCACGGGGCACGTGATCCAGCTGCCCAAGGGCGCCACGCCGATCGACTTCGCGTTCGCCGTGCACACCGAGATCGGGCTCCACTGCTCGGGCGCCCGCGTCAACGGCCGGATCGCGCCGCTCTCGCGGCCGCTGCGCAACTCGGAAACCGTGGAGATCATCACCTCCGCGGCGGCGCGCCCGACCCGCGACTGGCTGGCGCACGTCCGCACCGGGCGCGCGCGGCACAAGATCCGGCAGGTGCTCAAGCGCGAGGCGCAGCAGTCGGCGACCAAGCTCGGCCAGGAAATCCTGGACCGCGAGGTCAAGCGTCGCCGGCTCTCGCGGCCCACGTCGGACCAGCTCGCGCGCGCGTCGTCGGCGCTCAATCTCAACGACGAGACGCACCTGCTCGCGTCGATCGGACAGGGCGACGTGCAAGTCGCGGCCGCGCTCAAGCAGATCTTCCCCGAGCTCGACGGCACCGAGGCGGTGAAGCCCACGGCCATCGAGCGGCTCGTGGACCGGATGCGCGGCCCGAAGGGCGTGCGCATTCAGGGCGTCGACGGGATCATGGTGCGCTATGCACAGTGCTGCCAGCCGGTGCCGGGCGATCCGGTCGTGGGGTACGTGACGCGCGGGCGCGGCGTGAGCATCCACCGCGGCGACTGCCCGAACCTGCTCCTGCTGGCGCACGAACCCGAACGCCGGCTCGAGATCGACTGGCAGGAGGCGGAAGGGGAGCGGTTCGTGGTCCGGCTGGCCCTCGACGGCGTGGACCGGCGCGGCATGTACGCCGATCTCACCGCGGCCGTGACCGCGACCGGCACCGACATCCGCAGCCTCGACCTGCGGACGAGCGACGGGAAGGTGATGGGGTCGGTCGTCGTCGAGGTCGAGAACCTCACCCATCTGCAAAAGATCGTGAAGGCGATGCGGCGGGTGAAGGGCATCACCGAGGTGGCGCGGCGGGAGCGGATTCCGGCGGATGACTGAACGGTAGAGCGGTGAAGCCGTTAAGCCGTGAGGCCGTGAAGCCGTGAAGCGGTGAAGCCGCCTCACCGCCTCACCGGTTCTCAGTCTCACTCTTCCCGAACATAGCCCGAAGCCATAGATTCAACGCATGCCCGCCGCCTTCGACCTCCAGACGCCCTTTGCCCCCGCGGGCGATCAGCCGAAGGCGATCGCCGAGCTCGCGGCCGGCCTGGCGCGCGGCGACCGCTTCCAGACCCTGCTCGGCGTCACCGGGTCCGGCAAGACGATGACCGTGGCGAACGTCATCAAGCAGTTCGGGCGCCCGACGCTGGTGCTCTCGCACAACAAGACGTTGGCGGCGCAACTCTACGGCGAACTCAAGAGCTTCTTCCCGCACAACGCCGTCGAGTACTTCATCTCGTACTACGACTACTACCAGCCGGAAGCGTACGTCCCGACCACCGACACGTACATCGAGAAGGACGCGTCGATCAACGAGGACATCGACCGCCTGCGGCTCCGCGCGACGTCGAGTCTCATGGAGCGCGAGGACGTGATCATCGTGGCCACGGTGTCGGCCATCTACGGCCTCGGCGACCCGGTGCAGTATCGCGAGCAGATGGTCACCCTGGCGACGGGCCAGCGCATCGCGCGCGACGACATCCTGCGCGCGCTGGTCAAGATCCAGTACAGCCGCAATGACGTCGCCTTCGACCGCGGCTCCTTCCGCGTCCGGGGGGACACGGTGGAGATCCTGCCGGCGTACGAGGAGCAGGGCGTGCGGGTGGAGATGTGGGGGGACGAGATCGAACGCATCTCCAAGATCGACGTCGTCACCGGCGAGACGATCGCCGTGCTCCCGCAGGCGGCCATCTATCCGGCGAAGCACTTCGTCACGCAGCGCCCGACGCTCGAGCGCGCGGTGAAGCGGATCCGCGAAGAGCTGGCCCAGCGCCTCACGGTGCTGCGCGAGGCGGGCAAGCTGCTGGAGGCGCAGCGGCTCGAGTCGCGGACCAACTTCGACGTCGAGATGATGCTCGAGATCGGCACCTGCGCGGGCATCGAGAACTATTCGCGCCATCTCTCGTTCCGGGCGGAGGGCGAGCGCCCGTCGTGCCTGTTCGACTACTTCCCGGAAGACTTCCTCGTCGTCGTCGACGAGTCGCACGTCTCGCTCCCGCAGATCGGCGGGATGTTCAACGGAGACCGTGCCCGAAAGCTGACGCTGGTCGAGTACGGATTCCGGCTTCCCAGCGCGCTCGACAACCGGCCGCTCATGTTCGACGAGTTCCTGTCGCTCACGCCGCGCGCGATCTTCGTGTCGGCGACGCCGGGCGAGCTCGAACTGAAGCTCTCCGACGGCGTCGTCGTGGAGCAGATCATTCGCCCCACCGGGCTGCTCGATCCCGTCATCGAAGTGCGCCCGGTGCGCGGCCAGGTCGACGACCTGCTCAACGAGATCCGTATCCGCGAGCGCCGCGGCGAGCGCGTGCTGGTCACGACGCTCACCAAGCGCATGGCCGAGGATCTCACCGACTACCTGCAGCAGGTGGGCGTGCGCGTGCGCTATATGCACTCCGACATCGACGCGATCGAGCGCATGGAGATCGTGCGCGGCCTGCGGCTGGGCGAGTTCGACGTGCTCGTGGGAATCAACCTGCTGCGTGAGGGGCTCGATCTGCCCGAGGTCTCGCTGGTCGCGATTCTCGACGCCGACCAGGAAGGATTCCTGCGCAGCGACCGGTCCCTGATCCAGACCGTGGGGCGCGCGGCGCGGCACGCGTCCGGCACGGCGATCTTCTACGCCGACCGCATTACCGGCTCCATGCAGCGCTGCCTCGACGAGACCGCGCGCCGCCGCGAACTGCAGATGGCGTTCAATACCGAGCATGGCATCACACCGCAGTCGGTGGTGAAGAGCGTGGATCAGGTGCGGTTCAGCACGCGCGTGGCCGACGCCCGCACCCGCGACGAGGAGCGGAAGGTGGCGGAGCCCGAGAGCGGTTACGAAGTCATGGATCCCGCCGCGCTCGAGGCGATGCTCGAGGAGCAGATGAAGACGGCGGCCAAGGAGATGGATTTCGAACTCGCCGCGCAACTCCGCGACCAGCTCTTCGAACTGCGGGCGCGCCAGGCGCGGCAGGGACAGCCGCCTGCGCCGGCCGCGGCGTCCAATGCCAACGGGCGCGGACGCGGACGCCGCGCCGCCCGCTGACCGAGGCCCATGTCGAACACCGCCGGCACCGCGCGCACGCTCCGTCTCACGGAACCCGAATTGATCGCCTGGGGGGAACGATTCGGACGCGACCACGAGCCTCCGCTCGTCGTGGCGCTCGAGGGGGACCTCGGCGCCGGCAAGACCACGCTCGCGCAGGCGATCTGCCGCGGGTTCGGCGTCACCGAGCCGGTCACGAGCCCGACCTTCGCGCTCGTCCACCAGTACGAGGCGCCGCGGGCTCCGGTCTACCACCTCGACCTGTACCGTCTCAGCGGTCCCGCCGATCTCACCAACCTCGGCTGGGACGAGATCGTCAGCGACCGCGCGCTGGTTTTGGTCGAGTGGCCCGATCGTGCCGGGGTCCGCATGCCACCGGCGGTGCGCCTGCGCCTCGCGCACGTGCCTGGCGCCCCCGGCGTGCGGGTCCTTCACGTCGACAACTCCGAGCAGTCGCCGGCGTCCGCCGTGGGAGAGGCGCCGTGAACGTCCTGGCCATCGACGCGTCGACGTACACCGGCACGGTCGCCGTGCTGCGCGACACGACGCTCGCCGCCGAACGCGAGACCGCCATGCGCGGCCGCGACGTCGAGCGGCTGATGCCGGCGGTGGCCGAGGCGCTGGGGGCGGCTGGTGTGGTGCCGGACGCGCTCGATTTGATCGTGTGCGGGGCCGGCCCGGGGAGCTTCACCAGCCTTCGCATCGCGGCGTCGATCGCCAAGGGTCTGGCGTTTTCGCGGCAGATTCCGCTGCGCGCCGTATCGTCGCTCGTGCTCATGGTGGCGGGGCTCGAGTCCGCGCCGGCGGCGGGGCGCTACGTCGCCGTGCTCGACGCCCTGCGCGGGGAGTCGTACGTCCAAGTCATCGAGAGCTCGGCGGCTGGCGGGGGCATTCGGGCACTGGAACCGCCGCGGATCCTGCCCAATGGCGACGTCGACGCGTTCGCCGAATCCCAGGGCGCGGTCGCGGTGGGGGCGGGGCAGCGCGTCGTAGCCGCTCCGCATGCGCGCGGTGTCCAGCGGTTGCTCGCCTCGGGCGGGGCGGAGCTTGCCGTGGTGGACGCGGCGAGCTGGGAGCCCGACTATGGGCGCCTGGCGGAAGCGCAGGTGCGATGGGAGGCGGCCCACGGACGGCCGTTGCCACCGGGATGACCGACCGGATCGAGCCGGCGTCGGCGGGCGACGTCGCGGCCGTGGCGGCGATCGAGCGCGAGGTGTTCACCGATCCCTGGGCCGAGAGCGCATTCGCCGGCCTTTTGGGGCGGCCGCACGTGTACTTCGCGGTTGCGCACCCCGCTTCCGGGACGGCAACGTCTGGTTATGTTGTGGCGATCTTCGCGGGCGGTGAAGGGGAGATCGCGAACCTGGCGGTGGCGCCCGACGCGCGTGGGCGGGGACTGGGCGCCCGCCTCGTGGACGCCGTGTTCCAGGAGGCCGGCCGGCGCGACACCGAGGCGCTGTATCTCGAAGTGCGGGAGTCGAATGCGGCGGCGCGCCATCTGTACGGTACGCGCGGATTTGAGGAAGTTGGCAGGCGCCGGGGGTATTACCGGCGGCCGGTGGAGGATGCCCTGATCCTTCGCCGTTCAGTGGGGCCGAGGCTCACGTAGTGTCTCGTGTCTGAAATGGAAGTGTGTGTGCTGTAACGCTTTGGTTATGCAGGATTCAACTGGATTGGACAACATGCGCGGCGAGGATGGTAACCACACTCGCCAGGAGGAACCGTGAGCCGGAGCTTGAACAAGGTGACGCTGATTGGAAATCTCGGAAGCGATCCCGAGGTGCGGTCGACCACGGGGGGCAACCGGGTCGCGACGTTTTCGCTGGCCACGAGCCGGTCGTGGAACAGCGCGTCGGGCGATCGCCAGGAGAAGACCGAGTGGCACCGCTGCGTGGTCTGGAACAGCAAGTCGTCGCAGCTGGCGGACATCGTCGAGAAGTACGTGCACAAGGGCGACAAGCTGTACGTCGAGGGCCGCATCGAGTACCGCCAATGGCAGGACAAGGACGGCCAGACGCGGTACACCACCGAGATCAACGTTCGGGAGCTGATCATGCTCAGCTCGCCGCGAGGTGGTGGCGATTTCGAGGGGAGCCCGGCGCCTCGCGCCAAGGCCCAGCCGTCGGCGGCCAAGGCCGCGAACGCGGGCGGCGAGTCGTTCGAAGACTTCCCCGATGCGCTTCAGGACGAGGACGACGATCTGCCGTTCTGATCCAGGGGCCGGGCGCGGGGCCCCGGGGGCGTAAGTCGCTCCCGGGGCCCCGTTTCCATTTGTGGCATCGGGTCGTCATGTTCGAGCGGCGATGCCCCGGTACCGCCGTCGGCGGCGGGCGGGGGATGGTCCCAGCCTCGTCGCCCGTCCCGTCACTTCCCCGAGCTGTCCGGGTGGCCCGCACGGATCCGGACAGGGAGCACACCATCGGCATCATGCGAAACCGCACCCTTCGGACCGTTCTGGCGGCCGCGTCCCTCGCCGCCGCGCCCACCGTGCTGGCGGCGCAGCAGCCGGCGCCGGGCAACGCCGTTCCCCAGACCCACACCGTCGTGGCGGGCGAGACGCTGTGGAGCCTTGCCCAACGGTACCTTTCCGATCCGTACCGGTGGCATGAGATCTACGACCTGAACAAGGGTCAGATCGCCGATCCGCACTGGATCTATCCCGGCCAGGTACTGAAGCTGCCGGGCACCGTGACGGGCGTGTCGGTGTCGGTGACGCCGATGCCGGCCGCGCCGGACACCGGTGCCAAGCCGGCTCCCGCGCCGGGCCCGGTGCGCGGAGCCGACTGGATGAGCGAACCCACGGTGTTCCACCGTCCCACGCCGCGCACCCCCGGCCCCGAGTCGCTGGGGGAGGACGAGACGGCGATGCCGACCGTGAACCAGGGCGAGTACGTGCGTGCGCCGTACGTGATGAAGGCCGCGGACGTGCCGGGCGCCGGGCGCATCATCAAGTCCGGCGACCTCGATCCCGACGCGGACCCGTTGCCGACCACGATCTTCAAGGCGTACGACAACGTGCTCATCGTGCCGCCTGCGGGCGTGACGCCCAAGAAGGGCGATCGCTACGTGGCGCTCACCATGGATGACGTGCTGCGCGGGCAGGGGCAGGTCGTGGTGCCCACCGGCGTGGTGCAGGTGACGCGTCCGCCCGAGGGGGGCGCGGCCGCCGTGGCGATGGTGGTCCAGATCTTCGGCGAGATGCATCCCGACCAGATTCTCGTGCCGCTCGACACGGCCGGTGTGTGGTCGACGGTCCGGCCCAAGGCGGTCACCGGCGGGCGCTCGGCGTCCATCCGCTGGATTCTCGCATCGCCCGTCCTGCCCACCATGCAGAACTACGCGGTGCTCGATCTGACGAGCGCGGACGGTGTGAAGCCCGGCGACTTGTTCGACGTGTTCCGCACGCGGACGGCGGCGTCGCACGTCGGGGATCCGGCAGATCCGGAGATTCCAATCGCGCGGGCGCAGGCCATCAAGGTGACGCCCTACGGCACGACGGTCCTCATCGTCGCGCAGCAGCAGCCGGCGATCGACGTGGGCATGATGGCGCGCATGTCGGCAAAGATGCCGTAACGCCGGCGCGTCGATGATGACCTAACGGCTTCCAGGGATTACATTTGGGCGAGCGCACATGATAGCGATCGCCCATTTCCTGGCCATCACCCTGTATGTGGCCGCCGCTGCGTTGGCGGCCACGGGGTTCGCGCGTTCGGTGAGTGCGCCCGTGCGCGGCGTCGTCGCGCTGCTGAGCGTGGGGGTGACCGTGCATCTGGCGGTGCTCGTGGCGCTGGCCGTTCAGGCCGGCCACGTGTACGTCGCGGGGCTCGGTCCCTCGCTCTCGCTGGCGGGGTTCGTGCTGGCCGCGACGCTGCTCGTGGCGGAGGTGCTCGCCCGCGACGTCGCGCTCACGCTCGTCGCGGCGCCGATGGCGGCGATTCCCACCATCATCGCGAACGTGATCGGCTTCCAGCACGCGGCCGAGCCATCGGGCGTGCAGGGCGCATGGCTCGTGGCGCACATCGCGCTGAGCTTTGTGGGAATCGCCGCGTTCGGCACGGCGGCGGTGGCGGGCGTCATGTACCTGGTCGAGCGCCGCGAACTCAAGTCGGGCCGCTTCGACGCGATGTTTCGCATGTTCCCGCCGCTCGCCACGCTCGACCGGGTGAATCATCTGGCCGCGCTCGCCGGATGGGTGGGACTCACGGTGGGCGTGGTGCTCGCGCTCGCGTACTCACTGGAGTACGGCGGCATGCGTCCGGAGCAGCTCGCCTGGGGGATCGCGGCCTGGCTGGGGGTGAGCGGCGTGGCGCTCGGGCGCGTGGTGCGCGGGTGGCAGGCGCATCGCGCGGCGATCTGGTCCAGCGTGTCGTTCACGCTGGTGGTGCTGCTCTACGTCGCGCTGCGCGTGGCCGGCCCGGTGGGGGGGCGGTTCCATTGAGCGGGCTGCCCGTGACGATCAACGCGAGCCGGGCGCGCGTGCTCGTGGTGGGCGGCGGCGCGCCGGCC
>JAGWRB010000169.1 GCA_028876725.1 Gemmatimonadota bacterium
CCGTGTACGAAGGCCGCCCGTTGGTGGAGGCATTTGAGCGGGTCGCCCCCGAAACGCAGGCGTCGGACGCGGCGGCCTAGGGGGTCGAAGGGAGCCGCTACGAACCGCGCGGCGGCCCCCTTACTCTTGGCACCACAACCGTTTAGCTTTCTGGTTCGCTTTGCCGGACCTCCGGCACCACAACTGAGCACCCTCCCCCTGCTCCGGCAACCAGCGGGGGGCGGCTACGACGACCAAAGGGAGGATTGCCACGACATGACTCGCCCCTACGAGGCGGTGTACATCTTCGACTCGACGCTCGAAGATGCCGCCATCAACGACAAGCTGGCACGCTTTCACGCGCTGCTCGGGAACCCCGCCGACCTCACGGTCGACCACTGGGGCCGCCGCCAGCTGGCTTACCACATCGGCCGCAAGGACACTGGCTACTACGTGCTCGCGCGCTTCAGCGCCGAGGCCGCGGTGCTGCCGGAGTTCGAGCGCGCGCTCAAGCTCGACGACGGCGTGGTGCGCTACCTGATCACGCTGCACGAGCACGAGACGGGCGCGCCCCCGATGAGCGAAGAAGAGCTGGCGGCCGCCGCGCGCCGTCAGAACGATGACGACGACGACGAGGATTAATCCATGCGCCGCCAACACAAGACCTGCCCGTTCTGCGAGACGCGTGTGCGGTTCGTGGACTACAAGGACGATCGGACGCTGGGCCGCTTCATCACCGACCACGGCAAGATTCTGCCGAGCCGGCTGAGCGGCACCTGTGCCCGCCACCAGCGCCAGCTGGCCACCGCGGTCAAGCGGGCCCGCTTTCTGGCGCTGATCCCCTATACGCGGGGCACGCAGGCGTAGCATGACGGATCCCGTCGCTCCGGCGCCGGCGCGGGTGGAACGCGGATGGGGGAAGCTCTTCCTCGCGATTCTGCTCTTCGTCGTCGTGCCGACCATTCCCCAGTTCCGCGCCCTGCTGCCGGTGGAGCACACGGTCGTGTTGCTCGTGCCGGCGCTGGCCGCGTGCTTCGTGGTGGGATGGTGGGCGGGAGGACGGCTGCCGCTCGCGCTGCTGTTCGTAGCGTTGGCGGTGATCCTCATGCGCCAGGCGCCCGACGTGCCGTCGGTGTTCGAGAACCTGCAGCGGGGCTGGAGCCTGCTGCTGGCCGGCGCGTTCGGGCTGGTGTGCCTGTTCGGACTCCGGCGCCCCCTGTTCCCGCGCGCGCTCATGGCCACGGCCGTGGCGCTCGTGCTGGCGCTCGTGATGAGCGCGCTCGGCCCGGTCACGGGGCACGAGATGGACAAGGCGGTGTCCACGGAGCTCGCCTCGCGCACCACCGACACGATGCACCAGCTCGACGCCTTCATCGGGCAGTATCCGGATCAGTGGAACGACCTGGTGAAGAAGGTGCCGCAGCTCGCCCAGCTGCCGGCGGAGACGGAGAAGCAGCTCAAGGCGCTGGCGCAGACCGGCGCGGACCTCTATCCGTCTTTCCTTCTGCTGGAATCGCTCGTGGCGCTGGCCATCGCCTGGGCCACGTATCATCGTCTGGGGCGCGCGCGGCTCGGTCCGCCGCTGGCGCCGCTCCGGGAATTCCGGTTCAACGATCACTTCATCTGGGGTCTGATCGTTGGCCTGCTGATCGTCTTTCTGCCGCTGCTGACGCGGTTCGAGCCGTTCGGGGAAAACCTGCTCGTGTTCTTCGGCGCGTTGTACGCCGTGCGCGGGCTGGGGGTGCTGTCCTGGTTCCTTGCGCCCGGCGCGCTGGCCGTGATGGCCGGCGTGGGGTTCGCGATGCTCTGGGCGCCCTTCCTCAACGCCGTCGCCGCCGTCGGCTTCCTGCTTCTCGCGATCGCCGCGTTCGGACTCGGCCTGGGGGACACCTGGGCCGATTGGCGGAACCGCGCTCGTCCCACTTCGTAATCGGATCTTCCTATGCAAATCATTCTTCGCCAGGGCATCGAGAATCTCGGCAAGCCCGGAGACGTGGTCTCGGTTCGCGCGGGCTACGCCCGCAACTACCTGTTGCCGCGCGGGCTCGCCTACGAGGCGACCCCGGGCAACCTCAAGCGCATCGCGCAGGAGCGCACCCGCCTGGAGGCCGCCGAGAACGAGCGGCGCGAGGCGGCGCAGGGCATCGCGACGCAGCTCGAGCAGGTGTCGCTCACCTTCTCCGCGCGCGTGGGCGAGGAAGGCAAGCTGTTCGGGTCGGTAACGGTGGCCGACATCCAGCACCAGCTCGAAACGCAGGGCTTCAAAATCGAGCGCCGGCAGATCGATCTGCACGAACCGATCAAGGCGCTGGGCGTGTACAAGGTGCCGGTGCGCCTGCACGCCGACGTAAAGCCCGAAATCCGCGTTTGGGTGATCAAGCAGTAACGCACGATCGCCCGCACACCCGGTACTTCGCTCGCGCCGCCGGCCGCTCCGCGGTCGGCGGCGCGTCGTTCAGGCTCCCGCCGTCCTCGCGGACGGGTTAATCTACGACATGCCATCCCCGTCGCCCTCTCCATCCGTTCCTGAGCTGGTGCAGCGCGCCGCTCGCGCCTGCGTCGACCACAAGGCCGACCGCGTGGTGATCCTGGATCTCCACGGCGTGTCGGACATGACGGACTATTTCGTGATCGCCAGCGGCACCTCCGACACGCACGTGCGCGCGCTGGGCGAGCACGTCATGGAGGAGCTGGCCCAGGTGGGCCAGCGCCCCCACCACATGGAGGGCCTCACCAAGGGACGGTGGGTGCTGCTCGACTACGTGGACTTCGTGGTGCACGTGTTCCACCCGGCGCTGCGCGAGTTCTACCAGCTCGAGCGGCTGTGGGGCGACGCCGCGCCGGTGCCGGTGGCCGCGCAGGGGGCGGGTGCGTGACGCGTCGCGCGGCGGCGCTCGTCGCGATCGCGATCGCCGCCGGGTTGGTGCGCCCGCTCGGCGCCCAGGATTACTTCGGCCAGAACCAGGTGCAGTACACGCACTTCGCCTGGCACACGCTCGAAACCGAGCACTTTCTGATTTACTACTACCCGGCCGAGCGCCCCGCGGCGATGGACGCGGCGCGGATGGCCGAGCGCGATTACGCGCGGCTGTCGCGGATCCTCGATCACCGGTTCATCGAGAAGAAGCCGATCGTGCTGTTCGCCTCGCGCACCGACTTCGGCGAGAACAACGTCACGGGCGATCTGGGCGAGGCCACGGGCGGCGTGACCGAGGCGCTGCGGCACCGGATGCTGCTGAACTTCACCGGCGACTACCGCAGCTTCGAGCACGTGCTCACGCACGAGATGGTGCACGCTTTCCAGTTCGACATGTTCGCGCGCGGGCACGCCGGCCGCGGCTTGCAGGCGCTGGCGCAGGTGAACCCGCCGCTCTGGTTCACCGAAGGCATGGCCGAGTATCTGTCGCTCGGCCCCAGCACGCCGCTCACCGACAGTTGGATGCGCGACGCCGCGCTCAACGGACACATCCCCACGATCCAGCAGATGACCGACGACCCCGACCAGTACTTTCCGTATCGGTACGGGCACTCGCTGTGGGCGTACATCGGTGCGCGGTGGGGCGACGACGCGATCGGGCAGATCCTGCGGGCCACGCCGGCGCTGGGGGTGGAGAAGGCCATGCAGCGCGTGACGGGCGAGAGCTTCGACGCGCTGGGCGAGGGGTGGAAGGAGTACCTGCAGAAGCGGTACCTGCCCGCCATCGCCGATCTGTCGCGCGTGCGCGAGATCGCGAAGCCGATGCTCGACCCCAAACGGAGCGGCGGCGACATCTTCCTCGCGCCGGCGCTGTCGCCCGACGGGAAGCGGGTGGCGTTCCTGGCCAACGGCAATCCGATGCGCGGGCAGGTGTTCATCGATCTCTGGCTGGCCGACGCGGCCACCGGCAAGCGCATCGCGCGCCTGGTGAAGAGCACCACCGATCCGAACTACGAAGAGCTGCGCGTGCTCTACTCGCAGAGCGCGTTCTCGCCCGACGGCAAGCGCCTGGCGTTCACGGCGCAGTACGCGGGGCGCGACGTGCTGTACGTGTTCGACGTGGCCGCGCGGCGCCGGATCGCGCGGCTCGACCACCTGCCCTTCGAGAGCGTCACCAACCCCACCTGGTCGCCCGACGGCCGGCGGATCGCGTTCAGCGGCAATCACGGCGGGATCACCGACCTCTGCGTGGTGAACGCCGACGGCACGGGGTTCGAGCGGCTCACCAGCGACAAGTTCGCCGAGCTGCAGCCGGCGTGGTCGCCTGACGGGAAAACGATCGCGTTCGTGACCGACCGCGGCCCGGAGGCCGACCTGGCGATGCTCCAGTTCCCGCTCTGGCGCATCGCGCTGTACGATCTGGCGTCGCGATCGAGCACGCTGCTGCCCGGACAGGCCGGGCTCAATCTGAATCCGCAGTGGTCGCCCGACGGGTCGTCCATCGCGTACGTGTCCGACCGCGCGGGCACGGCCAACGTGTTCCTGTACCGGCTGGCCACGCGCGAGCATTATCAGATTACGAATCTCGCCGGCGCGGTGTCGGGCATTACCGAGTACAGCCCGGCCATTTCGTGGGCGCGCGACGCCGACCGGCTCGCGTTCACGTACTACTCCAACGGCAAGTACACCGTGTGGGCGCTCGATCACCCCGACTCGCTCGCGCGCACCCCGTACGCGACGCCGGCCGTGGCCGTGGCGCCGCTCATGCCGCGGCCGGTGCGGCGCGATTCGACGTCGCTCCGGCAGCGCGGCGACTCGACGCCGGTGACGGTGGCGGCGATGCTCGACAGCATGTCGCTCGGGCTCCCCGACACGACCCGGTTCCGCGACGTGCCGTACCGGGTGCGATTCCGCCCCGAGTACGTGGCGCGTCCGAGCATCGGGTACGCGCCCGACAACTACGGGCGCAACCTGTTCGGCGGGACCACCGTGGTCCTGAGCGACATGCTGGGCAACGATCGGATCGCGGGATCGCTGGAGATCAACGGGCGCCTGAGCGAAGCGCGCGTGTATCTGGGGTACACCAACCTCGCGCACCGGTGGCAGTACACGGGCGGATTCGCGCAGTCGCCGTTCTACTTTCTCACCGGCGATTCCATCGTCACGAACCCGTCGCGCCCGGCCGACGGCACCGAGCACCAGGAGATCTCCACGTACGTCGCGCGGCAGCTCTACGCGCTCACGGCGTACCCGTTCAACCGATTCGCGCGATTCGAAGTCGGGGGCGGATTCAACAACATCGACCGGGAGCGGTGGTTCATCAGCCGCTCGCTCAACGGCGGCATTTCCGTTTCGCCGTTCCAGTTCGACAGCACACGACGCGACCACAGTCTGGACTACGTGGACGCGCAGCTCGCCTACGTGTTCGACAACTCGCTGTACACGGCCACCGGCCCCATCGCCGGCCAGCGCTACCGCCTGCAGGTGACGCCCGTCATGGGCGCCTACGACTGGGTGGAGTATCTCGCCGACTACCGGCGGTACGACCCGATCGTGTTCAACTACCTCACCGTGGCCACCCGCCTGTACGGCAACGTGGCCGTGGGCCGCGACGAAGCGGCGTTTCCGAAGTACATTGCCCGTCCGGACTTCGTCCGCGGCTACGATCGCAACAACCAGTTCTACTCGAGCTGCCCGGTGATCGGCGCCAATCCGTCGAACTGCAGCGCGCTGCAGCTGCTGGGCAGCCGCGTGCTGGTGGCCAACGCCGAGCTGCGCTTTCCGGTGATCCGGAAGCTCGACCTGGGCGTGCTGCCGGTGTCGCTGCCCCCGCTGGACGGGGTGGTGTTCTACGATGAGGGACTCGCGTGGTCGCGAGGACAGTCGGTGTACGGGTCGCGCCCGCGCGACTACGATCTCACGCGCCAGCGCTACCCGCTGCGCAGCTACGGAGTGGGCCTACGCCTCGACCTGTTCAACTACGCGCTCCTGAGCTGGGACTACGCCATCCCGCTCGACGCCCCGGGGCGCCACGGCTTCTGGACCTGGTCGCTGTGGCCAAGCTTCTGACGCGCCCCGTGGCCCTCGGGCTGCTGCTCGGCGCCGCCGCGTGCGGCGGCGAGCCGCGCGGGCTCGTGCCGGTGACCGCGGCGGGAAGCGGCTCGCAGAGCGGCCCTGATGCGCTGGTGCTGCGGGCGCCCCTCACGGGCGGCACTCCGCACGTGTACTCGTATACGCGCCTCGATTCGGTGGTGTGGACGGGCGCGAGCGACACGCCGGCCATCGACCGCGTGCTGGGCTTCGACGCCGACGCCGGCACGCTGCTCGCCGTCGATGCGCGCGAGCGCCCCATGCGGCTCGACCTGCGCGCCGGCACGACCGAGCGCGTGTCCGCAACGCCCGTGCTCAACGCCATTTCGGGCGACGGCGCCTCGGTATACGGGATGGACGACAAGGGTAACGTCGTGCGCCTCACCACGACCGCGAGCTGGACGTACAAGCCCCCGCGCCCGGCGCGCAGCGTCTATCCCGAAGACGACGGCGCCCTCCTGGTGGTGTCGGGGCGCAACGCCGACACCCGCGTGTGGAAGCTGTTCCCGCCGGAGTCAAAGATCGTCGACTCGGCCCGTTTCCCCGCCACCTGGCGCACGCTCCCCGACGAAGTGGGCGAGCGGCTGTACCTGGTGGTCGACTCCGGCCTCGTGGGCCTCAATACGCGCACGCTCGACTGGACGCGCCCCGTGGGATTCGACGATCCGATCGCCCAGGCCGTGGTCAGTCCGAGCGGCGATCGCGTGTTCGTGCTCCCCGATTCCAGCCGGCGCCTCGTCGTCGTCGATCGGTACCGCGACGCCGTGGCCGACCGGATCACGCTGCCCGGCGTGGCGTCGGATCTGCGCTTCGATCCCCTGGGCCGCTACCTGCTGGCCCGCGAAGCGGGACGCGATTCGGCGTGGGTCGTGGCCATCGGCACCTACCGCGTGCTCGGCGCCGTGGGCACCGCGTGGCGCCGCGATCTTCCATTCGTCGGGCCCGACGGCGCCATCGCGCTGGCCCAGGGCAAGGACGTGACGTTCGTCGACGGCGAGACCCTGCGTCCCACGAGCCGCGTGAGCGGCGGGGCGCTCGACTTCTGGTACCCCTTCCACTGGAACGGATTCCGCCCGCGTGCGTCGTCGCTGGATCAGCCGGTGAGCTTCAACCTCGCGTCGGCCGACAGCGCGCGCACCGCCATCGACGCCGCCGCGGCCGACTCCGCCGCCCGCGCCGCCCAGCGAGCCGACAGCCTGGCCGCACGGCAGGGCGCCGCGCCGCGTGACAGCGCCGCGGCGCGCGTGGGGTATATCGTCTCGTTCGCGGCCCTGCTGTCGGAATCGCGCGCCCAGGAGCTCGCGTCGCAGATCACCGTCGAGGGACGAAAGGCCCGCATCGTGGTCTCGAATCGCGAGAGCACGCCGATCTACCGCGTGGTGCTGGGCCCCTACCCCACGCGCGACGAAGCCGACCGGGTGGGGCGGGCCTCGCAGCACACGTACTGGGTGTACGAGGCCACGCCGTGAACGCCCTGCCCCTGCCCGGGCCGCGGGGTCGCTGGCGCCGGCTTGGACCCGGCGCCGCGGGCGTGCTGCTGAGCGCGGCGGTCGTGTGGCTCGGCTTCTGGCTCATGGAACGCCCGCTGGTGCGCATGCCCGACACGCTGCACCAGGGCGCCCCCTCCGAAGGCACCCCCGCCGGTGCCACCCGTGGCGTGCCCGCCGCCGACATCATGACCCGGGCGGGGATTCCGGCCCAACCCGCCGCCGACCTGCCCGGCGCCTCGCGTCCCGCCTCGGCCTATGCCGTGGAACTCGGCGATGCGAATACCGCCGCAGGTGCTATTTTACGCCTTCAGCAAGTCGGGGCGTCGGTGCCGGCCGGCACCTATGCTCCGATGCCCAA
>JAGWRB010000170.1 GCA_028876725.1 Gemmatimonadota bacterium
CGCGCCGGATCGTACCCCGCCGGCGACTTGGGCAGCGCCGCCAGCGACGCCGCCTGCGCGATCGTGAGCTGCGAGGCGTGACGCCCGAAGTAGTGCCGCGCCGCCTCCTCGATGCCGCACCAGCGATGCCCGAAGTTGATCGTGTTCAGGAAGGCTTCGAGGATCTGCGCCTTGTTATAGTGCTTTTCCATCTCCCGCGCCGCCGCCTGCTCGTGCAGCTTGCGCGAGATCCCCGAGAGGTCGAGCCCGCGGTCGCGGCGATTGATCAGGTCGGGGTGCATGTTCCCCACCAGCAGCTGCGTGATCGTGCTGGCGCCGCGCACGTCGCCCTCCGTCACCGCGTCCTTGAGCGCGCCGGCGATGCCCACCAGATCCACGCCGTCGTGCTGGTAGAACCGCTTGTCCTCGACGGCGATGAACGCCTCGGGCACGTACTTGGGCAGCGCCGAGAGCGACACGTCGGTGCGCCAGTCGAGCCCGATCTCGCCGATGAGCGACCCGTCGCGCGCGTAAACGAGCGACGACTGCGGCAGCGGCACGATCTGCCACGCCTCGCTGGGGGTCGCCCCCAGGCGCGGCGCGCAGGCGATCTCCTGGTCCGCCTGCTGGCCGTGCGCCGCGGGCGCCCCCAGGGCAAACCCCGCGCCCACCGCCACGAGCGCTCGCCAGGAGCGCCTCACTCGAATTCCTGATTTCACCATGCGTGGTGGTAAGATATCAAAGCGGGATCCCACGGTTGCCCGGCGACCGGCGCCCCGCGATGCTTATACCCCATATGACGCGATCCGTGCACCTCGCCATCGCCCAGTTCCATCCCCGCAAGGGCGACTACGCCGGCAACCTGGCCCGGCTGGGCCCCCTGTTCGCGCAGGTCGACGCGCAGCACCCGCGCCCCGAGGTGCTCTGCCTCCCCGAGTCGGCGCTCACCGGCTACTTCCTGGAAGGCGGCGTCGCCGAGCACGCCGTCACCGCCGGCGCCCTGGCCGCCGATCTGCAGGCCGCGTATCGCGCCGCCGTGCCCGGCGACAGCACCCTCGACGTCGTGATCGGCTTCTACGAGCGCTGGAGCGGCAAGCTCTACAACAGCGGCATGTACGTCACGCTCGGCGGTGCCGAGCCGGTCGTCCGGCACGTGCATCGAAAGATGTTTCTCCCCACTTACGGGCTGTTCGACGAGGAGCGATTCGTGGAGCGCGGCCGAGAGATCCGCGCGTTCGACACGCCGTGGGGACGCGCCGCCATCCTCATTTGCGAGGACGCCTGGCACAGTCTCACCGCAACCGTCGCCGCCCTCGACGGCGCGCAGGTGCTGTTCGTGCCCACGGCACCGCCCGCGCGCGGCCCGTGGCGCGATGCCGATCAGCCCGGCCTGCCGTCGAGCGTGAGCCGGTGGGAGCGGCTGGCACGTGACATGGCCGACGAGCACGGCGTGTTCGTGGTGCTGGCGAACCTGGCCGGAAGCGAAGGAGGTCGGGTCTTCCCCGGAGCGGCGATGGTGGCCGGCCCCAAGGGCGAAGTGCGCACCCGCGGTCCGCTCTGGACGGAGGCGCTCATCGTCGACACGCTGGACTTCGACGACGTGGCCCGCGCCCGCACCGACCAGCCCCTGCTTGCCGATCTCGAGGTCATGGCCCCGCACCTGCGCGCCGCGATGGAGCGTGTGGAGCGGCACCAGCCCGCCGTGCTCGCCTACGACGCAGCGCCCCGCCGCACCGCGCCCGCGGGAGGCGCGGCACCGGCCCCGGCCGGCGGTGTGCTTCCCGTCGTGATGGGCGACCACGCCCGGCGGCCGCCGGTGCCTCTGGAAATCGACCCGGCCCTCACCGAGCAGTGGCTCGTGGCCTTCCTGCGCGACGAGCTGCGCCAGCGCGGCTACACCAAGGCCATCGTCGGGGTGTCCGGGGGCGTGGACTCCGCCGTCACGGCGTTTCTCGCCGCGCGCGCGCTCGGCCCCGAGAACGTCATCGGCGTGCGCATGCCGTACCGCACGTCGAGCCCGCAGAGCAGCGCCCATGGCCAGCTCGTGATCGACGCGCTCGGCATCGAGGGGCGCACGGTGGACATCAGCGCGGCGGTGGACGGCTATCTGGCCACCGCGCCCGACGCCGATGCCACGCGTCGCGGCAACGTCATGGCCCGCACGCGCATGATCGTGCTGTTCGATCTCTCGGCGCGCGACGGCGCCATCCCGCTGGGCACCGGCAACAAGACCGAGCGCATGTTCGGCTACTTCACCTGGCATGCCGACGACACCCCGCCGGTGAATCCCATTGGCGACCTGTTCAAGACGCAGGTATGGGAGCTGGCGCGGCACCTGGGCGTGCCCGGGGCCATCGTGGACAAGCCGCCGACGGCGGACCTCGTGGCCGGACAGACCGACGAGGGCGACTTCGGCATCAGCTACGCCAAGGCCGATCAGATTCTGAACTGGCTGCTGGCCGGGTACACGGGCGCCGACCTGGCCGCGCGCGGGTTCGACGCGGCGGAGGTGGCCCTGGTGGAGAAGCGCGTCGCGCGCACGCATTGGAAGCGCAAGCTTCCCACCGTGGCGATGCTGAGCCCGACGGCGATCGGCGAGAGCTATTTGCGGCCGGTGGACTACTAGCCAGGCACGACTTCGGAGTAGCTGCCAGCCTGTTCACCACATGGTGCAGTACCGCATGACGTACTGGCGCCTATCTGCTTCGATTATGCTTCGATAATGAGCGATTGTTTGAACTCAATCGAGCATCGAATCGAAAGTGTACTGTGGACGATTCGCAGTGAGCAGTTGGCTGTCAGTAGACCGTAACGGCCTACTGCCGACCGCCAACTGTCCACCGCCGACTGCCAACTGCCCACTGCCAACTTTCGACCGTAGTTACGCCGCCTCCGCATAGGCCAGGCTTACGGCACGTCGAGCGCAGCGCTTGAGCGCGCGGTGTACGGTGCGCGCGTAGTGCATGAAGTTCATCCCCGCCCAGGGGAACCGGATGAAGAACTCCCCGGGCAGCAGATCGGCTTTCAGGCGATTGCAGCGGCAGCAGGCCAGGACGAGGTTGCCCGGGCTGTGGGTGCCCCCTTTCGCGAGCGGAAATACGTGGTCCAGCGTCGCGTTCTCGAGATCGAGATACGTGCCGCAGTACACGCAGCGGCGGCCGCAGTCACGCATGGCCGCGCGCTTGAGCGCGCGCTTCTGGTTGGCGGGTTGCGCCCGACGCGCGCGCCGAGGGGCGCGGGGGACGCGGGGAAGGGTGACGTGGTGATAGTGCCGACGGCCGGACATTTCACCTCGCGGAAAAAGAAGACACCCCTCGACGGGACATGGGTCCCATCGCGGGGTGTCGGGGCGGCCCCAAGAGGCCGGCTGCGGACGACCGAGCACATGCGGCGCTGGCGCGCGCGCATCAGACAGGCGGGTGGTCGCTGTCGAACCGGTGTGCTCATTCGCCTCCGGTTGGCGGAAGGCGGGCGCCGTGCCCGCCTGCCCATAAATGTGATGTGCGTCCGGATCGCGCAAGACTTTTTTCGTCACGCAGCCACCCCCTCGCGTCACGGGTCCGTGACGCGCGGCCACGGGGATCCGCGCCCGGCGGCCCGGCTTGTGATCTGCGCGCTTGACACTTCACGGATGTATAGCGGAGGTTAACCCCTCTCATTCGCGTTCCCTGCGCGCGCCGTGCCCCCACCGGCGCCGCTTTCCCGGAATTTCGAGTTCCCGATGCGCCCACGCTTTCGACTCGCGGCCCTGGCCCTGCTCGCCCTGAGCGGGGTGACCTGCACCGACGCCCCCACGGCGCTCCGCCACGCGGGGGGACCGGCCATGCTCAGCCTGGCGCCGGCGTTCTCCGTGCAGGGGATGGACACCTACCGCGACCTGTCGAGCTTCGGGCTCACCGTCGACAACATCCACATCCACATCGACCATCCGCCGGCGACGCCCTTCGACACGACCATCACCGTCCCCGCCGGCGCCGACTCGGTGGTGCTCGATCTCCCGATCGAGCTGAGCCAGACCACCGAGACGCTCAACGTCCAGATCGAGCTGCGCCACGGCAGCACCGTCCTGTACAGCGGCACGCAGACCGTGACCGCAACCGTGGGCGCCGCACCCAGCACCTCCACCACCGCCGTGCACGTCACGTACGTGGGCCCGGGCGCGTCGGTGACGCAGTTCGCCATCGCCCCGCGCGACACGGCCATCCTGATCAGCGGGCAGGTCCCCTTCCGCGTGACCGCCACCGACGACCATGGCGCGGCGGTCCCCGGCGTCGAGATCCACTGGGAGGTCAAGAATTCGTCGCTGGGTGCGGTGGACCAGAACACCGGGATCTTCTCGCCGTCGGGTGCCACGGGCTCCACGTATGTCGTGGCCTCGCTGCTCAACGGGCTTGAGGACTCCGCGGCGGTCACGGTCTCGGCGCCCCCGGCGCGCCTCACCCTGGTGAGCGGCGGCTCGCAGACCGGCGCCGCCGGGTCCACGCTGCCCGCGCCGCTCGTCGTGGCCGTGCAGGACGCCAGCGGCGGTCCGGTGGCCGGCGTGACGGTGTCGTTCGCGAGCCCGAATGGCGCGCTGCTCGATTCCGCGTCGGCCGCGACCGACGCGAGCGGCCATGCGCAGACGACGGTCACGCTCGGGCACCAGGCGGGCGTCGACACCGTGCTCGCGTCCGCCGCGGGCGTGCCGGGGCTCGTCGTGACCGAGATCGTCACCGCCGGCGCGCCCGCCGAGATCGCCAAGGTCTCGGGCGACGCGCAGTCGGATACCGTGAAGGCCACCCTGCCAAGGCCGCTCGTGGTCCAGGTGTCCGACGCATACGGCAACGACGTTCCGAATGCCGTCGTGCGCTGGGCCCGCGTGAGCGGTTCGGGCGCGCTCGCCGGCGACTCGTCGGTGACCGACGCGTCGGGACGCGCGAGCATGACGTACACCCTGGGCGCCGTCCCCGGCACCGACACCGTGTCGGCGACGCTCGCCGGCGGATCGGGGGCCTCGACGATCTTCACCGCGGTGGGCTCGCTCCCCGCGGCGACCGCCATTCTCAAGGTGTCGGGCGACCGGCAGGTCGGGCTCGTGGGCACCGCGCTCGCGCAGCCGATGATCGTGAAGGCCACCGACTCCACCGGACATCCCGTGAAGGGCACCACGATCGCGTGGAGCGTCGTGAACGGCGGCGGCACGGTGAGTCCGGCCACGAGCGTCACCGACTCGCTCGGCGACGCGTCGGCCACGCTCACGCTTCCGGCGGCGGCGGGATACGTGAACGTGAATGCCACGCTGCCCGACCACGCGTACACCACGTTCACGGAGCAGGCGTCGGTGCCCGTGGTGGGCGCCCTGCGCTTCTACACGCAGCCGTCGAACGTGCTGTCGGCCACGTACATCAACCCGCCGATTCAGGTGGAGGTGCTCGACGGCGCCGGCCACCGCGACACGGCGGGCACCAACGCCGGCGCGGTGATCGCCCTGAGCGTGCTCCACGGGCCGGCGGGCGGCCACGTGCGCGACTCCGTGGGCTTCGCCGCCGACACCGTGCAGGCCGTGAAGGGGCTGGCCACCTTCCATGTGGGGAACGATATCGCCGGCACGTACACGCTCCTCGCGAGCGCCTCGGGGCTCACCGCCGACAGCAGCGTGGCGTATCAGGTGTCGGTCGGTCCGGCGAAGCACATCGAAGCCGTCTCGCCGTCGCTGAGCGGCATGCCCGGCGACACCACGAACGCGCGTCCCACGGTGCTGGTCACCGACGCCGGCGGAAATCCGGTGGCGAACGTGCAGATCACGTGGACGGCCGACACCGGGTCTGGCCCGGTGGTGAACCCGGCCGTGCCCACGACCGGCGGGACCACCGTGACCACCACCTCCGACGCCGCCGGAAAGTCGTCGGTGCTCTGGTACCTGGGCACCAAAGCGTACCAGTCGCTGCACGCGACGATCAGCGGCGGCACCGACAGCGCGTTCTTCATGGTGGCGCTCACGCTGCAGCCGTCGCAGATCCAGTTTACCAATACGTTCAACGGCACGTATCAGAGCGGTACGCACGTGCCGCTGGTCGTGCAGGTGGCCGACGCCAACGGGCAGCCCGTGCGCGCGTCCGGCCATCCCATCGCCGTTTACCTCGAGGTCTACCAGGGAGGCTACACCCGCGCGCCGGCCGCGAACCGGCGCCCGGCGTTCAACCGCGCGCTCGCCCCGCGCACCG
>JAGWRB010000171.1 GCA_028876725.1 Gemmatimonadota bacterium
GGCCGCCGCTGGTCGGAAGGGCTCCACCAGGCGGTGGAGGCCAAGGAAGGCGTGCGCGTGAAGGGGGAGACGCAGACTCTCGCCACGATCACGATCCAGAACTACTTCCGCATGTACGACAAGCTGGCCGGCATGACCGGCACGGCCGAGACCGAGGAGCGCGAGTTCTTCGAGATCTACAAGCTGGAAGTCTCCGTCATCCAGACCAACAAGCCGGTCATCCGCGACGACCGGCACGACCTGGTCTACAAGACGCGCCGCGAAAAGTACAACGCCATCGTCGACGAGACGAAGCGGCTCCACGCGCTGGGGTTCCCGGTGCTCATCGGCACCACGAGCGTGGACGCTTCGGAAACGCTCGCCAAGCTGTTCCAGCGGGCCGGGCTCGCGCACAACGTCCTGAACGCCAAGTATCACCAGCGGGAGGCCGAGATCGTGGCGGGGGCGGGTCAGCCCGGCGCGATCACGATCGCGACCAACATGGCCGGCCGCGGCACGGACATCAAACTCGGTCCGGGCGTCACGGTCGCCAAACCGTCCGTGGTGAAGGACCCCGACGGCAAGGACGTCGAGGTGGAGGAGTGTGGCGGCCTGCACATCGTCGGCTCCGAGCGCCACGAGTCGCGCCGCATCGACCGGCAGCTCCGCGGCCGCGCCGGCCGCCAGGGCGACCCCGGCTCGTCGCAGTTCTTCCTCTCGCTCGAAGACGACCTGATGCGGCTGTTCGGCTCCGACCGGATCGCCCGCCTCATGGACCGCCTCGGCGCGCAGGAGGGCGAGGTGCTCACGCACCCGCTCATCACGCGCTCCATCGAGCAGGCGCAGAAGCGCGTCGAGCTGCAGCACTTCCAGTCGCGCAAACGCCTCCTCGAGTACGACGACGTGATGAACCAGCAGCGCGAGGTGATCTACTCGCTGCGCTCGTTCGCGCTGGAGGGCGGAGAGGAGCTGAAGGGCGAGGCCCTGCAGATGGTGGAGCGCGCCATCGGCACGCGCGTCGAAACCGAGCTGGCCGACTACGAGCGCGCCGAGGACTGGGACATCCCGCTCCTCCAGCAGAATCTGCTCATGCACTACCTGCTGTCGGTGCCGGAGCTCGACGATCCGAACATTCGCGCGACGACGGTGGAGGACGCGGCGCGCGCCGCGTCGGCCGCCGGCCGCAAGGCGTTCGACGCCAAGATCGAGAGCCTCAACCAGTACAAGGACGAGCAGGGCGGGTTCGCCGATCGCCTGCTGTCGCTGGTGATGCTGAACGTCCTGGACGAGAAGTGGAAGGATCACCTCTATGATCTCGACCAGCTGCGGAACTCGATCCACTACCGGTCATGGGGCCAGAAGGACCCGCTCATCGAGTACAAGGAGGAGGCGTACTCGATGTTCGTGGACCTGATGAACGACATCTACACGACGTTCGCCGAGCGCTTCCTGCGCGCGCAGATTACGTTCACGCCGGCGCCTGGCGCGCCACCTCCGTCGCCGGCGCAGAGCCCGGCCAGGCCGAAGAAGCGGTACAACGCGCTCGGCGTGCTCGAGGACGTCGCCGAGGACGAGGCAGCGGTCGCGGAGCCCGCCGAGGCGGAACCGGCGCATGCCGCCGCTCCCGCGCCGGCCGCCCCGGCTCCCGTGCAGGGTGAGGCGATGGTGGTGGGCGCCGGCCGCACGCGCGCCTTGAACCAGGGGGCGGCGACGGCCGCCGGCGCGACCGACTGGTCCAACGTGGGGCGCAACGATCCGTGTCCGTGCGGGTCGGGGAAGAAGTTCAAGAAGTGCCACGGCGCGACGGCCTGACCCGCCGTCGCGCGCCCCGCGCTCGGCGGGGCTGACCGCCGCGGGCCCGAAGCGGCCCCACCGGCGGGATTTCGATGCCGGCGGCGCCGGTCATCTGATGCATCGTTCGCGTGCGCAACGATTTCCGTTGCCCGCACGCCGGAGGAAACGTCAGATGTCTAGCCAGGTCACCCCTCGCACGCTAACTATTCATGAGTTGCCCCCGTCCGAACGGCCCCGGGAGCGGCTGTTGCATCTCGGGGCGCGGTCGCTGTCGTCTTCCGAACTCCTGGCCATCGTCCTCGGGGCCGGGGGCTCGGGACGGTCGGCGCTGCGGCTGGGCGAGGATGTGCTGGCCGCGGCCGGCGGTTCGCTCCGGCGCATGGCCATGCAGCCGGTCGCGGCTCTCCGCGCGGTGGAAGGGGTAGGAGTGGTGCGCGCCGTGACCATTCACGCGTCGCTGGAGCTGGGACGCCGGATGGCCGCCGAGGCGCGCGAGGATGGGGCGCCGGTGCGGTCGCCCCGGGACGTGGTGGCGGTGTTCGCCCCGCGATTGGAAGACCTGCCGGTCGAGGAGTTTCACGTGGCGGTACTGGATGCGCAGCACCGGTTGGAACGGGACGTGACGATCACGCGCGGCATTCTGAATTCGTCGCTCGTGCATCCGCGCGAGGTGTTTCGCGAGGCGATCGCGGAGCGCGCGGCGTCGGTCATTCTGGTGCACAATCATCCGAGCGGCGACCCCATGCCGTCGCCCGATGATCGCGCGGTGACCGACCAGCTCGTGGCCGCCGGGCGGCTGCTCGACATTCCGGTGCACGATCACGTGATCATCGGGCGGGGGCGGTATACGAGTTTCGCCGAGGCGGGGCTGCTGTGAGCGCGACCGCGCTGCGCGAGGTGATTCCGGGGTGGCCGGACGGCGACGTGCCGGCGCACGACCGGCTGGATCGCGACCTGCTGGCGCGCGCCTATCAGTTCAGCGCCGAGGCGCACGCGGGGCAGGTGCGCAATTCGGGCGAGCCGTACGTCACGCACTGCGTGGAGGTGGCGAAGATCCTCGCCGATCTCCAGCTCGATTCGGCGACCGTGGCCAGTGGGCTGATGCACGACGTCGTGGAGGACACGAAGATCACCGTGGCCGACGTCGAGCGGGAGTTCGGCCCCGAGGTCGCCGGCATCGTGGACGGCATGACGAAGATCGCCAAGCTGCCCACCGGGGCGTCGACCGAGGAGCGGCAGGTCGAGAACTACCGCAAGCTCCTGCTGTCGATCGCCAAGGACGCGCGGGTGATCATCATCAAGCTCGCCGACCGGCTGCACAACATGCGCACGCTGGAGTGGCTGCCGCCGGAGAAGCGGCGGCGCATCGCGCAGGAGACGCGCGATCTCTACGCGCCGCTGGCGCACCGGTTCGGTATGGCGAAGATGCGGTGGGAGCTCGAGGATCTGGCGTTCAAGCACCTGGAGCCGGAGAGCTACCGCACGCTGGCCAAGAAGGTGGCGCAGAAGCGGGGGGAGCGGGAGCAGCTCATCAATCAGTTCAAGGAGCCGCTCGAGCGGGCGCTGACCGCGGCCGGCATCGCCAACGCCGAGGTCACCGGGCGGCCCAAGCACCTGTGGTCGATTTACAAGAAGATGAGCCAGCGGCAGAAGCCATACGAGGAGATTTATGACCTCCTGGCCATTCGCGTGCTCGTCAACACGGTCCCGGAGTGCTACCACGCGCTGGGCATCATCCACGACGGCTGGACGCCGGTGCAGGAGCGGATCAAGGACTACATCGCCCAGCCGAAATCGAACGGGTACCAGTCGCTGCACACCACGGTGTTCGGTCCCGGGCGCCAGCTGTACGAGGTGCAGATCCGCACGCGCGACATGCACCGCACGGCCGACTA
>JAGWRB010000172.1 GCA_028876725.1 Gemmatimonadota bacterium
GCGCAGCCCGTGATACTGCTCGCTCCAGGTCTGGTTGTAGATGTTGTTGTCGTGGTTGCCCGACTCGCTCACGCCCACCTTGAAGAAGTCGTTGTACGGGGGCATGAGCATCGCCGCCGCGGTCTGGAAGCCGCCGCCCGAGTGACCGTAGATGCCCACCCGGTTGACGTCGATGTACGGATGCTCGTTGGCCAGCTCCTGGATCACGTACTTCTTGTCGGCCAGGCCGTAGTCGCGGAGGTTGAGGTATCCGAAGGTGTCGTACCAGCGCGAGCGCTCGGGGCTGCCGCCGCGGTTGCCGAAGGTCACGACGATGAAGCCGAGCTGGGCCAGCCGCTGCTGCTGCGCCGCCGGCGAGAAGTTGAACACCACCGATTCCGTCTGCGGTCCGGGATACGTGTAGGTGATGATCGGGTACTGCTTCGTGCTGTCGAAGTCGAACGGCTTCCACATCTCGCCCCAGATGTTCGTCACGCCGTCCTCGGCCTTCGTCACGAACGGCTCGGGCGGCTTCCACCCGAGGGCCTTGAGCCCCGAGATGTCCGTCGTCTCGAGATCCATGACCGTCTTGCCGGTGGCGGCGTCGCGGATCACGGCGTGCGGCTCGAGGTTGATGCGCGAGTAGTTGTCGACGTCGAACTTGTCGTCGGGCGAGATGTCGGAATTGTGCGTGGCGTCGCCCGCGTCGATGAGCGTGAGCCCGGTGCCGTCGAGGTTCACGCGGTAGAGATGGTGGTAGTACGGGTCCTCGGCGTCTTCACGGCCCACGCCCGTCATCCACGCCACGCGGTGCACGCTGTCGACCTTCACCAACTCCTCGGCGCGCCACGGCCCCGTACCCAGCGCGCCCTTGAGCTTGCCGTCGTGCGAGTACAGGTAGTAGTGCCCCCAGCCGGTGCTGTCGGACCACCAGATGAAGTCGCCGCCGGCCGTGACGTAGCGCGGGTCCTGCGTCTGCAGGCCGCCCCACCCGCTGTGCTCGGTGAGAATCGTCTTCACGGCATGCGTGTCGATGTTGACGTCGATCATCTCGAGGTCGCGCTGCGTGCGATCGCGGCGCACCAGGCTCAGCACACTGTGGCCGGCGTCGGGCCACACGATGTTCATGATGCGTTGATCCTGGTACTTGCTCACGTCGAGCGGCGTGATCTGCTTGTCGCCCACCTTGTACGTGTAGAGTTCCTGGATCGCCACGTTCGTTTCGCCCGGCATGGCGTACGGATACTGCATCAGCGTGGGGCGCGGCTGCGCCAGGTTGTCCACGAGATAGAGATCCTTGACCTTGCGCTCGTCCTGGCGGACGACGGCGAACGCCTTGGAATCGCGCGACCAGATGACGCGGGCGCGCTGGCGGGGATCGAGCGGATTGTTGAACTCGCCGCGGCCCCCGCGTCCGGCGCCGCCCGCACGGCCGCGCTCGTTCAACTCGACCATGGCCGTGTCGACGCGGCCGAAGCTGCGCTTGCGCTCGCCGTCGAAGGAAATCTGGGTCGTGTCCTTGGTCGTCGTGTCGACGATGAACAGGTTGTCGTTGCGCGCGAACACGTAGTGCGTGCTGTCGGGGGAGAAGTTGCGGAAGTCTCCGCCGCCGCCGAAGAAGCCGCCGCGTCCGCCGCCGTCGCCGGCGCTCTCCCGCACCGGCTTCCCGGTCTTGGTGAGCGTCTCGGTGACCAGGTTCCACTCCCAGTGCGCGCTGTCGGCGTTGAAGCCGAACGTCTTGTGATCCTTGCCGAAGTCCACCGAGGTGAAGGGCAGGTTGTACGCCTCGTACGCGTGGCCCGACGCCGCGGTGAGCGCCGCGGCCAGCTTCACCTGGTCGAACAGCGGCCGCTTGACCTTGAGCGACGGCACGACGAGGTAGAAGGACGAGCCCGTGTGGTCCTTCCAGTTGTACCACATGGAATCGGTCTTCCCGATCCAGTGCGGCTGGACCGACGAGCTGTACAGCACGGGGCGCAGCGCTTCGGGGGTGAACTTGTTGGCGAGCGCCCAGTTGGCGCGGTTGCCGTGGGCGTGCTGCGCCGCCGCGCCGGCGGCGGATCCGGCAACGAGCAGCAGCGCGAGGCCGGCGTGCGCGAGTCGCGCACGGAGGGGAATGCGGTGGGCCGACATGGGAGAGTCTCTCCGGTGGGGCAGGGAGCGGGAGGGGGTGCAGCAGGCGGGACTGACGCGCTCCTGATTTGCGCTCCGGACCGCGGAAACGGAAGAGGGGCGCGCACCGGGCCTTCCTCGCGCGCGGTCCTCTCCGACTCAGAACTCGACCTGCGCCCCCAACTCCACCACGCGATTCGGCGGAATGTTGAAGAACTCGGTGGCCGAGCGCGCGTTGCGGGACATCACCACGAACAGCTTCTTGCGCCAGCGGGCCATCTGGAGCACCGGCCCCTCGTCCGCGTCGGGCGCCGGGCCGCGGCCCACGCGCTTCTCCCCCTTGCCCAGCACGATGATCCGCTCGCGCCCGAGATAGAACGTGGTGTCGAGCGCCTTTGCCCGAAGCCCCATCGTCCGCGCGCGGTTCAGCACGTCGGGCACGTCGGGGGTCTGCATGAAGCCGTAGCGCGCCGTGAGCCGCCAGAACCCTTCCTCGAACTTCTCCAGCGTGACGCGGTCGGCGGGGTCGACCTCGGGCACTTCCAGCGTGAGGATCGACATCAGCACCACCTGGTCGTGCAGCACCTTGTTGTGCTTGACGTGGTGCAGCAGCACGACGGGCACGCCCTTCGGCGACGACGACATGAACACGGCCGTGCCCGGCACGCGCGTGGGCTTGCGCCGCGCCACGTCGTCGAGGAACACGTCGAGCGGCAGCGCGCCGGAGTGCAGCACGCGGTTCAGCATGATGCGCCCGCGCTTCCAGGTGCTCATCAGCGCGAAGATCGACACCGCGATGGCGATCGGCACCCAGCCGCCATACTCGATCTTCACCAGGTTCGCCGCCATCAGCCCGACGTCCACGATCAGAAAGCCGCCGGTTACCAGGGCCGCCTTCAGCATCGACCACTGGAAGCGCGAGCGCGCCACCGAGTAGAAGAGCAGCGACGTGATCACCATCGTCCCCGTGACGGCGATGCCGTACGCCGCGCTCAGGTTGGACGTCGTCTTGAATGCGAGCACGATCACGATCGTGCCGATGCGCAGCACGTCGTTCACTTCGGGAATGAAGATCTGCCCGGCCTCGCGGCTCGACGTGTGGACGATGGTGACGCGCGGCGAGTACCCGAGCTGCACGCTCTGCTGCATGAGCGAGAAAGCGCCCGAGATCAGCGCCTGTGAGGCCACGATGGCGGCCAGTGTGGCGATGATCAGCAGCGGGTACAGCAGCACGCGCGGCGCCAGGAGGTAGAACGGATTCGCCACGGCCGACGGATCGCGCAGCAGGATGGCGCCCTGCCCGAAGTAATTGAGCAGCAGCGCCGGGAACACGAAGCCGAACCACGCCAGACGGATGGGGCGCTTTCCGAAGTGGCCCATGTCGGCGTACAGCGCCTCGGAACCGGTGACCACGAGCACCACGGCGCCGAGCAGCAGGAAGGCCGCCGTCCCGTGCTGAACGAAGAACGCGATGCCCCACCACGGGTTGATGGCCTGCAGTATGGCCGGCGCCCGCACGATTTCGGCGATGCCGAGCGCGCCGATGCTGACGAACCACACCATCATGATCGGGCCGAAGAGCCCGCCCACGCGCGACGTGCCGTGCTTCTGCAGGGCGAACAGCGCGAACAGGATGATCACCGTCGAGATGACCACCGTCGCTTCGTGCAGATTCGGGGCGGCGATCTGGAGGCCTTCCATGGCGCCGAGGACCGAGATCGCGGGGGTGATCATCCCGTCGCCGTAGAGGAGCGCGGCGCCGAAGATCCCCAGCACGACCAGGACATAGCGCCGCTTGGAGCCCGAAGCGGCCTTCCCGTCCTGCATGAGCAGGGCGAGGAGCGCCAGGATGCCCCCCTCGCCGCGGTTGTCAGCGCGCATGATGAAGACGAGGTACTTCACGCACACCACGAGGATCAGCGCCCAGACGATGAGCGACAACACCCCGTAGACGTTCTGGCGAACCGGCTCGATGCCGTACTCGGGGCGGAAGCACTCCTTGATGGAGTACAGGGGGCTGGTGCCGATGTCGCCGAACACCACGCCCAGGGCCGCCAGGGAGAGGAAGGCCAGCCGTTTGCCGGTGGGGCTCGCTTCGACGTGCTCCCGCTCGCGGGGCACGGCACTGTGGAATCCGCTCGACCCCGAGGCCGACGGATCGGCTGCGGGAACCTCCGAGCGAGATGGCTCAGCGGACATGGACAGACGGTTGAAACCCGAGGTGGCCGAGCGCCATTCGATGCCGGCCGGATCCCCGCAAAAAGCAAACGGGCCGCGAAGGGGTCGCGGCCCGTCCTTCAATCTAGCACCCCGTCAGGGCGCGTCCAGCACGTCAGGGGGTGATCCCATCGATCTCCGTGGCGGCGCGCTCGAGCACCTGGGCGATCCTGGCGAGCACGTCCTTGTTGTCGGCGTGCTTCATGGCCGTTCCGAGCGCGGAACGGGCCAGGTGGCGCATGGCGCCGCGGACCTCGCCCATCGAGGAGCTGAAGAACGGCTCCACGGCATCGGAGATGCGCTCGAAGATCGACTCGACGGTGCTCGAATTCTCCTGGAGGTACTGCTTCCCCTCGGGTGTGATCTCGTAGACCTTCTTGCCGCCATCCTCGGCGGTGGACCGGATGTACCCCATTTCTTCGAGCATGGTGAGGGTGGGGTAGACCGTTCCAGGGCTCGGGGAGTACGCGCCCTGGGATTTCTCTTCTAGTGCCTTGATGATGTCGTAACCATGGCGCGGCTTTTCGTCGATGAGCTGCAGGATCACGTACTTGAGATCCCCCTGCTCGAACATTCGCCCCATGCGGCCCCGGAAGTGGCGCCCGCGAGGCCCGCCGCCCCAGAATCCGCCCGTGAACGCATCCCAGTCCCACCGGGCCCGTCGATGCCCACCGCAGCAGTGATCGTGCATACGTTCCCTCCTTCGCGACATAGCGAAGATATATCGTTGACGATAGTACGATATATCGTGAGATATGTCGTGTCAACAGACGACAGTCGCCAGTAGGCAGTTGGCCGTTAGCGGTCTACCGCCCACTGCCCACTGCCGTCATTCGTATCTCAGCGCCACGATCGGATCCATCACCGACGCCCGGCGCGCAGGCCACACGCCGAACAACACCCCCACCACCGCCGAGAAGCCGAACGCGATCAACACCGCCGTCATCGAGATCTGCGTGCTCCACCCCGCGGTCTGGCTCATGAGCTTGGCCCCCGCGGCCCCCAGCGCGATTCCCACGATGCCCCCCAGGCAGCACAACACCACCGCCTCGATCAGGAACTGCAGCAGGATGTTCCAGCGCGTGGCACCGAGCGCCTTGCGAATGCCGATCTCGCGCGTGCGTTCCGTAACCGACACCAGCATGATGTTCATGATCCCGATGCCGCCGACGAGCAGACTCACGCCGGCGATGCCCGCCAGCAGAAAGGTGAACACCTGCGTCGTCTCGGCGGTGGTCGTGAGAAAGTCGGTCTGGCTCCGGATCTGGAAATCGTCGGGATCGCTGGGGCGCAGCCGGTGCTGCCGCCGCAGCGCCTTCTGGATCTCCGCCATCGCCAGCGGGATGTTGTCCTCGCTCGACGCGAGCACGTTGATCGACCGCACCCAGTTGGTGCCGAAGACGCGATAGCGCCCGGTCGTGATCGGGATCAGGATCTGGTCGTCGGGGTCGCCGAACGTGCTGCCCTGGCCCTTGGGCTCGGTGATGCCGATGACGTTGAAGAGCATGCCGCCGATGCGGATGTCCTCGCCGACGAGGGCGTCGGGGGTGCTCAGCCCGAGGTTCTGCGTCACCGTCGGCCCCACGACGGCCACGCGTCGCTGGCCGCGATCCTCCGCTTCCGTGAACATCCGCCCCGCCGCGAGCTTGTAGTTGCGCACGGTGAGATAGTTCGCCGCGGTGCCGATGATCGACGTATTCGTGTTCTGGTTCGTCCACGTCACCTGCGCGCTCTTCTGCATCTCCGGCTCGACGGCGATCACATCGGGCAGGTTCTCGGGATCGTCGAGCGCCTGCGCATCTTCAATGGTCATGCGCCGGCGCTGGCCGGCCACGGCGACGCCGAAGCCGCGCTGGAACCCCGGACTCACGCTGAGCAGGGTGGTGCCAAGCGACGCGATGCGATCCTTCACCGCCTGCTGCGCGCCGCTCCCGAGCGCCACCATGGCGATCACGGCCGCGACGCCGATCACGATGCCGAGCATCGTGAGCAGGGAGCGGAGCTTGTTGGCGCGCAGGGCGCCGAGGGCGACGCTGACGATTTCGCTGATGAGCATGGGGCCTCCGCTCAGAACCCGCGGCCGCGGCCGCCGCCGCCGAGCGGCGAGGCCTGGTTCTGGCGGAAGCGGTCCTGCTGCTGCTGGCGCTGGGCCTGGATGGCCAGCACGTTGAGCATCACGACCTGCTCGCCTTCCTGGAGCCCGCTGAGCACCTCGGTGTAGTCGAAGTTGCTCTGCCCCAAGATCACCACGCGCGGCCGGTAGGTGGTGCTGTCGGCCACGAACACGAGTCCGGTGCGCGGGCGCACGGTCATCCCCTGCTCGCTGCCGCCGACGGTCATGCCACCCCGCGTGCTTCCCCGGGCACCGCTGGACGCGCTCGCGGCCGGTCCGGCGTTGGCGCCGTCCGGCGCCGTCATCGCGCGGCGGCGGCAGGCGCCGGCTTTCGCGCGATCGACGCCCATCGCCTCGTACAGCGGCTGGGCCTCCTGCATGAGCGCGCGCCGGTCGGCGTCGGGGTTGCGCATCTTGACCATGAGAGAATCGAGCCTGGCTTTCTGTTTCGGAAATTTCTTATAGGCGGCGTCGATGGCGGCGCAGTCCCTGTCGGTCACCTCCACCTGCTGGAAGCCGCCGCGCCGGCCGCCCTGGCGGTCCTGCAGTTGCGGATCGAACGACGCGAGCATGAACGTGGCGATGCTCGGCGCGTCCGGCGTCGCGGAGGCGCCACGAGCGCCGGCGCCGCCGCCGTTCGCTCCGTTACGGCCGCGGCGTCCGCCGCGCCGGCCCCCCCCGCCGCCGAACCCGCCGCTCATCTGCGCGCGGATCTGCGCCTGCACGCTGTCGGGATCGAGGCCGAGGAGCGACGCCACCGTGATGCCCTCGCGCGTGGTCTTGAGCGCGTCGTTGGGCACGGCGATCACGCCCACGCGCTGGTCGACGAGCGCCGAGACCTCGCCGTTCATGCCGGGCCGGAGCGCGCCGTCGAAGTTCTCGAGGTTCACGAGCACCGGGAACATGGTCACGCCCTGCTGGACGACGGCCTGCGGCTCGATCTTCTCGACCTTGCCCTCGAACCGCCGGTCGGGGAACGCATCGACGGAGACGGTGGCGGGCTCGCCGGCGCGGATGTTGCCGATGTCGGTTTCGTTGAAGTACGCGCGCATCCGGACGTGCGTGAGGTCGGCCATCTTGAGCAGTGTGGTGCCGCCGCTCACCGAGTTCGTGCCCGACTGGATGATCTGCCCCACGGAGACGTCCTTCTCGATGATCGTGCCGGCGGTGACGGCCTGCACGGTGGCGTCTTCGAGCGCCTGCTTGGCGATGTCGAGGTTGGCCTGCTGGCGCACGACGGTGGCCTGCGCGCTCTCATACGCGAGGCGGGCCTGCTCGTTTTCCTGCGGCGTGATCACCTTGGCGGCGAGCATCTCGTCGCTGCGCTGCTTCTGCGCGGCGGCGACGTCGAGCTGGGCCTGCGCCGAATTCAGGTCGGCGGCGGCCTGGCGGAACTGCTTCTGGACGGTCTGCGTGTCGATCTGCGCCAGCAGATCGCCGGGCTTCACGTAGGTGCCCGTCTCGACGGGCATGGCGGTGATCATGCCCGAGGCCTTGGACCGCACGTCGACGACGACGATGGGTTCGATGGCGCCGTTGGCCTCGGCGGTCACGACGATGTCGCGCCGCTGGACGGCCTGCGTCTGCACGGGCGCCCGTTTGTTGCGTCCGGTGCTGCATCCGGCAAGGACCGTGAGGGCGATCAGGGGGAGAATCTTGGTCACGAGCCCATTCCTTGAATCGGTTATCGCGAAACAGCCAGCCCTAGTACGGCGGGGGAACGCAAAACGCTGGCCGGACGCGACTGCGTCCGGCCAGCGTGAGGGCGATTCGGATGTTCCGCGCGCTACTGCAGATCGCGGCCGATGAGTTGTTCGATTTGCGCCTTGGTGGTGCGGTAGTTGAGCCGGTACTGGATGAGCTGCACGCGCGCCTGGTTGAGCGCGGTCTGCGAGGTCAGCACGTCGAGCAGGGTCGAGGCGCCGACGGCGTACCGCTGTTCCTGCACGCGCAGGTCTTCTTCCGCGGCGGCGATGGACTGCTCCTGGATCTTGATCTGCTCTTCAAGCGTCTGGATGTTGGCGACGTATTGCACCACGCTCTGCTGCGCGGCGAGCTGGGCGTCGCGCAGGTTGGCGCGCGCGTTGACGACGTTCACGTCGGCCACGGCGTTGCTCTGTTCGCGCGACCAGTTGTCGAAGATGTTGTAGCTCAGATTCAGCGACAGCGTCTTGCCGTAGCTGAGGCTGCCGCCGCCGATGCCGTAGTACTTGTCGTCGCCCGAGCCGCTGCGGCTGTACGAGATGGAGACCGACGGCAGGTACGAGGAAAACGCGGCGGATTTGGACGCGCGCGCGGTGGCCAGCGAGGCTTCCGCGTTGCGAACGCCGGGGCCATCCGCGGCGAGATGCGCCAGCTGGGTGCTGTCCACCGTCGTCAGCGACTGGTCGAGCGTGTCCGACGGCGTCGCCGTGACGAGGTACTGGGTGCCGACGAGACGCGTGAGCGCGGCGCTGGCTACCTTGACGTTGCTCTGCGCCGTGAGGAGGGCGAGGCGCGCGTTGCTCACCTGAATGGCCGAGCGCAGCGAATCGGAGCGTGTAGCGGCGCCGGCCGTGTACTTGGCCACCGACACCTTGAGCTGCTCCTCGGCCTGCTTGAGCTGGGCCCGCGCGGCCGACTCCGACTCTTCGGCGGCGAGGATGTTGTAGTACTGCGTCTTCACGTTGAGGGCGACGGCGTACCGCTGCGCCACCTCATTGGCTTCGGCGCTGTGCACCGACGCCTTGGCGGTGCGGATGTTGTCGAACATCCGGCCGCCGTCGAACAGCGTGAGGCGGGACGTGAGTCCGGTGCTGAACGTCCACGGCTTCACGATGTTGACGATCTGCCCATTCGGGTTCTGCGCGACGCCCGTGGCCTGTCGCTGGCCCATGCTCCACGAGAGGTTGGGAACGAACGCCGCGTAGGCCGACGTCACCCCGGCGTTCGCCGTGCGCACCTGGCCCTCGGCCGCAATGGCCGCGGGCGCGTTGGTGGTCGCGAGCCGGATCGCTTCTTTTAGCGTAATTGGATGGAGCGAATCGGCGGGCTGCTGCGCGCCGAGCGCGGCGGGCAGCACCGCCAGCAACCAGAACTTCTTCATCGTTTGCAGGCGTCCTGTGTCGAGTTGGTGTTTCGGCCGCGGCGGTGCGTGGAGTCGCCGCGCGCGCGGCGCGCGGAATCCGCGCGGGCGCGGCGCGTCGAGTCGGCCTGGAGCCGGGCCACGAAACGCGCCAGCTGATCCGGCGTCAGGAGCGCGCGGAACCGCCGGCGTCCCTCGAGACGGATGGAGTCCATGACCGGGTGAAGCGGGGCGGCCACCTGCAACAGGGCGCAGTTGGTGGCGTCCCAGATCGAGTCGGCGGCGACGCGCTGCGTCGCGTTCAGCCCGATGTCATCGTACATCGTGGTCCGTTCCGCCCAGGAGTGCGGCCGGCGCTGCATCACGCGATCGGCCGAGAACCCGAGCACGCCGCCCACGAGCACCGCGCCGAGGAGGAAGAGCATGGCCTGCTGTTTGGGCCGTTGCATCGTTGCCGGGCCTCAGTCGCGGGAAAGAACGTAGCGCACGGTGCCGTCGCGCTGGTCCTGGAGCATCGGGCGCGCGACGGCCTCGGTGGGCCCGGGCACCGGCGCCAGCAGGGCGTCGTAGGCGGTGGCCCGATCCACCTCGTGGGCGCGGAACAGCGCCGCCGTGCACGCGAGAATGAGCGCCGCGGCGGCGAGCAGCGCCGGCCGCGTCCAGGAGTCGAGCTCTGCCCACCAGCCGAGCTCCACGCTCGCGATGCGGTGCATGATCCGCGCCTCGAGCTCGCTCCAGTACGCCTCGTCACTCGGGGCGGCGTACAGCCCGCGCAGTCCGCGCGTGACCTCGTCCTCCTCGTGTCCACGTACCAGTCGCAGGTCGCTCATAGATCACTCCGTACGTCTCGCAGAAGCCCGCGCAGCGTGGCGCGGGCATGGTGCAGGTCCGACCGGGCCGTGCCCTCGGGGATGCCGAGCATCTGGCCGATCTCGCCGTGCGTGAATCCTTCGACATCGTGCAACACGATCACCGACCGCTGCCGCTCCGTGAGGTGGCCGATGGCCTCCGACAGGCGGATCCGCAACTCGTCGGCCTCCCCCGGGTCGCGAAACGGCATCGCGACCGTGTCGGTCAACTCCTCCGCATCGCGGACCTTGCGGCGCCGCACGAGATCGAGCGCCGAATTCGCCATGATGCGGTACAGCCATGCTCCGAACGGCTGGTCCGGCAGAAACCGGTCCAGCGCCCGATACGCGTGCAGGAACCCTTCCTGCACGGCGTCCTCGGCATCTTCGTGCGTCACCACGATGGCCCGAGCCACCGCATACGCCCGGCGCTGATGGAGCCGCACGAGCACCGCAAACGCTTCCTGGTCGCCGTGTTGGGCCGCCAGCACGTAGTCCCGCTCCGGCCGTTCCACTTCAGCCACCGGCGCCCTCATCTGTGGGCGAATTGGAGCGATCGCTGCGGTCATGGGCGTCCCAACGCTGTTCACATCGATGTACGCGGGGCGCCCGGGGGGCGTTGAACATCGGTCAGGGACCGGCGGGCGCGCCGGCCAGCCCCAACTCGGGGGCCACCTGGCGCATGGCGTCGATCACGAACTGAATGTGCTCGTCGAGATCCACGCCCAACTCCTGGGCGCCGAGGGTCACGTCTTCGCGGCTCACGCCCCGGGCGAATGCTTTGTCCTTCATCTTTTTTCGGACGGAGCGCGCGTCCACGTCGTGGACGCTGCGGGAGGGCTTCACGAGCGCGGTGGCGGTGATGAGCCCGGTCAGTTCGTCGACGGCGAACAGCGTCCGTGCCATCGGCGTTTCGCGCGGCACGTTGCAGTACGTGGCGTGTCCCAGAATGGCCTGGAGCACGTCGTCGGGCCACCCGCGGGCGCGGAGGACGTCCACGCCGTGCGCCGGATGTTCTTCGGTGGCCGAGTGCGCGGCGTTGGGATAGCGCTCGTAGTCGAAATCGTGCACGAGCCCGGCCAGCCCCCAGCGCTCCGGATCCTCGCCGAATTTCACGGCGTAGGCGCGCATGGCCGCCTCGACGGCCAGCATATGTTTACGCAGGGACTCGCTCTCGGTGTACTCGTGCACGAGGGCGAGGGCTTCGGCGCGGGAGGGCAATTCGGACATGGAACGCGGGCTCGGTGAAGGTCGGTCGGCTAAGTATGCCCGCGCCCGGCCCCGGGCGACAGCCGCCGGCTCCGCGACTCAGCCGGCGGACTGGGCCGCGGCGGGCTTTTCGTTCGCGTAGTGCGCGTGCGTGATCTTCACGATGGAAAACAGAATCGCGAAGATGACGACGGCGCCGATGACCAGGCCGAGGAAGCCGGCCTTCATGTCGCCGGCGTGCGAATCGTGGGAATCGCTCATGGAAGCTCCGGGGAGTGGTGCGGTCAGGCGACGCGCACGGTGTTCATGACGTCGTTCTGGCGGATGCTCTGCATGATGTCCAGGCCCTGCGTTACACGGCCGAACACGGTATGCACGCCGTTCAGGTGCCGCGTGTTCGCCTCGCTGAGCACCATGAAGAACTGGCTCCCACCGGTGTCCTTGCCGGCGTGCGCCATGGACAGGGCGCCGAGCAGGTGCGTGTGCGGATTGCCGGCGGTCTCGCACTTGATCTTCCAGCCGGGCCCGCCGGTGCCGATGCGCGGGTCGCCAGCCGGCAGGTCACGGGAGAGCGGATCGCCCCCCTGGACCACGAAGTCGGGGATCACGCGGTGGAACTTCACACCGTCGTAGAAGCCCGCGTTGGCGAGCTTCTCGAAGTTGGCCACGGTGTTGGGGGCTTCCGTGTCGTACAGCTCCGCGACGATGGTGCCGCGGTTGGTCTCGAACGTAGCGGTCTTGCTCACGGGTCTGCGGGCGAAAGGAAAGAAGGGCGTTCGCGAGGAGTAAACTAGGCGGTTCCGCGCAAACCGGGAGGTCCGGCGGTCGCGCTCGGACAGATGTCGGCCAGCACGCACTCGGCGCAGCGGGGTTTGCGCGCGTCGCACACGCGGCGTCCGTGCTCGATGAGCAAGTGCGAGAGGATGGTCCACCGCTCGCGCGGAAAGAGGGGCATCAGCTCCGCCTCGATCTTCTCGGCGCTCTTCGCTTTCGACAGCCCAAGGCGGTCGGCGAGCCGCGTGACGTGGGTGTCGACCACGATCCCCTCGTTCCGGTCGAACGCGTTGCCGAGAATCACGTTGGCGGTCTTGCGCCCCACGCCGGGCAGGTGGGTGAGCGCGTCCATCGAGTCGGGGATGGCGCCGGCGTGGTGCTCGGTGACCGCCTGGGCCATGCCGACGAGGCTCCGCGCCTTGTTGCGGAAGAAGCCCGTGCTCTTGATCAGCGCCTCGACGTCTTCCGGCCGCGCGCGGGCCAGGGCGCGGGCGTTCGGATACTTCTTGAACAGCGCCGGCGTGACCATGTTCACGCGCTTGTCGGTGCACTGGGCGCTGAGAATCGTGGCCACGAGCAGTTGATACGGATTCTGGAAATCCAGCGCGCAATGGGCGTCGGGGTACTGGGCGAGCAGGCGCTTCAGCACCTCGCGGGCCTGCGCCGCGCGCGCCGCGCCGCGCAGGGCGCCGCGGCGGCGCGGCTTACGACTCGACGCCGGCATGCTGCTTCAGCCGGTCGACGCACTCGTGCAGCTGCTTCTCGGTGAGCTCGATCTCCTGCGTGGCGCCCTCTTCGTCGAGCAGGCCCGCGCGCATCGAGATCGCCACCTGGTTGAGATAGCGGATCTTGGTGAGGATCTCGTCGGTGGCCTTGCGGAGCTGCATGAACCGGCGTTTCTCGGCGAGCGCGCGCCGGTAGCGCAGCGTGAGCTCGGTGGGCGTCAGCCGCTTGGCGAGCGCGATGACCTCGTCGTGCGACCGCCCCGGCAGCGCGCCGCGGTCGGGAAGCCCCGAGTCTTCCCACCCGTCGTCGGCGAACCAGAGCCGCCCCACGTACTCGATGCCGTCGAACGCGATGCGGCAGGACACGTGCAGCTTGTGCCCATCCGGCTCGATGGTCGTGATGTAGGGCTGAATGATGCTGTCGGTGATCGACATGGTCAGAAGACGGGAACGACGCGCGGGCGGCCCGCGGTCATGCGAGAAACCGTTCGATGGCGGCAAACAGCGCCGCCGGCTGTTCAACGTACGGCACATGGCCGCATTGGTCCAACGTCACGAGATCGGCGCCCATCGCCCGCGCGCAGGCCTCGGACGATGCAAGCGGGATCGGGTCTTCCCGCCCGTGCACCACCAGCGCCGGACACCGGATGGCCGACAGCCGTCCATCGGCCACGAGATCGTAGTCGCCAAGACTCTCCCACACCGATTGCTGTACCCGCCCTACCACCCGGAACGGAGTGAGGTTCCGCGCCGCGCGCGGGTCGGCAAAGTATCCGGCCACGCTGAGCTCGAACGCGCGCTGCCGATACGCCTCCGGATCCCGCTCACGCAGCCCGGAACCGGCCAGTTCGTCGCGCATGGCCTGGACGGCCGGAGCGGCTTGCCGGCGGGCGAACTCCGCTTCGAACTGCTCCCGAAATTGCCGCGTCACGGGAGCGGGGTCAATGAGGACGAGACGCGCCGGTGCGGGAATTCCCGGATCGCGCGCGGCGCCCGCCGCATAGAGCAGCGCCAGCAGGCCGCCCCACGAGTAGCCGATGAGCGTCGTCCCGGTGAATCCCAGTTCGCCCGAGAGCGCCGCAAGGTCGGCGACGTGTGTTTCCCACGTCACCGGCGCGCGGCCGTCGCCACGCGAGCGGCCGCCGCCGCGCTGGTCGTAGAACACCAGATCCCGCGACCGGGCCAACTCGAGCATCTGCGGGAGCAGATACGCGTGATCGGCGCCCGGACCGCCATGGAGCACGAGCGCGCGCGCGCCGCCGGCCGGGCCATACGCGGCCCAGTACAGCGGCACGTCCGTCGCGGTCGTGGTGCCGGAAACGCGAGGCGCGGGGATCGAGGGGCGAAGGTTCATCGTCTCGTCGTCGAGAGGACGCCAGGGCCGGGGTGCAACAAAGGGGCTGGGCGCGAGCGCGCCCGGCCCCTGTCCGCATGACTCTCAAGCAAGACGGATGCCATCGCCGAGGTTCGGACCAAGTGCATGAGATCGCGCATCTTACCCCGTTGTGTGGCGGGTCACAACCAACGAGAACCGCGCGAGTTGCCCGACTTCACCCGCGCTCTGCAACTCGCCTCAGGCAAAGCGCGCGGCGATGCGCGCCGTCTGCGCATGCAGCGACACGGTGGCGTCGAGGTCGCGGCCGTAGCCGCCCGCGATGGTGACGACGACGGGGATCCCCACCTCGCGGCACTGCTCGAGCACCAGGACGTCTCGCCGCGCGATGCCGGCGGCCGTGAGCCGCAGACGGCCGAGGCGGTCTCCCTCGTGCACATCGGCACCAGCGAGATACACGACAAGGTCGGGCCGGGCGCGCGACAGCGCCGCGGGGAGCGCGGCCTGCAGGCGATCGAGATACACGTCGTCGCCGGTGCCGTCGTCGAGTTCGACATCGAGGCTGCCCGGCACCTTGTGAAACGGATAGTTGCGTCCGCCGTGCATGCTGAACGTGAACACCGACGGGTCGTGCGCGAACACGGCGTGCGTGCCGTTGCCCTGGTGGACGTCGAGGTCCACGATTGCCGCGCGCGCGATCCGTCCGCGGGCCTGCAACGCGCGGATCGCCACCGCCGCGTCGTTGAACACGCAGAAGCCCTCGCCGTGATCGGGAAACGCGTGGTGCGTGCCTCCGGCGAGGTTCATCGCCACGCCGTGGTCGAGCGCGAACGCGGCGGCCTCGGCCGTGCCCCCCGTGGCCCGCCAGGAGCGCTCCACCAGCTCCGGCGACCAGGGCAGGCCGATGCGCCGCATGGCCGCGGGGTCGAGCGTTCCGGTGCCGAAGCGCTCGACGTACTCGGCCGTGTGCACGCGCAGGAGATCGTCGAGCATCACGCGCTCGGGCTCGTGCAGATGCTCGACAGCCACCACGCCGGCGTCGAGCACGCGCCGGCGGAGCCGCTCGTACTTCTCCACCGGAAAGCGGTGTCCCGGCGGCAGGGGAAACACGTAGCGGGCGCTCGACCAGGCGTGGAGCATCGCGGCGCGATCGCGGCCGGCGGAGCGGCGGCCCGCTAGCCGCCGCGCCGTCCGAGCGTGACGGTGAGCGTGAGACGCCGCCCGTCGCGCACCACCACGACCGGCACCACGTCGCCCGGGCGGTGCGCATATAGCGCCTGCGAATACGTCTGCAGATCGGTCACCGGCATGCCGCCGAACTCCACCACGACGTCGCCTGCCTTCAGGCCGGCCTTGTCGGCCGGGCTCCCCGGGGTGATGCCCGTGAGCCGTTCACCCGCGACGTCCCCGGCGGCCATGTCGGGAATGGACCCGAAGTACACGTCGGTCCCTTCGCTCGACGCGGCCACCGTGGGCTTGGAAGGCACGCGCACGAAGGTCACGCGTGCCGGACGGTCGCCCAGGTCGCGAATCACGCGCTCGGCGATGCCGACTACGGTCGCCTCGCCGGACGCATTGATTTTGTCGGCGTCGTCGGTGGCCTTGTGGTAGTCCTCGTGCAGATCGGTGAAGAAGTGCAGCACCGGGACGTTCTTCGCATAGAACGACGATTGATCGGAGGGGCCGAATCCGTCGCCCTGGCCGAAGATCTTCACCAGGCCGCCGTTGGCGCTGTCGAGCAGCGCGGGGAATTCCGAGGCCGTGGCGACGCCATAGATGATGAGCCGGTCGTTCTTGAGCCGGCCCACCATGTCGAAGTTCACCATGGCGTCGATGCTGTCGAGGCTGACCGGCGCGTGCTCCACGAAGTACGCCGAGCCGAGCAGCCCTTCTTCTTCGGCGCTGAAGTTCACGAACATGAGCGACCGCCGGGTGGGCGCCGCGGCGAAGAGCCGCGCCAGTTCCATCACGGCCGCGGTGCCCGAGGCATTGTCGTCGGCGCCGTTGCGGATGGCGTCGCCGGCCTCGGGGTCGAGCGCGCCTTCGGTCGAGCGCCCGAGGTGGTCGAAGTGCGCGCCGATCACGATCCACTGATTGCGCAGCACGGAATCGGTGCCGGCGAGCATGGCAACGACGTTCTGCGTGGGAAGCGATTCCGGCGCCGTGTGCGGCCCCGCCGCCGGCCGGGCGACGAAGGGCTGCAGATACGAAACCGGGGTGAGGCCCGCTAATCCGAGCGCGCGGTACCGGTGCGCGATGTACGCCGCGGCGCTGTCGTTGCCGGGCGTCCCGGCCCGGCGGCCCTCGAGGCGGTCGCTGGCCAGGTAGGTAATGTCGCTTCGGATGCGCGCGGAATCGGGAGCCGCGATGGGCGCAGCGGCCGTGGTGACGCGGCCGGAGCCGCAGGCGGCCGCCGCGGCCGCGCAGAGGGCGAAGACTGTCGGATGAACTCGCATGATGCGTCCGCGTGGGGGTGCGAGGAAGTCTACCGTGGTGCCACACGCGGACCAACTCCCGGCGCCCCCGGCGCACTGCTGGCGTGGGCCCTCGGCCCCTGCCTAACTTGCACCGATCCAACCTCCCGCCCGACGCCGGGCAGGGCCCTTCCCGCTATGGACCATTCGACAACCTTTGCGCGGCTGTTCGCGCGTCTCGTCTGGCTGCTCATTCACGACGGCGACAACGTGGACGAACAGAAGATGTCGTTGCGCGCCGCGGTCTCGATCGGGAAGCAGGGAGCGGTGCGCCTGCGGGCCGCGCCGAGCGGGCTGTACGCCGACGGCGAGCCGATGCCGCTCGTGCTGTCGGGCGTGCTCGATGTCGCCGAACGCATGCGCGCGGGCCGGCTGGCGGAAATCGAATTCGAGCGGCAGCCGGCGGCCGGCGAGATGCTGGGCCTGGCGCGGGCGCTGGCCCAGTCGGACCCCGAGCATGCCGACGCCGACGCGCTGCACGATCGCCTGGCCGAGCTCGGCGCGACCACGCTGCGGTTCGTGCGCGCGAGTGAAGGAGACGCCGCGGCGCCGGTCGCGGGGTTCGAGCCCACGCGCACCGTTTCGGATGAGGTGCCGCCGCCCCACGTGCCGGAAGAATCCGACGCGCAGGCATCGGAGACCGGTGCGCCTGCCGTGCCGCCCGAGGCGGCGCCGGAGCCGCCGCGAGCATCAGTGCAAGGCCTCGTGTCGCAGGATGCGGGTGGCATGTTCTTCCAGTTCTCGTCGATCGGGAACGTGAAGGATTCCCCCGAGGCGCTGCTCGATCGCCTGCGCGAGAGCCGGGAGCCCGGGGAAACGATTCGCCTGCTCGACGACGTGGTGACGCTCGCCGAGACGGCGGCGCGTGAGGGGAAGCCGCTGGTGGTGGCGGACCTGCTGCAGGGCGTGATCGAACGCGAGGCATTTGCGCCCGAAGGCGACGAGAAGCGCGCCTACGTGATGGCGCTGCGGCGGTTGGCGAAGCCGCTGCTGCTGCGGGCGGTCGCCAGCCAGCTCACGGCGGCCCCCGAGCGGCGCGGCGACCTTGTGACGGCCCTCGCGCGCATGGGGCAGGACGGCGCCGAAGCGGTGATCGAGCAGGTCACGCAGGCGCCGACGGCCGAGGCGCGGCGCGAGCTGGTGGACGTGCTCACGGCGCTGTCTGCGACCGTACCGGCGCTGGCGCACATGCTGGGCGACGCGCGGTGGTTCGTGGCGCGGAACGCGGCCGATCTGCTCGGCGAGCTGAAGGCCGCCGAGGCTGAGGGAGCGCTGGTGAAGCTGCTGCGCCACGACGACGAGCGGGTGCGCCGCGCGGCGACCAACGCGCTCATGCAGCTCGGCTCCGACAGCGCGCGGCAGGCGGTGCGCGAAGCCGTGCGCGATGACTCGCCGCAGGTGCGCATGCAGGCGGCGTTCGCCATCGCGGCGCATCGCGATCCCAAGACCGCCACCACGCTGATCACCGCCATCGACGCCGAGCAGGACAGCGACGTGCAACTCGCCATGCTGCTCGCGCTTGGGCGCGTGGGCACGTCGGAGGCGGTGGAGCGGCTGATCAGGGCCGCGGAACCCGAGCGCGGCTTCTTCCGCAAGAAGTCCACGGCGTTTCGCGTGGCGGCGGTGCAGGCCCTGGCGGAGGTTCGCACGCCCGCGGCGCAGGCCGCGCTCAAGGCGCTGGCCTCCGACAAGGACAAGGAAGTGCGCGACACCGTGGCGCGCCTGTCCCGCAAGGACCGGCGCACCAGCGGACTTTCTAGCGCGCCGTGAAGTCGGTGCGGTCGTCCACGCCGCGGCACGCCTCGGCGATGAGCGCCGCCGTGTGATCCACGTCGGTGAGACTCACCATCTCGTTGGGCGAATGCATGTAGCGATTGGGGATGGACACCAGCGCGGTGGCCACGCCCTCGCGCGCCAGATGGATGGCGTCGGCGTTGGTGGAGGTGGACCGGCCCTCGGCGTGCACGGTGAACGGGAGCCCGTTTGCCCGCGCCGCGTCGCGCAGGAGCTCGAACACCACCGGTGAGATGAGCGCGCCGCGCACGAGCACGGGGCCGCTGCCGAGCTTGTGGTCCCCGAGCTCCTTCTTTTCGAGCCCCGGATGATCGGTGGCGAACGTGACGTCGACGACGATGGCCATCTGCGGATCGACGCTGTTGGCGGCAATGAGCGCGCCGCCGCCGTGCCAGGCGATTTCCTCCTGCGCGCTGGCCGCCGCGACGACGCGTGCCTTGCCCGGCCGTTCCTTGTAGCGCCGCAGCGCTTCGAGCACCGCGAACGCGCCGATGCGGTCGTCGATCGAGCGCGAGACGATGCGGTTGTTCGGAAAGTCCACCGAGTGCGAGTCGACCACGGCGGCGTCGCCCACGGAGAGCCGCTGCTCCGCCTCGGCGCGGTCGGCGGCGCCGATGTCCACCCAGAAATCAGTGAGCTTCGATGCCTTTTCGCGGTCGGCCGATTTCATGAGGTGAATGGGCTTCTTGCCCACGACGCCGATCACGTCCCCGGCGGCGCCAAGGAACCGGATGCGCTGCCCGACGAGCACCTCGGGGTCCCATCCGCCGATGGGCGAGACGTAGACGTAACCGTCGTCATCGATGTACTGCACGATGAGTCCGATCTCGTCGATGTGGCCGTCGAGCAGGATCGTGGGGCTGCCGCCGGGATTCACCTCGGCATAGCTGTTGCCCGCGACGTCGCTGCGGACGACGTCGGCGAAGGTCTGCGCTTCGGCGCGCCAGGCGCGCGCCGCGGCCGACTCGTAGCCCGAGGGGCCGGGCGTGTCGAGCAGCCGCTTGAGGAAGGCGAGGGAAGACTGGCTGAGCATGGCGCGGGGATAAGAGAAAACTGTAATAATTCCGGCGTGACCGTCCTATGCTAATACGGTCCGGGGGCCGGCGGAAGACGCGTGTCCCGCAGGGCGGGGCCTACGCGTCCGGCGCGCGATCGATGGGGAAGGCGACGAAGCTGAGCAGCAGAAGGACCAAGCCGGCCTCGTACCAGTGCGGATTCTCGGTGAGCGCGTAGTACACGATGCCGAACCAGGCCAGCATCTGCCCCAGGAGCCAGCCGAACAGACTTTCCGGAATGCCAAGCGATGCGCGGCGACGCCGCGCGAAGCGGCTGTGCCAGAACCGGTGGTCCAGGATCTGGACGAGCGCGTAGCCCCACGTCATCGCGCCCACGGCCTGCAGTTTGCCCGCCAGGTGCAGCCCGCGCGCTTCGAAACCCAGACTGTAGAGCACCCACACCGCGAGGGCGACCACGAGCGTCAGCGCGAGCAGGATCGCGCGCACCTGGACCAGTCGATCGGCGGTGAGCCATGCCGCGTCCGCCCGGAGCGCCGGCGCGCCCTCCGCCGGCGCGGGGTCGTGCTCCGGCCGCGTGCGCGGTCCTGCTGCGGGATGGCCCATCGAAACTCCTGGCGTCGCGGACGAGCGCGAGCCGCGGCCGGACGCCGCGCCTCGCGCGTCAATTCAATATAGGCGGCCAAAACGGCGGCGTGGCGCGGAGAGAGTCGCGGAGCGCCGTACCCGGGCGTAGGTTGGGGCTGTTCCGCGCCCGCGCCATCCGCCCATCGGGGGGGCGCGCGGGCCGATCCCCACCTTCACTCGACGGACCATGCGTTCGACACTCTCCGCCGTCCTGCTCACGCTTCTCGCCTCGGCGTCGCCCGCGCTCGCGCAGCGCGGGGCCGGCGCCGGCGGTGCCGGAGCGCCCGCCCACCCGGCCGCGGTCGGCACCAACATCGCCGACAAGACCGCCGGCTACACCCGGCACGACGGCTTCATCCCGTTCTACTGGAACGACACCACCGGGCGCATCCTGCTCGAGCTGCCCCGCGATTCGTTCCCGGCGCTCATGCTCACGATGCAGTCCACTGGCCTCGGGTCGAATCCGATCGGCATCGACCGTGGCGCGGGAGGACGCACGCAGATCGTGAATTTCGTGCGGCACGGCGCGCACGTGTTCGTGGTGTTCGAGAACACGCGGTTCCGCGGCGCGGCGAACGATCCCGAGCACGACCGGACGGTGGCCGAGGCGTTCCCGGTGAGCACCGTGGCCGCCCTGCCGCTCGAGGCGGCGCAGAACGGGCGCCTGCTCGTGGACGCGACGGATTTCTTCGTGCGTGACTGGACCGACGTGTCGGAGACGCTGCAGCGCGCGCGGCAGGGGAACTACGCGCTGGCACGCGATCGCTCGACCGTGTATCCGCCCCTCACCAAGGCGTTCCCGAAGAACACCGAGGTGGACGTGGCGCTCACATTCGCGGCGGCCGGGCGGCCCGGCCCCATCGTGAGCCGGATGGCGCCCGACGGCTCGGCGATCACGCTGCACGAGCACGTGTCGCTCATCCAGCTCCCGGACGATCATTTCGAGCCGCGGGCGTGGGATCCGCGCATCGGGTATTTCGGGATCACGTTCAACGATTACGCGCAGCCCATCGACCGGCCGCTGCAGCAGCGGTGGATCGCGCGCC
>JAGWRB010000022.1 GCA_028876725.1 Gemmatimonadota bacterium
AAGCGCCGCTGGGCGATGACCATCGACCTGGCGCGCTGCACCGGCTGCTCGGCGTGCGTCACCGCCTGCTACGCCGAGAACAACATCCCCACCGTGGGCGCGCACTGGCAGAACGCCAGCGTCTACGCGGTGCAGAAGACCGGGTACAACGTGGTGCGCGGGCGCGAGATGAACTGGATCCGCCTCGAGCGCTACTTCGAGGGGGCCGACGACGCGAAGTTCGGCGAGGAGTTCGAGGGCCGCTTCGTGCCGATGATGTGCCAGCAGTGCGGCAACGCGCCCTGCGAGCCGGTGTGCCCGGTGTTCGCCACGTACCACTCGCCCGACGGGCTCAACGTGCAGGTCTACAACCGGTGCGTGGGCACGCGCTACTGCTCGAACAACTGCCCGTACAAGGTGCGCTACTTCAACTGGTTCGGGTACGGCGAGCCGGACCGCCGTCAGTACGCGTTCCCCGAGCCGCTCAACTGGCAGCTCAATCCCGACGTCACCGTCCGCGGCAAGGGCGTCATGGAGAAGTGCAGCTTCTGCGTGCAGCGCATCCGTGAGGCCGAGAACCGCGCCAAGCTCGAGCAGCGGGAGCTGATCCCCGACGAGTTCACGACGGCGTGCGCTGCGGCCTGTCCGTCGCGCGCCATCACGTTCGGCGACGCGGCCGACGAGCGCTGGTCGGTCAACAAGCTCATCGAAGACAAGCGGGCGTACACCGTATTCAAGGAAATCAACACCTATCCCGCGGTGGTCTACTTGAAGAAGGTCAATCATCCGACGCCGGCTGCGGCGTCCAAGGCCTGAGGAGGGCACGGGTATGGCGACCACTGCTGCGCCCTTCCCATCGGGCGAGGAACTCCGGCCGAACGTCGCGTCGGCGGATGTGCACTTCCCGGCGATCAAGACCTACGAGCAGGTCGACGAAGAGATCATCAATACTCTGCGGCCCTCGCTGGCGTGGTTCGGGCTGCTCACCCTGGCGATTCTCGCGCTGCTCATCGGGGCCGGGTCGTGGATCTATCAGATCTACGCGGGCCTCGGCGTCGCGGGCTACGCGCCCCCGGTCATGTGGGGCGTGTACATCGTCAGCTTCGTCTTCTGGGTCGGTATCGGCCATGCCGGCACGCTGATCTCCGCCATTCTGTATCTCTTCCGGGCGGGATTCAGAACGAGCATCTACCGCGTGTCCGAGGCGATGACCGTGTTCGCGGTCATGACGGCGGGGTTGTTCCCCATTCTGCACCTCGGGCGCCCCTGGAAGTTCTTTTATCTGATTCCGTATCCGAACTGGCGGCTCATCTGGCCCAACCCCAAGAGCCCGCTGGTGTGGGACGTGTTCGCGATCCTCACGTACCTCACCGTTTCGGCGACCTTCCTGTACATCGGGCTCATCCCCGATTTCGCGATCATGCGCGACCGGGAGAAGAACCCCATCCGCAAGCGTTTGTTCGCCACTCTCTCGCTGGGCTGGCGGAACTCCGACAAGGAATGGCGGCACTTCGCCCGCGCGTATCTGTTCCTGGCCGCGTTCGCCACGCCGCTCGTGCTCTCGGTGCACTCGGTCGTGTCGTTCGACTTCGCGATGGCCAACATGCCGGGCTGGCACGAGACGATCTTCCCGCCGTACTTCGTGGCCGGCGCCATCTACTCTGGCCTCGGGATGGTGTTCACCATCGTCATCCCCATGCGCAAGTACTTCAAGCTCGAGCACTATATCACGCTCAACGATCTCGACGCCGCGGCCAAGATGTGCCTCTTCGTCTCGATGGTCGTGGGGCTGGCGTACCTCACGGAATTCCAGATGGGGTATCTGGCCGGGACGAGCTTCGAGCAGGAGTACTGGTGGAACCGCACGTTCGGGCAGTGGTGGTGGGCGGAGTGGATCATCCTGATCTGCAACTGCGTGCTCCCGATGTCGCTGTTCTCGCAGAAGCTGCGCCGCAACCCGGCCTGGCTGTTCATCCTGTCGATCTTCATCAACATCGGGATGTGGTTCGAGCGGTTCACGATCATCGTCCCCACGCTCTCCCACGAGTTCGAGCCCTGGCAGTGGGGCGGCTATCGCCCGACGTGGGTCGACATGGGGATTCTGATCGGCAGCTTCGGGTGGTTCTTCATGTGGTTCCTGCTGTTCATCAAGCAGATGCCCACCATGGCCATGACTGAATTCAAGGAACTGATTCCGGCGCGCATGGCCAAGAGCCACGCCGGAGGAGGGGCCCACTGATGCCCGGCGTCATCGCGGCTTTTCACGAGCTGGACGCAGCGGTCCACGCGGTCGAGGCGCTCAAGAAGGAGCGCTTCGGCGACCTCACCGTGTACACGCCCACGCCGCACCACGAATTCGACGAGGTGCTGGCGCGCCCCGAGAGCCACGTGCGCCGCTGGACCCTCATCGGCGGCATCTTCGGGTGCACCTTCGGCTACTGGATCTGGGTCTGGGTTTCGCGGTACTGGCCGCTCGTCGTGGGCGGCAAGGCGATCGTCGCCTGGGTGCCGTACACGATCTTCGGGTTCGAAGTGATGGTGCTCATCGGCTCCCTCGCCACCGTCTTCGGCATGTTCGCCAACTCGCGCATTCCGCGGCTCACCGCCACGGTGGGCTACGATCCCCGGTTCAGCGGCGGCCACTTCGGGGTCTGGGTGGAGACCACGCCCGACCGCGCCGACGCCGCCGCCGAGCTGCTCCGCGCGCACGGCGCCGAGGAGGTGCGGAGTGAGCGCTAAGCTGCATCGCCACGTGCTGCGCGCGGCCGCGTTCGCCTACGCGGCGGTCATGCTGAGCGGCTGCTCGTGGTTCACCGACTTCAAGCGCCAGCCGAGCTGGCATCCATGGCAGAGCGAGGCCGACACCATTCCGGCGCGGGGCAACCCGCAGATGTCGGTGCCGGTGTACGGCTCCGCGGCGCCCGGCTTTATCTACAGCCGCGCGCAGCTTCCGGCCACCATCGACTCGATGGCGGGCATCAAGAATCCCGTCCCCGCCGACGCGCGGTCGATTGCCAACGGCCATAAGTATTTCGCCATCAACTGCTCGGTATGCCACGGCTACACCGGCGCGGGCGACGGCGTGGCCACGAAGTACGGCATGATCGGGCTTCCGCTCACCTCCGACCGCGCCAAGGCGTTCACCGACGGCTACATCTTCGGCATGATCCGGAACGGCCGCGGCTCGATGCCCACGTACAACCGCATCGAGGAGCGCGATCGCTGGGACATCGTGAACTACATTCGCGCGCTGCAGGGCAAGATTCCGGGCGTCACGGCGCCTACGGGTCCCCTCGGCAAGCCCGGCGAGACCGGCACCACGCTGCCGGGCGTCACCGAGATGGGCCCCACGCGCCCCGCGCCCTACTATCATCAGGTCGGCTCGCAGGCCGGTCTCCCCCTCGACGGGGCGGACCACGCCATCACCGGCGCGCCGGCTGACACCACGAAGACCGGAGGGGAGCTGTGAGTCTCCATCCGACCCCCGTGCCGACCCGCGACGAACTGCAGGCGGCCACGAGCAAACCGCTGCCCAAGTCGCTCACCACGATCAGCCTGGCCCTCGCCGTCATCGGCGCCGTCGTGTTCGTGGCCGGCCTGTTCATGGCGCCCGACCGTGCGTGGCACGCCTGGCACTTCAACTGGCTGTTCTTCGCCGGACTCTCGTCGGGCGGCGTGACGATCGTCGCCGTGCAGCGCATCACCACGGCGCGCTGGTCGCGGCCGGTGGTGCGCATCCTGGAAGGCTACGTGGCGTTCCTGCCGGTGGCGTTCGTGTTCCTGCTCATCAGTCTGTTCGCCGGGCGGGGCCACATCTTCCCCTGGATCCACGACACGTTTCCCAGCACGTCCAAGGCGGCGTACTTCAGCATGAACTTCCTGGTGATCCGCGACGTCGTGACGTTCGCGGTGCTCACCGTGCTGCCGCTCTGGTTCGTGTACAAGTCGGTGCGTCTCGACGTGGGCCAGCTTCCCGAGTCGGGCGCCAAGTGGGCGGCCGGGCTCCGGGCGCGCATGCGCCGCGGCTTCGGCGAGGAACGCCGCGAACTCCACGCCACCCATTCGATCACGGGCAAGCTCGCGGTGGCCATGGCCATCACGTACGCGGTGGGCTGGTCGCTGCTCGCGTGGGACCTGTCGATGACGCTCTCGATGCACTTCCAGAGCGATCTCTACAGCTGGTGGTTCTTCATGGGGGCCTGGCTGTCGGCGCTCATGGCGTTCACCCTCCTCGTGCTGGCGTGGCGCCGCTACCTCGGGGCCGACGACATCATCACCGAGAAGCAGATCCACGACATCGGCAAGCTCTGCTTTGCGTTCACGGCGTTCTGGGGCTACCTCACGTTCGGCCAGTATCTGGTGATCTGGTACGGCAACATGGGCGAGCAGACGTTCTACATGCGCCTCCGTCTCATGGCGCCGTGGAAGCTGGCCACGCTCCTCTCCATCTGGCTCGTGTTCGTGCTGCCGTTCTTCGGACTGATCACGAAGATGGCCAAGATGTATCTGCCCACGCACATTCTGTTCGCGGTGAGCAGCCTGGTTGGCCTCTGGCTCATGTGCTACGTGGAGGTCTATCCCTCGGCCTACGGCGTGGCTCCCTCGGCGCCCTTCGGCATCTGGGAGCTTGGCGTCGCCGCGCTGTATCTGGGGCTGTGGGGGCTCAGCTACGTGAAGTTCATGGATGCCTTCCCACGGATGCGCCTCACGGCCATGACCTCGGCGTATCGCGACGAGATCCAGGTGCCGGTGGACCCGAAGACCCTGGAACCGCTGCCGGCGCACGAGTAACCAGCCCCGGCACCAGCGGTTCGCCGCTGAGTCAGATGTTGCATGAAGGGGCCCGGCCATACCGGGCCCCTTCCGCTTCTCCGCCGTTCCGCGGTTCCGCCGTTTCTCACCCCCGCCGTTCCGCCGTTCCGCCGTTTCGCAGTCCCGCCGTTTCGCAGTCCCGCCGTCTCTCTGTTGCGCCGTTTCCGCGCCTCGCTGTTTTGTGGTTGCGTGGTACCGGTCCTGCGTCGTTTCGGCCCTGCGTGGTTTCGGTCCTGCGTACCATCGGCCCTGCGCAGTTTCTCCGTTCCGCTGTATATTGGTTCGCAGGTTGGGGCGTTAGCTCAGCTGGGAGAGCACCGCCTTTGCAAGGCGGGGGTCAAGGGTTCGAACCCCTTACGCTCCACTCGTTCGGCCATTCGATTCGCGCGGGGACCGCGGGCGCACGCGCCGGCGGTCCCCGTTTGTATTCCACCGGCGGCCCGGCCGCCATCGCCCGCGCCCATCCATGACCACGCCGTCCGTTGCGCCCGTGCCCGCCGTGGGGCAGCTCGCGCCCGATTTCTCGCTCGCCTCGACCTCCGGCGACACCGTCACGCTGGCCGGCCTCCGTGGGCGTCCGGTGCTCCTCGCCTTCTTCCCGCTCGCCTTCACCAGCGTCTGCACCGCCGAACTCTGCGAGATGCGCGACGACTACGACCGCTTCGCCGACGCCGGGGTCATCGTCCTTCCCGTGAGCGTCGATTCCGTGCCCACGCTTCGTGAGTTCAAAGCCAAGCACGCCATGAAGACCGACCTCCTCAGCGACTTCAAGCGCGAGGCCTCGCGCGCGTACGGCACCCTCGACGAGCCGAGGTTCTTCTCCAATCGGGCGTACTTCCTCATCGACCGAAACGGCGTCGTCCGCTGGTCCCATGTCGAAACCGCCATCGGTCACCGGCGTCAGAATTCGGAAATTTTCGCCGAAATCGCGAAGCTCCGCTGACCTGCCGGTTACGCTCCGCTCGGACGTACGCCGCTGAAACTGGAATCGGTCATCTTGTCCCCATCCGGCAGCGGGCATAGTTTGCCTGTTCCAACCTGCCGGAGCCGCCGTCCTGCCTCGCCAATCCGGAAGCTCGACCCGTAAAGCCGCACCCAAGCCGCGAGCCCGCCGTGCCGCGCGCGCGCGTGTGGACGGCCAGTCGCTGCATCGCGTGGCGCAGGCATTCGCGCGCGGCGCGGATCTCGCGCGTGCGATGCCCGCGGGGTTGCGGGCTCTCCAGCGGGAGCTGGGCGCCAGGGGGTGCAGCATTTGGCTGAGCGATCGCGGCGGCGTTCGGCGCGCCTGGTCGGCCGCGCGCGACGGCGTCACGCCGGAACAGGCGGCGCGTGCGATGCGCGGCTCCCGGCGTTCGGCCGGTGCCGATCCACTGCTGGTGCCGCTCGGGCCGGGCCGCCGGCCGTTGGGCGTGCTCGCCGCCACGCTCGGGCGTCCCGTCTTGGCGGCGGAGCGCACCCTCGTGCGCGACATCGCCGGCGTGCTCGCCCCCATCGTTCTGCAAATGGGCCACCTGCGCCAGCTCGAGGAGACGGTCGCCGCGGGCACGCGCGAGATCGACCGCCAGCGCGCGTTCTTCGAGCGGATTGTCGACACGCTGCCGTTCGGCCTCTACGTCATCGATCAGGACTTTCGCGTTCGCGTATGGAACAGCAAGCGCGAGGCGGGGCTCCAGGGCGTGGCGCGCCGCGAGGTGTTGGGCCAGACCATCTTCGACGTGCTCCATCGCCAGCCCGCCGAGGTGCTCCGCCGCGAATTCGAGGAGTTGTTCGCCACCGGGCAGATCCAGCAGTTCCAGACCGAGTCGCAGGCCACCGGCGAACCGCGCGTCTATCGCCTGACCAAGATCCCGATGCGCATGGACGGCGGCGAGATCACCCACGCGATCACCGTGGGCGAGGACATCACCGAGTGGAAGCAGGCCGAGGCGCGCATCGCGCAGGCCGAGAAGCTCGCCGCGCTCGGCACCCTGGCCGCCGGCGTCATGCACGAGATCAACAATCCGCTGGCCACCATCGCCGCGGCCTCCGAGTCGCTCGAGACGCGCGTGCGCGAAGGCGTGCTGGCCGGCGACGCGCTCGTGACCGAATTGCGGAGCGTGCTCGCGCTCATCGCCCACGAAGTGAGCCGGTGCAGCGGCATCGTGGGCGGCGTGCTCGACTTCAGCCGTCCCAAGTCCGGCCGCCGCGAGCGTGTGGCGCTCAACGAGGTCGTGCAGCGCACGCTCTTCCTGCTCCGGCACCACGCGCGGTTCAAGACGCAGCGCGTCGACACGGCGCTCGACGACGGGTTGCCCCCGGTGCTCGCCAACGACGAGCAGCTCATCCAGGTGCTCATGGCGCTGCTGCTCAACGCCATGGACGCCGTGCAG
>JAGWRB010000173.1 GCA_028876725.1 Gemmatimonadota bacterium
CCGCAGAGCGCGGCGGGCTGGCGCACCGAGCCGCCGGTTTCCGAGCCGAGGGCGAGGCGCACGATACCCGCGGCGACGGCGGCGGCGGACCCGCCCGACGATCCGCCCGGCACCCGGTCGGGGGCCAGCGGGTTGCGGGTGGGGCCGTACGCGCTGTGCTCGGTGGACGAGCCCATGGCGAACTCGTCCATGTTCGTCTTGCCGAAGATCACGGCGCCGGCCGCGCGGAGCCGCGTGATGACGGTGGCTTCATACGGACTCACGTATCCCTGCAGGATCCGGGAGCCGCACGTGGTGGGCAGCGTGCGCGTGGCGATGTTGTCCTTCACGGCGACGGGAACGCCGGCCAGCGGTCCGTCGGGGGCGGCGCCGGCCTGCGCGCGGGCGTCGGCATCGTCGCGCCAGGCGAAGATGTTGAGGCCGTCGCGCCCCGCCTTTGCCGCGTCGGCGCGGCCGATGGCCGCCTCGACGGCCTCGCGTCCGGCGGCGCTCACGATTCCTCCCCCGTTTCGTGCGTGGCGAGCCGCGGCACGACCAAGAAGCCATCGCGGGTCGCGGGCGCAAACGACTCGGGACGCCGCGCGAGCGGGTCGGACGGCGGCGCGTCGGCCCGCAGGGGCATCCCCGCCTCCGATGCGTCGGCCGACTCCATGGACGCGGTGTCGACCTTGGAGAGCGCGTCCATGTGCGCGAGAATGGTGTTCAGCTCGGCCGTGAGCGCGCGCGCCCGGTCGTCGGAGAGCCCGAGCCGCGCCAGCGACGCGATGTGCCGTACGTCGTCGAGAGAGACCGCCACTAGTCGATTCCGCGTTCGAGGTTCGCCTGCGCGACGACGAGCGTCTTGCGCCCCACCGCGTCGTCGTCGAAATCCACCCGGACCTTCGTCTGCGCGCCGCTGCCCATGATCTCGGCGATGGTGCCCGAGCCGAACTTGCGATGCGCGACCCGCGCGCCCACCGCGATGACCGCGGCGTCCTGCGATTCGTCTTCGACCTCCACGAACGACGGCACGGGGCGTCCGGGGCGCCGCGCGGCGGCCGACGAGGGCGACGGGAAGATATCGTCGTCGAAGATCAGCGACGAGCCGCCCGCCCAGCCCCCGTCCCGGCCGCGCTCGCGGCGATCGCCGAACCCGCCGGCGCCGCCCAGCACCCCGCGCCCCGAGCTGCGCACGCGAATCGTCTTCTGCTGATCCAGCATGGGTCCCGGGATGTCGGTGAGAAAACTCGACGGCCGGGAGGGCGTGAACTCGCCGTTGCGCCGCCGCGATTCCGCGTGCAGCAGATAGAGGCGACGTTCGGCGCGCGTGATGCCCACGTAGAACAGACGGCGCTCCTCTTCGAGCATCGCCGGATCGTCGTACGCGCGGGCGAGCGGGAACAGACCGTCCTCGAGCCCGGCGATGAACACCACCGGAAACTCGAGCCCTTTGGCGTTGTGGAGCGTCATCAGCGTCACGGCGTCGGCATCGGCCGAGAGCTTGTCGACGTCGGCCACGAGCGACGCGCGCTGGAGAAAGAGGTCGAGCGGGGTGAGCCCGACCTCGCCCTCGACGTCGGCCACCGTTTCCGAGGCGCCGGCGATGAGCTCGCGGATGTTGTCCAGGCGGTCACGCGCCATCTCCTCGCCTTCCTCGCGCAGATACTCCGCGTAGCCGGTGGCCTCGACCAGATCGCGGAGCAGCTCGTCGACCGCGGCGTCGCGCGCCTGGTCGCGGAACCGCGCGACGAGCGCCGAGAATTCGGCCAGCGCGGCGCGGGTGGCGGGGCGGATGCCGTCCAGGAGTTCGTCGCGCGTGGCGGCATCGAACAGCGGGATGCCGCGCGCGCGCGCGCGTTCGGCCAGCAGCTCGACCGTGGCGTCGCCGACGCCGCGGCGCGGCACCGCGACGGCCCGGCGAAACGCCTCGTCATCGGCGGGATTGGCGACGAGCTTGAGGTAGCTCATCACGTCGCGGATTTCGCGGCGATCATAGAACCGCACGGCGCCCACCAGCCGGTACGGCACGGCGTGGCGGCGCAGGGCCTCTTCCATGGCGCGGCTCTGCGCGTTGGTGCGGTACAGCACCGCGAAATCGCGGAGCTGCCAGCCGGCGGCGCCGCGGAGGCGGCGGAGTTCGTCGACCAGCCAGTCGGCCTCGTCGCGCTCGTCGAGCGCGCGCACGGCGACGACGCGATCGCCGCCGCCGACCGTGGGACGGAGCGTCTTGCCCATGCGCCCGGTGTTGGCGGCGATCACGACGTTGGCGAGTTCGAGGATGGGGGGCGTGGAGCGGTAGTTCTCCTCGAGGCGCACGATGCGGGCCTGCGGGAAATCCTTTTCGAAGTCGAGGATGTTGCGAATGTCGGCGCCGCGCCAGCCGTAGATCGACTGATCGTCGTCGCCCACGACGCAGACGTTTCCGTGCTCGGCGCCGAGCAGGGAGACGAGCCGGTACTGTGCGCGGTTCGTATCCTGGTACTCGTCCACGAGCAGGTAGCGGAACTTGCGCCGCAGGCGGTCGAGTTCGTCCGGGTGGCGCTCGAGGATCCGCACGGGGAGCAGCAGCAGGTCGTCGAAGTCGGCGGCGTTCGCGCGCTGCAGCGTGGGCTCGTAGTCGGCGTAGATCTTCGCCACGGCCTGCGCGAACGGGTCGCGCGCCAGCCCGGCGAACTCGTCGGGCGACACGAGCGCGTTCTTGGCGTCGGAGATGGCGCTCCGCACGGCGCGCGGCGCGTACTGCTTGGGCGACACGCCGTGCCGCTCCATGAGCCGCTTGATCACGGCCTGCGTATCGTCTTCGTCGTAAATGGTGAACGACGTCGAGCGGCCGACGAGGTGGGCCGCGCGGCGCAGCAGGCGCGCGCCGACGCTGTGAAAGGTGCCGGCCCACATGCCGGCCGGCTCGTGCTCGAGCAGCGCCGCGATGCGCTCGCGCATCTCGCCCGCCGCCTTGTTGGTGAACGTGACGGCCAGGATGTCGGCGGGGCGGACGCCGTGCGCGCGAATGAGCCGCGCGATGCGGCGCGTGAGCACGCGCGTCTTGCCGGAGCCCGCACCGGCGAGCACGAGCAGCGGGCCTTCGTGATGGAGCACGGCTTCGCGCTGCGCGGCATTCAGGCCATCCAGCAGCGCGTCGTCGGAGGGTCGGGACATCACTCAATAATAACGTCGAACGTGGCGCCCCGGTCGGCGGGCACGAGCGCCAGCCGGCCCCCGTGGTTCTCCTCGACGATCCGTTTGGCCAGCGAGAGACCGATCCCCCACCCGGCCCGCTTGGTGGAGAAGCCGGGGTCGAACACCTTGTCGCGCAGCTCGCGCGGAATGCCGGGCCCGTCGTCGGCCACGCGAATCCGCGCCGCGCCCTCGGGAAGCCGCGCCGTGGAGAGCGTGATGCGTCCCCCCCGCCCGGCCATGGCGTCGACGGCGTTCTTGACCAGGACTTCGAGCGCCCACTCGAGCAGCACCGCGTCCCCCATCACGTGCAGCGGCGCAGCGGCCTGCTCGACGTCGATCGCGATCGAGTTGGCCAGCGTCGGCACGCGGGCGCGGAAGTACGCGGCCACACGGTCGACGATCTCGCGCAGGTCGAGGGAATCGCGCCGGGGCTCACGCCCGATGCGCTCGAACCGGTGCGCCACGCGGTCCAGCCGGTCGACGTCGGCCCGCATGTGGGCGGCCATGGCGAGCGCACCGGGATCGTGCTGCCCGCGCTCCTCGAGCAGCTCGATCCACCCGCCGATGCTCGACAGCGGCGTCCCGAGTTGGTGCGCCGATTCGCGCGCCATCCCCGCCCACAGATGCTCACGCGCGGCGTCGCTTCGGGTGCGAATGATGTAGAAGCCGGCGAGCAGCAGGAGCAGCGCCGTCACGGCCTGCAGTGGGGGAATGATGCGCAGCCAGTAGACGAGCGGCGTGTTGCCGTAGTGCACCTGGCCCCACGCTTCGTCCACCGGCACGTTCTGGCGGTCGAGCGCGCGCACGTAGGCGCGGATGCGCGGATCGCGATCGGCCACCGAATCGCCGCGGTCGAACGGGAGGTTGGCGTGGAACACCGGCGCGCCGGTGCTGTCGGTGAGGATGAGCGGCACGCCCTGCTGGCGGATGTCGGCGGAAATCTCGAACAGCGCCTGGAACGCGGCGCCTTCCGACGTGTCGCTGAGCGCGCGGTACACGCGGGAGTACATGCGGCTGGAGCGCTCGGCGGCCCCGCGGAGCGAGGTCACGACGCGCTGAGTATAGAACACGTATGATCCGAGCAGCAGCACGATCAGCGTCGCCACGAGCACTTCGGGCGTGCCGCGCCGCATCCGGATCACGCGAGCCGGTCCGTCCCCAGGTAGGGCCGCAGCGCCGCCGGGATCGCCACCGAGCCGTCGGGCTGCTGGTGCGTCTCGAGCAGGCAGGCGATGGTGCGCGGGAACGCGAGCCCCGACCCGTTCAGCGTGTGCACGAAGCGCGGCTTCTCCCCCGGCGCGGGGCGGTAGCGAATGTTGGCCCGGCGCGCCTGGAAGTCGGTGAACGTGCTGCACGACGAGACTTCCAGCCAGGCGCCCACGCCGGGCGCCCACGCTTCGAGGTCGTACGTCTTGGCCGACGAGAAGCCGGTGTCGCCGGCGGCGAGGAGTTTCCGGCGGTACGGCAACTCGAGCCGTTCGAGGAGCGTCTCGGCGTGGCGGGTGAGCGCCTCGAGCTGGGCGTCCGAGTCGTCCTGCGCCGCGTAGCGGACCAGTTCGACCTTGTCGAACTCGTGCGTGCGGAGGACGCCGCGGGTGTCCTTGCCCGCCGAGCCCGCCTCGCGGCGGAAGCAGCGTGAGTACGCGACGAACGCCATGGGGAGCGCGGCGCCGTCGAGAATCTCGTCGCGATAGAGGTTCGTGACCGGCACCTCGGCGGTGGGGATCAGAAACATGTCGTCGCGCGTGGCGTAGGCATCGTCCTCGAACTTCGGGAGCTGCCCGGTGCCGGTCATCGTCGTGCGCGTCACGAGCTGGGGCGGCCAGACCTCGTCGTAGCCGTGCTCCGTGACGTGCGTGTCCATGAACAGCTGGAGCAGCGCGCGCACGAGGCGCGAGCCGCGGCCGCGGTACACGACGAATCCCGAGCCGCTGATTTTGGCGGCGCGCTCCTGATCGAGCATCCCGAGCGCGGCCATGACGTCCCAGTGCGGCTTCACGCCGGTGGAATCGCGCGGCGTGCCCCAGGTCTTCACGATCACGTTGTGCTCCTCGCCGCCCGCGGGCACGTCGGCCAGGGGGACGTTCGGCACCTCGAGCAGGAGCTGCTGGAGCGCACGCTCGACGTCGGCGAGGCGGGCTTCCTCGCCGGCGATGGCGTCGCCCAGGGCGCGCCCGCGCGCGATCAACTCGTCGGCGTCTTCTTTGGCGCGCTTGCGGCGCGCGACCTCCTGCGAAGTGGCGTTGCGCTCGGCCTTCTTCTCTTCAACCGACGCGATGAGGGCGCGCCGCTCCCGGTCCAGCGACTCACCGCGCGCGATTACGGGGAGCAGCGCATCGCCCGCGCCGCGCCGGCGCACGGCGTCGCGCAGCACGTCGATCTGCTCGCGCAGCATGCGGAGGTCGTGCATGAATCACTTGGTCGGGAGGCCCGGGGCGAGCGACACGTACCCACAGTTGGGGTCCGACGCCACCTCGGTGTACAGAATGCGCTGCACCGGGTCGATGCTGTCGACCACGAACTTCGCGTAGTAGGACGACCCGAGCGAGTACACGGTGCACGTGGTCGCATCGAGGACGTTCGCCGCCACGACCTGCCCCACGGGCACGACGAGCGTGGAGTCGAAGGTGTAGCCGTTCTTGCGGGCCTGCGTGTAGTCGGCGTACGCGCCCGACACCGGCTGGAGGCCGACGCTGAACGCGCCGCCCAATCCGTTCGCCACCCGGCGCGCGGGATACACCACGACGCGGCCGGCCGAGTCGATATCGAGCGCGACGTTGAAGTAGAAGTTCGCGTCGACGTTCGCCGCGGTGGCGGTGAGGAAGTCGATGCCGGCCGGCGCCGACGGCGCGCTGCCGTTGAGCGCATAGACGACCGGATTGGTGCTGATCACCGCGAACTGCGCCTTGGGCGGCTTGAGGGCCCCGCAGGCGGTGCACAGCGCGACCGCGGCCGCGCCGAGAATCATCGGATATCGTGACATGATCGGGGGCCAGCGGACTCGGCCAGAGGGAATCGTAAGGGCGAAGGATACCGTGGGCGCGGAGCGACTTCAAGCGATTGCGGTCGCTTGACTTCACTCATGTCCATCTCTAGCTTCGCCAGCACTTTCCAAGGAGCGGGAATGGCGAGCATACGCGATCTCGTCGCCGCCATTCGGCAGCGCGACGGCGTGGAGGCCGCGGTCATTCTGGGCCGCGACGGACTACTGATCGACAGCCAGGCGGTCGCCGGGCTCGATCCCGAAGATCTGGCCGCCCGAATCCCGCCCATCATCGCGGCCGCCGACGACCTGGGCGCCGCGAGCGGCCGCGGCCCCCTGGTCACTGCGGTGCTCGAGCATGGCGACGGGTTGGCGCTCGTCTCGGCGCTGACGAGCGAGGCGGTGCTGTTCGTGCTGCTGGCGCCGGGCGCGAACGTGGGGCAGCTCCTGTACGAGCTGCGCCGGAATCGAGGCCACATCGCCGCCCTCGTGTAGCCCGTGTCGTCGCCCCAGCAGCGGTTCCACGTGCTCGTGGCCGACGACGAGCCCCACATCGGCCGGATCATCAAGATGAAGCTCGAGCAGGGCCCATTCCGGGTCTCGCTCGCGTACGACGGCCGGGAGGCCCTCGACCTGCTGGCCCGCGAGCCCGGCATCGATCTGGTCCTGCTCGACGTCATGATGCCGCACCAGAGCGGGCTCGACGTGCTGGCCGCGATGCGCGAGGACGCGCGCTGGCACGACGTGCCGTGCATCATCCTCACCGCGGCGGGCGAGGCGGAGTACCAGCGGCGGGCAATGGCCATGGGCGCGAGCGAGTTCCTGACCAAGCCGTTCAGCCCCAAGCGGCTGTACGCTCGGGCCGCGGAGCTCGTGGGGCTGCAGCCGGACAGCGGCGAAGCGGGTGTCGCATGAGTCGATGGGTGGTGGTGCTGGCGGGCGGGGTGGGATCGCGGTTCTGGCCGTTGAGTACCCCGGAGCGTCCAAAGCAGTTGCTGCCGCTCGTGAGCGCACATCCCCTGCTCCGCGACACGCTGGACCGCGTGCGTCCGCTCGCGCCGGCCGACCGGACGTTGATACTCACCAACGCATCGCTCGTTCCCGCCATTGCGGCGCTGGCGCCGGAAATCCCGGCCGACCATCTGATTGCCGAGCCCAAGCCGGCCGGCACCGCGGCGGCGCTGGCCTGGGCCGCCCACCGGATTGCGCAGATGGACGGGCCCGGCGCGACCATGATCTCGGTCCACGCCGACTGGGCGGTGGCCGACCCCGACGGGTTCCGCGCCGCGCTCACCCGCGCGGCCGACGCCGCGGAGCGCCACGAGAGCCTGGTGACGGTGGGCGTCGTGCCGTCTCGCCCCGACCCGGGCTTTGGCTACATCCAGCCGGCCGACGAGGTGGCCTCCGGCGTGCGGCGCGTGGCCCGGTTCGTGGAGAAGCCCGATGTGGCGCGCGCACGGACGATGTGTGACGAGGGCTACCTCTGGAACTCGGGGATCTTCGTGTGGCGCGTGGGCGACTACCTGGACGAGTTGCGGGCGCACACGCCGGAGGTCGCGCCGGCGCTGGCCGCGCACCCGCACGACCTCGCGGCGTTCTTCGGCGCGGTGGCGAATGCCATCTCGGTGGACGTCGGCGTGATGGAGCGCAGCCGGCGCGTGCTCGTGCTGCCGGGCGACTTCGGGTGGGATGACATCGGCGTGTGGGGCGCGCTCCGCCGCGTGCGGCCCCGCGACGCGCAGGGGAACGCCATGTCGGGCGACGCGTACGCGGTGGAGTCGGCCGACAACGTGGTGCACGCCGAGGCGGGCACCGTGGTGCTGTACGGCGTGCGCGATCTGGTGGTCGTCACCGCGCACGGGCTCACGGTGGTGACGACGGTCGAGAAGTCGCACGCGCTCAAGGAGCTGCTGGCGCACCTGCCGGCCGCGGTGCGGGATCGGGCATGAGCGAGCTGTTCCTGTACGACGACGCCGTGGCGCGCCGGTTCGAGCCATTCGCGCTCACTCGGCCGATGGCCGAGATGCGCGCCGGCGCGCTGCTGATCCGCGAGCGGTGGGAGACGGCGATCGGCCGGCCGTGCGCCGGGCTGGTGAGCGCGTCGCACCTGCGCGACTTCGTGGAGCGCGACGCGCCGCGCGCCGTGCACGACGCCATTCCGGCGGGCGCGATCCTGGCCAACAGCCGGTGCGCGGTGTCGCTGGGGCACGCGCCCGACGCCGACGTGTGGCTGTGCGACGGCCGCGTGGCCGCGCTGCGGCTCCGGGCGCCGGTCGCCGCCGATGAGCTCCTGGACGGCGCGCGCCCGCTGGACCTGCTCGCGCCGCGCGACGGCCGCACCGCGCGCGTCCACGGGCGGTGGATCGACGAGGTCTGGCACGTGATCCGCGACCTGCCGGCGCAGCTGATCGAGGACATCGCGGCGCTGAGCGACCGGGCCCTGCTGCTCTCGCGCGACGAGGCGCCCCGCGTGGGCGAGCACCCCGTGTTCGTGGAGCGCGGGGCGACGGTGGAGCCGATGGTGTTCTTCGACGTGACCGGCGGCCCGGTGCTGATCCGGCAGGGCGCCACCGTGCAGGCCTTCACGCGCCTCGTGGGACCGTGCGTGGTGGGGCGGAACTCCACCGTGGGCGGCGACCGCATCGCCGCCAGCTCGATTGGCGAGAGCTGCAAGGTGCACGGCGAGCTGAGCACGTCCATCCTGCTCGGGCACAGCAACAAGGGGCACGACGGGTTCGTGGGCCACTCGTATCTGGGCCGGTGGGTGAATCTGGGCGCGGGCACGATCACCAGCAATTTAAAGAACACTTATGGCCCGGTGGCGCTGTGGACCCCCGACGGCGTGCGCGACACGGGGCTGCAGTTCCTGGGCACGCTGTTCGGGGATCATGCCAAGACCGGGATCGGCGTGCGGCTCACCACCGGCAGCGTGATCGGCGCCGGCGCCAACGTGTTCGGTGGCGCGGTGATGCCCAAGGCCGTCCCCCCGTTCGCGTGGGGGAGCGAACCGCCGTTCGCCACGTACGAGCTGCCGCGGTTCCTCACCGCCGCCGAGCGGATGATGCAACGGCGCGGCGTGGTGCTCACCGACCGGATGCGCGCCCAGCTCAGCGCGGCCCACGTGACCCGCTGGTCCGTGCGTTGACGATGCGCGTCTGGGTGCTCGGCAGCGGGAGCGGGGGCAACGCAGTGCTGCTCGAGGCGGGGGAGAGCCGGGTGCTCGTGGACTGCGGGTTCGGCGTGCGCACGCTGGCGGCGCGGCTCGCGCTCGCCGGCATCGCCCCGGAGTCCATCGAGGCCTGCGTGATCACGCACGAGCACACCGACCACACGAAGGGGGCGTCGGCCGCCGCGCGGCGCTGGGGGTGGACGGTGCACGCGAGCCGCGGCACCGTCGCGCACGCGCCCGACCTCGCCGGCACCCGGGTGCACGCGTTCGACGCCGGGGCGTCGCTCGCCTTTGCGAGCCTGGACGTGCTGACCGTGCGCGTGCCGCACGACGCCGCCGAACCGGTGGGGATCGTCGCCACGGCACGCGCCACCGGCGCGCGGGCCACCGTGTGCACCGACATCGGCCACGTGAGCGAGGGCGTGCGCGCGCTGTGCCGCGACGCGGACATTCTGGTGCTCGAGTCGAACCACGACGAGGGCATGCTGCGAGCCGGCCCCTACCCGCCCGTGGTGCAGGCGCGCATCGCCGGGGACCAGGGGCATCTGGCGAACCGATTCGCCGCGTCGCTCATTCGCGACAGCGCGACCACGCGCCTGCGGCACGTCGTACTCGCGCACCTGAGCGAGAACTGCAACCGTCCGGAACTGGCGCGCGAAACGGTGGAGCGCGAGGTGAAGCGCACGGTCTACCGTGGCGCGGTGACCACGGCGCGCCAGCGCGAGGTGGTGGGCCCGTTCGACGTCGCGGGCGGCGTCGAACCGCGCCAGTACAGTCTGGCGATCTGACGCGGACAGCGGACATGGCATGGGGGCGGAGCGCCGCTGGCGCCCCGCCCCCATCGAATTGCCCAACGACAGCCGACAGTTCGCAGCGGCAGTTGGCAGTCGCTGTCGACTGCCAACCGGCCACTGACGACTGCCGTCTTAGTACATCCCGCCCATGCCGCCCGGCGGGGCCGCCGGAGCCGGCTTCTCTTCCTTCTTCTCGACGATCAGCGCTTCGGTCGTGAGCAGGAGGCCGGAGATCGACGCCGCGTTCTGCAGCGCCGTGCGGGTCACCTTGGTCGGATCGATGACGCCCGCCTGCACCAGGTTCTCATAGGTGTCGGTGAGGGCGTTGTAGCCGAATGCGTCGTCCTTCGACGCGCGGACCTTCTCGACCACGATGGAGCCTTCGCCGCCCGCGTTGTGCACGATCATGCGGATGGGCTCCTCGATGGCGCGACGGATGATCTCCACGCCGATCTGCTCGTCGGCCTCGCCCGTCTTGAGGGTCTTGAGCACGCGCTGGGCGCGGATGAGCGCCACGCCGCCGCCGGGCACGATGCCCTCCTCGACGGCCGCGCGGGTGGCGTGCAGGGCGTCCTCGACGCGGGCCTTCTTCTCCTTCATCTCGGCCTCGGTGGCCGCGCCCACGTTGATCACCGCGACGCCGCCGGCCAGCTTGGCCAGCCGCTCCTGCAGCTTCTCGCGGTCGTAGTCCGAGGTGCTCTTGTCGATCGCGACGCGGATCTCGGCGATCCGGCCCTCGATCTTCTTCTCATCACCGGACCCGTCGATGAGCGTGGTGTTGTCCTTGTCGACCACGACGCGCTTGGCGCGGCCGAGATCGCCGAGCACGGCGTTCTCGAGCTTGAAGCCGACTTCCTCGCTGATCACCTGGCCGGCGGTGAGGACGGCGATGTCCTCGAGCATTGCCTTCCGGCGATCGCCGAAGCCCGGCGCCTTGACCGCGCACACCTTGAGCGTGCCGCGGAGCTTGTTCACGACCAGCGTGGCAAGCGCCTCCCCCTCGATGTCCTCGCCGATGATGAGCAACGGCTTGCCGGTCTGGGCCACCTTCTCGAGGACCGGGAGCAGATCCTTCATGGCCGAGATCTTCTTGTCGTGGATCAGGATGTAGGCATCCTCGAGCACCGCTTCCATCTTCTCGGGATCGGTGACGAAGTACGGCGAGACGTAGCCGCGGTCGAACTGCATGCCGTCGACGGTCTCGAGCGTGGTCTCGAGGCCACGGGCCTCCTCGACCGTGATCACGCCGTCCTTGCCGACCTTCTCCATCGCCTCGGAGATCAGGTTGCCGATCTCGGCGTCGTTGTTGGCCGAGATGGTGCCGACCTGCGCGATTTCCTTCTTGCCCGAGGTGGGAACGCTGATCTTCTTGAGCTCGTCGATGACCGCGGTGACGGCCTTGTCGATGC
>JAGWRB010000174.1 GCA_028876725.1 Gemmatimonadota bacterium
CCCGGGTTCCGGTCGAGCGCATCGCGCATCCACTGCCACTTGAAGTACCACCACCACATCCCCACCTGGCCCTGGATGAACGGCGCCTGGCGGTCGCTCAACGACGGCTTGCCGTACTGCCCGCGGTTGAAGTTGTACATGAACGCATCGTACGTGCCCTTGCTGAACGTGCACGACCAGTGGAGCCCGTCGCGGCACGCGGTGGGCTCGCCTTCGTTCATGGGCGGGTAGTACGCGGCGCGTATCGGCTGCATGGCGAAGGGCGTGATGCCGAAGCCCAGGGCGAGCAGCGAGGCGAGGATCAGCTTCCAGCGGAGCAGATAGCGCGGGCGGCGCACGATGATGGCGAGGCCCACGGCCGGGGCCGCGAGCATGCCGGCCATGTGGTTCGCGTAGCCCAGCCCCAGCAGGTAGGCCACGAGCACGATGATCTTGTCGCTCTTGGGGCCGTCGGGGTCGTCGGACCAGCGGATCATGAGCCACGAGATGATCGCGATGCCGCAGAGCGAGATCGTGTACACCTTCTCGTTCACGACTGACTGGTTCCAGACCGTGAACGCCGTGGCGCCGATGAGCGTGGCGACGCTTGCGCCGAGGATGCGGCGCCACCGCTCGGGGAACCATCCCACGAGCACGCGCTCGGTGGTGAGGAACCACATCGCGGCCGCGACCGCGCTGCACGCGGCGGCGAAGATGTTGATTCGCATCGCCACCGAGCCCGCGATGGGGAGCAGCGACACCACGCGTCCCAGCAGCACGAACAGCGGGTTGCCCGGCGGGTGCGGGAGGCCCAGGGTGTACGCGGCGGCGATGTACTCGCTCGTGTCCCACATCGCCGTGGTCGGCGCCAGGGTGACGAGGTAGAGCAGGAAGACCAGCGCGCCGGCGATGGTAGCGGCCAGGTAGGACGGGCGGTAATCGAGGTCCGGCTTCGAAGTGGTCGCCATGTCGGTCGAATGAGTAGCGGATAGCGTGCGCCCCGCCAGGAGGCGGGGCGCTCGAGATATTCAAAGATGCGGTGGGGCCAAGAGTTATGAAAGGGAACCGGGCATCAGAATGCCGTGAGGAATTGGGTCGGCCGCGCCCGGCGGTGATCGCTCACCCCTCTTGCATCTTCGGCGTTTATTCGGTAATCTCGTGGCCCCGACAAGCTCTCGCCTCTACTCAACCCCGGAGCCCCGCATGAGTGCCCCAGCCGCGTCACTCGAATTGAAACAGCTCACGCCGGTCATGGTCGTCGATGAAGTCGAGCCCTGTCTCTCGTTCTGGTGGGAGCGACTCGGCTTCACGGTCGAGAACCAGGTGCCGGGGCCCGACGGCAAGCTCGTGTTCGCGAGCGCGCGCCGCGGCCCGGTTGAGGTGATGTACCAGACGCGCGAGAGCGTGGTGGCCGACGCGCCCGCGCTGGCGGGTGAACTCGCCGGGCACTCGATCACGCTCTTCCTCACGGTGAACGATCTCGACGCCATCGAACGCGCGCTCGTGGGCGTGCCAGTGGTCAAGCCGCGGCACGAGACGTTCTACGGCAGCACGGAGCTCTACGTGCGCGAGCCGGGGGGCAACGTGGTGGGGTTCGCGGCGTTCAAGTGAGGCCAACGGGCGTCAAGAACGGAGATTGTGAACGACGGATGATCCGGACAGGGCGGATGATGCCGAGATGACGATGGGGGCCTCAGGGGGAGGCTCGTCGTGGTTGGCGAGTATGAACCTTCCTCGAGTCCCCATCAGGTGTTCATATCATCCGGAGAATCCGGATCATCTGAAGTCCATAATCGTCGGTCCTGATGCTCGCGCACGAGCACGATCTAATGACGGAACTGGCGCTTCCCGGTGAACACCATCGCCATGCGGTGCTCGTCGGCGGCGGCGATCACTTCGGGGTCGCGCACGCTGCCGCCGGGCTGCACAATGGCCGTGACCCCGGCTTCGGCCGCCTGGTCCACGCCGTCGCGGAAGGGGAAGTACGCATCGGAGCCCATCACCGCGCCCTTCGTGTCGTGCCCCTGCAGCTTGGCCTTGTGCGCCGCGAGGAACGACGCGTCCACGCGTGACATCTGGCCGGCGCCGATGCCGATGGTGGCGCCGTTGCGCGTGAGTACGATGGCGTTGCTCTTCACGCTGGCCACGGCGCGCCAGGCGAACAGCAGGTCCGCCAGCTCCTCGCTCGTTGGGCTCCGCTTGGTGGGCACCGTCCACCCCGCGTCGTCGATGACGCTCGGCGCGCGCTCCTGCACCAGCACGCCGCCGCGCACGCGCTTGTAGTCGAACCCGTGCGCCGGCCATTTGGCCGAGCCCTCGAGCACGCGCAGGTTCTTCTTGCGCCCCAGCACCTCGACGGCCGCCGGAGAAAACGCCGGCGCCACGATGCACTCCACGAACAGGCTCGCCACGACGTTCGCCGTCTCCTCGTCGATGGGGACGTTGAACGCGATCACCGAACCGAACGCGGACACCGGATCGCACGCCAGCGCCTTCTCGTACGCCTCGCGCGCCGTGGTGCCCACGGCGAGGCCGCAGGGCGTGGTGTGCTTGATGATCGCGCAGGCGGGCTGCGTGCCGAACGGGTCGATGGCGAGGAGCGCGCCTTCGAGGTCGATGAGGTTGTTGAACGAGAGTTCCTTGCCGCCCTTCTGCTGGAGCGCGGAGAGCCCGGCGCCCGGGCGTTCGACGTAGAAGGCCGCCGCCTGTCCCGGGTTCTCGCCGTAGCGCAGCGACTGCGCGAGTTCGAAGCTCATCGTCACCGACTGCGGGAACTCATCCCCGCGCTGCTCGGCGAACCAGGCCGCGATGGCCGCGTCGTAGCTTGCCGTGTGCGCGTACACCTTGCCGGCGAGCACGCGCCGCAGGTCGAGATCGTCGTCGCCGGCCTGCAGCGTGGCGAGCACGCGCGAGTAGTCGGCCGGGTCCACCACCACGTACACCGACGCGAAGTTCTTGGCCGCCGAGCGGAGCATGCTCGGGCCCCCGATGTCGATGTTCTCGATGACGTCGTCGGGGGACACGCCGGCGCGCGCCGCCGTTTCGCGGAAGGGATACAGGTTCACGACCACGAGATCGATGGGCGCGATGCCGTGCTCGGCGAGCGCCTGCATGTGCTCGGGGAGGTCGCGCCGGGCCAGCAGGCCGCCGTGCACCACGGGGTGCAGCGTCTTCACGCGTCCGTCGAGCATCTCGGGGAAGCCCGTGACGTCGCTCACGTCGCGCACCGTGAGCCCGGCCTCGCGCAGCGCGCGCGACGTGCCGCCGGTGGAGATGAGCTCCCACCCGAGGGCCGCAAGCCCCTGGGCGAATTCGACGAGACCCGACTTGTTCGAAACGGAGAGCAGCGCGCGTGGCATGATAAACGGATTGAAGAGGAATGGAGTACGCGTGTGCGACTGTACGTAGGTGCGACGGAATGAAGAGTGGCGCAACCGCCGCCGCAGCAACCTACCAACCTACCAACCTACCAACCTACCAACCTACCAACCTACTGACGTACCGACTCAGGGTGCGACCGCCATCGCCGCCACCAGACGCGACAGCGACCGAATGTCGCGCAGGTCGATGACTTCGGCCGGCGAATGGCTGTAGCGCAGCGGCCAGCCGATGGGCACGTCGGGTACGCCGAAGCGCACGAACTCCGAGCCGTCGTTTCCGCCGTTGGTCGTGCCCCACTGCAGGGGAATGTGATTCCGCTCGGCCACGCGAAGCAGGCGATCGAACTCCTCCGGCGGCGTCACGCTGGAGTTGTCGAGCATTCGCGCCACGGGGCCCAGTCCGATCGGCGTATCGGCGAAACGGTGCGGTTCGAACGGCGTGTCCGACGCCACGAACGTATCGATGGCGAGCACGCGGCGGACCGATACGCCGAACTCCGCGGCGAGCGCGGCGGCGCCCTCGAGGCCGATCTCCTCGCGCGTCGAGAAGGCGAAGATGACCTTGTGCGTGAGACGCTTGGGGTCGATCTCGCGCATCGCGAAGAGCAGCGAGGTGTCGCCGGCGCGGTCGTCGATGGAACGCGCGGTGAAGCGGTACTGGCCGAGCCGAGTCGCGCACTTGAATCCGGTGACCGTCATGCCGGGCTTGATGCCGAGCGACGCCGGGTCGGGGCCGAACCATGCGTACTGGGTGACCGGCGCACGGCGCCCGCCGCGCGCCGCGGGCGCGGCGGTTTCGTCGGGGAGCAGGAACACGCCGCGCGTAGACGATGCGCTGGTAACCATGCAGTCGCGCTTCGCGGGGGAGCCCTGCGCGTCGTCGTCGCGGTGGAGCAGGGCGGGCTCGCCGGCGAACAGCGTGGGGATGAAGCCGCCGGCGTTGCGGAGCGCCACTCGGCCGTCGGCCTCGATGCCGGCGACCTCGAAGCCCACTTCGTCCATGTGCGCCACGATCACCACCGTGTCGCGGTCCGGGCCGGCGGCAACGTACAGATCGCCCGCGGTGTCGACCGTGGCGAGCGAGCGCGCCCAGGCCGGGAGGTTGTCGCGCACCAGGTCGCGCACGGCGCCCTCGTGGCGCGACACGCCGTAGCGGTCGGTGAGGCGGGCGAGCAGATCGGCGTACGGGGTGAGGTCGTCGCGCGCTTCGGCCACCACGGGAAGGGTGTCGTTCACCGTGACCAGCCGCGGCGCGACCGGGACGCCGGCGTGCGCGGCGACGGCGCGGAAGAGATTCGACAGGTCGGTGCCGCTCACGGCTTCTATTAGTGTATTTGGATTGTCGCGCGCGACGCTGACGGCGCGCACCGCGCCGACGTGCACCGCGGCCGGGAGGGGCAGGGCGAGCGGCGTCTCGTGCCAGTCGGCGTTGGCGCCGGCGGCGGGCGCCGAGGGGGCGCCGAAGACGAACACCGAGTCGACCGCCGGCGTGCGGGCGAGCACGCCGAGGAGTCCGGCGTAGGCGAACCCGCTCTGGGCGGATATCACAAATATGCTCGTCCCGGCGGCCGGCGTCTCGTCCGACGCCGCGGCCACCATCGCGCACCCGGCGCGGGCTTCGGCGTTGGGGCCGGTGGCGTAGCCGTCGACGGTCCACGGCACGAGGTCGCGGAACACCGGGTCGAGGAGCTGGATGCCCATGCGCTGCACGTCGCCCGCGCTCGTGGCGCCGACGTCGAGCCAGAGGTCACCGACGCTCGTGAGCCCGTCGTGCGGCGCGCGGCCGCGCAGCAGGTGCACGCTCTGCACGCCGAAGACCCCCGGCACCATGCGGACCTTGCCGGGCGTCGCGCGGTTGGCGGTCATGACGAGCACGCGCTGTCCTTCGTGGAACTGATCCCAGAGGGGCTGGCGCGGCGGGTTGCCGTCCATCTGCACGCGCAGGTAGCCGTCGCTGCGGATCTCGCTCACCACGTACGTGGGGGCGTCGAGCCCGCAGGCGAGCACGCGCACCGGTGCGCCGTGCCCGCGGGTCTTCACGAGGTTGCCGAGCGCGTCGCGCGTCCAGCCAGGATCGGCGGCCTGAATGCGATCGGTGGCGAACCGCTCGTGCCCGGGTGCC
>JAGWRB010000175.1 GCA_028876725.1 Gemmatimonadota bacterium
TGATCTCGATCGCGGTATTCGGGCTGTATCAGGCCATCTTCATGGCCAACGCCGGCGGCGCGTGGGACAACGCCAAGAAGATCGTCGAGGTGACGCTCAAGCAGAAAGGCACGGAGCTGCACGCGGCGACGGTGGTGGGCGACACGGTGGGCGATCCGTTCAAGGACACCTCGTCGGTGGCGCTCAACCCGATCATCAAGTTCACCACGCTGTTCGGCCTGCTGGCGGTGGAGCTGGCGGTGTCGATGACGGCCACGCAGGGGGCGACGGTCACCCGCATGATCGCCGCCGCGTTCTTCCTCGTCTCCGTGGTCTTCGTCTGGCGTTCGTTCTATCGCATGCGCATCGAGGCGGAGGCGGCGTGATCCACGCCGCCTTCCCGCGGCGCGGGAGGCACGCAGCAGCATGAATCAACTGTTCGCGAGGAAGTCGGTCGCCGATTTCGAGGCCGACGTCGCCGAGCATGGCGGACTCAAACGCACGCTCGGCAAGTGGCACCTCACGGCGCTCGGCGTCGGCGCGACGATCGGCGCCGGCATCTTCGCGACCACCGGGACGGCCATCGTGGGCGACGCGGCGCGCCCCGGGGCCGGCCCGGCCATCATTTTCTCCTTCCTCCTCACCGCCGTGGCCTGCGGGTTCGCGGCGCTCTGCTATGCCGAGTTCGCCGCCATGGTTCCGGTGGCGGGCTCGGCATATACGTACGCGTATGCGTCGATCGGCGAGTTCGTGGCCTGGATCATCGGCTGGGACCTCATCATCGAGTACGCGGTGGGCAACATCGGCGTGGCCATCGGGTGGGCCGGCTACTTTCGCGAGCTCATCGGGCACTTCGGGCTCGACCTGCCGGCGTGGCTCGCCACCGACTACCGCTCGGCGCACGACGCCTTCCGCCTGCTCTCGGGCGGGGGCGCCGCCGATGCCACCACGCAGTACCTGGCGTCGGCGTGGACCAACGCCCCGCACATCGGCAGCATTCCGCTCATCATCAATCTCCCGGCGGTGGCCGTCGTCGCGCTGATCACCGTGATCCTGATCATCGGGATCAAGGAGTCGGCCGACACGAACAATGCGATGGTGCTGCTGAAGATCGGCATCATCCTGTTCTTCATCGCCGTGGGCGCGTTCCTCATCCATCCGGGCAACTGGACGAACCCGGCAACCGGGGGCTTCAACCCCAACGGGGTCGCCGGGATCAGCGCCGGGGCGGCCATCATCTTCTTCAGCTACATCGGATTCGACGCCGTGTCGACGGCCGCCGAGGAGACGAAGAATCCGGCGAAGGACATGCCGTTCGGCATCATCATGAGTCTCCTCATCTGCACCGTGCTGTACATCGCGATCTCCATCGTGATGACCGGCATGGCCCCGTGGAAGACGCTGGGGACCGCCGAGCCGATGATCACCGCGCTGCGCTTCGCCAAGGGGCCGCAGGGGCTGATCACCTTCTCGCGGTTCATCGTGTCGCTGGGCGCCGTCATCGCCATGGGAAGCGTGCTGCTCGTGTTCCAGCTCGGCCAGCCGCGCATCTTCTTCTCGATGTCGCGTGACGGGCTGCTCCCGCCGTTCCTGTCCAAGGTCCACCCCAAGTACCAGACGCCCTACGTGGGCACGATTCTCACCGGCGTCTTCGTGGCGGTCTTCGCGGCGTTCGCGAACATCGCCGAGGTCGTGGACCTCACGAACATCGGCACGCTGTTCGCGTTCGTGCTCGTCTCGGCCGGGGTCATCTTCCTGCGCCGCATCGAGCCGAACCGGCCGCGTCCGTTCCGCGTGCCGTGGGTGCCCGTCACGCCGCTCATCTCCATCGCGGCCTGCTTCTACCTCATGTGGCAGCTGCCCACGATCACCTGGATTCGCTTCGCGATCTGGCTGGTGATCGGGTTTGCGATCTACTTCACGTACGGGTACACGCACTCCACCCTTCGCCGGCGCGCCGGCGTGCGGGGGAACGCGGCGTGAGCCAGGGCGCGGCGGCGCGGCGGGGGTGGCTGCGCCGCATCGGCCTCTCGCAGTGGATCCTGATCTCGATGGCGGTGGGCATCGTCATCGGGTGGGCATTTCCCGAGAGCGCGCGGGCGCAGCATGGCTGGGCCGCCCCCGATCTGAAAATCTGGGCGACGCTGTTCCTGCGCATGATCAAGTCGCTCATCGTGCCGCTGATCTTCGGCACGCTGGTGGTGGGGATCGCCGGCCATGGCGACGACATGAAGCGCGTGGGGCGCCTGGCGCTCCGGTCCATCGTCTACTTCGAAGTGGTGACCACGCTCGCCCTCGTCGTGGGGCTGGCGGTGGTGAACCTCGTGCGCCCGGGCGTGGGCGTGTCGCTCGGCGCCGAACCGGCCGCGCAGACGGCGGGGCTCTCCGCGGCGCACGCCACGTTCAGCACCGTCATGACGCACACCGTGCCGCAGAGCTTCTTCGAGGCGGCGGCGAACAACGAAGTGCTGCAGATTGTGTTCTTAGCGATCATCTTTGCCGTGGCCCTGTCGCAGGTGCCCGCAGGGAAGGGGAAGGACACGATGCTCGCGTTCTGCGACGGCCTGTCGCAGGTGATGTTCAAGTTCACGGCGATCGTGATGTGGTTCGCGCCCATCGGCATCGGCGCGGCCATCGCCGTCACGGTCGGCACGAGCGGACTCGACGTGCTGCGCCGGCTGGCCGTGCTCGTGCTGTCGCTCTATGGCGCTCTGGTGGTGTTCGCCCTCGCCGTGCTGCTGCCGGTAGCGCTGACGTTCAAGGTGCCGGTGCGGCGGTTCATCGCCGCGGTCAAGGAGCCCTGGCTGATCGCGTTCACCACGGCATCGTCCGAGGCCGCGCTGCCGCTGGCCATGGAGCGCATGGAACAGCTCGGCGTCCCGCGGCGCATCGTCGCGTTCGTCATCCCCACGGGCTACTCGTTCAACCTCGACGGCACCACGCTCTACCTGGCGCTCGCGTCGGTGTTCGTCGCGCAGGCCGCGGGGATGCACATGCCGCTGGGCACACAGCTCGTGATGATGCTGACCCTCATGCTCACCAGCAAGGGCGTGGCGGGCGTGCCGCGGGCGGCGCTGGTGATCCTGTCGGGCGCCCTCACGCAGTTCAACCTCCCGCTCGACGGCGTGGCGATTCTGCTCGGCGTCGATGCCTTCATGGACATGGCCCGCACGTCGATCAACGTGCTGGGCAATTGCCTTGCGTCGGTGGTGATGGCGCGCGTCGAGGGCGAGCTGGCACCGGCCGCTACCGACGCGTAGCGGCCGCCTCGATCGCTCCCCACACGAGCGGTTCGGTGGCCATGCTCTGCCCGCGGTACTGCGGGCGGAAGCCGTACAGCACCACGTGTCCGCGTCCGACCGACACGTCGACCATAGCGGCTCGGCCGTTCAGTTTGGCGCCGCCCAGCAGCCAGCCCGAGAGGAGCGGATCGCCCGACGCGGGATATGACACGACGGCCCGCGCGCGCGACGTATCGGTAATCGCGAAAGCCGGGCTCCCCTCGAACCACACCGCGGGCACCGGCGCGGTGACGCCGGCAGCCATCGGATTGGCGCGGTCGAGCGAGACGGCAAGCAGCGACCCCGGGGCGTAGAATGCCGTGTTCGGCACACCGGAGAGCACATTTGTGACCGGCAGCTTGAGCGCGTCGATCGCGTACTCGCTGGCCTTGTTGAACGCGAGCACGGTGCCGCCGTGCTCGACGAACGCTTCGAGCGCCGCGGCACCCTTGCTTCCCAGCCCTCCGCGCAGCGAATCGGGGTAGGGGGCGCCGAGGCCGTTCGCCATCTGGCGCGGGTTCTGATCGGGCAGGATGATCACGTCGAACCGGGCATTGAGATCGCCGGCGCGCACGTCGCGGTCCACGATGGACGTGAACGGCACGTGGTTGACGTCGAACAGCCAACGGGTCCACCCCTCGTCCATCGGAGCGCCGTAGCTGCGATAGATCGCCACGCGGGGCGCGCCCGCCCGGGCCAACGCCGGCACGGCGCGCCCGGGCTCGCGCACCGGGGCGATGGGGACCGACGCCTCGGGCGCATCGTCCATGACGCGCGCAATGTCCACGCCGAAGAGGAGGGGCAGCGTCTGCGCGGTGACGTCGTAGGGGCGCTTGGGCGGGCCGCCCGGGTACTCGAACAGGTTCGGGTACTTCTGGCGTTCGAGCATCGTGTTCGCGTAACCGCCCATCGGCTGGCGCGTGAGCACGACGTAGCTGCCGGCAGGGAACTGCCGCCCCTCGGCCGTGACGGCGTGTGCCGTCCGGCGCACCTCCACCTGTCCGTGCTGCAGCGTCCAGAGCAGCCGCTGCAGCGCGACCGTGTCGGGCTGCGTTTGCGGAATCACGTATGCGGCCGGAA
>JAGWRB010000176.1 GCA_028876725.1 Gemmatimonadota bacterium
CTCTCGCGCGCCGACCTCCCCGAGCGCCCCGGGCATGCCGGCTGGCCCGCGCCAACTCCCGAGGCGCAGTGCCTCGGGCCATTTGCCGCGGAATTGGCGCTCTTTCCGCACGACGCCTGGAGCGACGCGACGGCCGTGGCGGTCGAGCAGGCCGCGGAAGACGTGCTGGCGCCGGTGGCCGGCGCGACCATCCGGTCGCTCCTCGCGGAGGTTCCCGAGTCCGGCGGCGTGGAACTCGAGGGCGCGGGGCTGGTGTTCTCGTCGATCAAGGAGAGCGAGGACGGCGAATGCCTCGTGCTGCGCTGCGTGAATGTGGCCGATCGCGAAGTGCGGGGCCGGTGGCGGATCGCGGGCGGTATGAGCGAAGCACGATTGGCACGGCTCGATGAAACGCCTGAGCGCCCGGCACCGGTCGAGGGCGATGCCGTCCAGTTCGACGCACCGCCGCGCGGCATCGTGACGTTGCTCGTGCGGTGATCGCTACACCCGCTCCCCCAGCAACCCCGCCGCTTCTCCGGCCAGCCGGTCGCGCAGCCAGTCGCCGATCAGCGTGCACGCCAGCACGGTGATGATGAGCGCGATTCCCGGCGCCAGCGCGATCCACGGCGCGGTCACGATCGCGTCGCGACCGCCGGCGATCATGTTGCCCCAACTCGGCTCCGGCGGCTGAACGCCAAGCCCCAGGAACGACAGCCCGCTCTCCAGCAGGATTGCATTCCCCACCCCCAGCGCCGTGGCCACGATCGCCGGGCCGAGCGCGTTGGGGAGCGCATGCCGCCACAGCACACGCCCGCTTCGCGCTCCGAGCGCGACGGCGGCATCGACATACGGCCGCGATCGCACGCCCAGCACCTCGGCCCGCACCATCCGTGCCACGCCCATCCAGCCGGTGGCCACCAGTACGATCATCACCGACGTCAGCCCGGGCCGCCAGAGCGACGCGCACACCAGCAGCAGCACCAGCCGTGGAATGGCGAGCAGCGCGTCGGTGGCGGCCATAAGCAGACGATCGGCCGTGCCGCCCACCCACGCCGCGAGCGCGCCGACCGCCGTGCCCAGGGCCGCGGCCGCGACCGAGCCGACGACCCCCACGAGCAGCGAGATCCGCCCGGCCAGCATCATGCGCACGAACAGGTCGCGTCCGAAGCGGTCGGTGCCCAGCAGATGCAGCACGCCGGATGCGTCGCGCGTGAACGGCGGCAGGTAGCGCAGCGCGAGCACGTCGCCGATGGCGATCGGATCCTGCCGCGACAGGGGCGGTACGAGCACCACGCCGAGCGTCATCGCGACGAGCAGCAGCAGCGCGCCGGCCGCCAGAGGCTCGCGCCGAGCGCGACGTAGGACTGATTCCCAGGTCATGCGGAAGTCCGCCGGGGATCGAGCAGGGGGAGCACGAGGTCCGCCGCGAGGTTGGCGAAGATCACGGCGCCCGCGTACACGGTGGCCGCAGCCATCACCACGGGATAGTCGCGCGCGGCGATGGCATCGAGCATGGCGCGCCCCATGCCGGGCCACGCGAACACCGCCTCCACGAAGATCGATCCGGCCACGAGTCCCGGGAGCGCGAGCGCGAACAACACCACCAGCGGGGCCAGCACGTTCGCCATCACGTGGCGCAGCGAAACGCGCGCGGGCGACAGCCCCTTCGCGCGCGCGGTGCGCACGAAGTCCTGCGCCGAGACGTCGGCCACGCTCGTGCGCGTGTATCGCGCGATGCCGGCGGCGCCCACGGCCGCGAGAATCGCGACCGGCAGAATGGCGTGGCGTCCCACGTCCCACGCCGCGGCCCATCCGTGCAGTGACGCGCCGGGCGTGCGTATGCCGAACGCAGGAAGGCGCAGCCACACCGGCAGTCCCAGCGTGCTTGCGCCGTACGTGAACACGGCGACCAGCGCGAGCGCGATCCAGAAGGAGGGCATCGCGTACACCGTGGTCGTCGCGACGGTGAGCGCGTGGTCCCACCGGCTGCCGCGGCGCATCCCCTGCACGAGCCCGAGGGGCACGCCCACGATGAACGTGAGCGCGAGCGAGGCGAGGCCGAGCCCGAGCGAGATCGGGGCTGCCCGCGCGAGCACGTGCGTTACCGGCTCGTGCGTCGCGAAGCTCTCGCCCAAATTGCCCGTAAGCGTGGCGCCCAGCCAGCGTGCATATTGCACCGGGTACGAGGCGTCGAGCCCGAAGTCGTGCCGCAGCCGATGCACGACCGCGGGCGACGCGTCGGGCGGCACGAGCATCGTCGCCGGATCGCCGGGAGCGAGACGGACCAGCACGAACGTCAGGCTCATCACGAGCCAGTAGAGAACGAGAGCGTCGCGCACGCGGCGCGCCAGCGGGAGGGCGGACACGCGTTGATAATGTCGGCGGTGCGGCGCGCGTCAATCGTGGCGGCGGCGGTGGTGGCGGGGTGCGGGGCGCCTCCACGGGCGCCGGGCGTCGCCGTCTACGCGTCCGGCACCGATCTCGAATCGGCGAATCCGCTCGTCACCATCCACCCGCTATCGCGCCAGGTCCAGCGGTACGCGCTCTATACGACGCTCGCGCGCTACGACTCGACACTCGCGCCGGTCCCGTATGCGGCGCGCGCGTGGGACTGGAGCCGCGACCGGCGCACGCTGCGATTCCACCTCGTAACGGCGCTCCGCTGGCACGACGGCCGGCCCACCACGGCGCGCGACGTCGCATTCACGCTGCTCGCCGCGCGCGACCCGGCCACGGGCTACCCTCGCGCCGGCGACCTCGCCGCCGTCGACACGGTGATCGCCGTGAACGACTCCACGGCCGACGTGCGCTTCATCGCGCCGCAGCCGGCGTTTCCGCTCGTGTTCTGTGAACTGCCCATCCTGCCGGAGCATCTTCTGGCCGCCGTCGCCCGCCGCGACATGCGCCGCGCGCCGTTCAACGATCATCCGGTGGGGAACGGTCCGTTTCGCTTCGTCTCGCGCGTGCCGAATCAGCGCTGGGTATTCGCGCGCAACGACGCCTTTCCCGCCGCGCTCGGCGGGCCCCCCAAGCTGGCCGGGCTCGTGATCGCCGTCGTCGATGAGGCGACCACCAAGTTCGCGGGGCTGGCGAGCGGCGAACTCGACGTGGCCGGCGTGTCGCCGTCCATGGCGCCCCTCGTCCGTCGCGATCCCACCCTGCGCCTGGTGGATTACCCGGTGCTGTTCGAAACGGGCATCGTATTGAATACGCACCGCCCGCCGTTCAACGACGTGCGCGTGCGCCGCGCGCTGTCGCTGGCCATCGATCGGTCGCGCATCGTGCGCGTGGCGTTGGCGGGCTTCGGCACGCCCGCCGGCGGCCCCGTGGCGCCGGAGGTCCCGTATGCCGACACCACGCCGCCCGTATTCGCGCCGGCGCGCGCCGATTCGCTCCTCGACGCCGCGGGATGGCGGCGCACCGCCGACGGGCGACGCACGCGCGGAGGCCGCTCCTTCGAATTCACGCTGCTCACGGTCGGCACAGCCGACAACGCGCTGGAGCAGCTGGTGCAGGCCGATCTGGCCGCCCGCGGCATCACGATGCGCATCCGGCAACTCGAGCTCGGCGCGTTCCTCACCGAGGCCCGCGCCCGCCCCAAGCAGTTCGATGCGTTGGTGACCGGTGTCTCGGGCGATCTGTCGCTGGCGTATCTGCGCGCGATGTTCGAGAGCCGGCAGGCAGGGGGCGCGCTCGACTACGCCGACTTTCACGAACCGGAGCTCGACCGCGATTTCGCGCGCGCCACCGACGCACGCGGCGACGCCGACCGGGCGGCCGCGTGGCGCGATGTGCAGACGGAACTGCGGCGTGAGGAGCCCGTCGTGTGGCTGTACCACGCTCGGGGCGTGCAGGGCGTGACGCGTCGTCTGCACGGGGTCACCATGGATCTCCGTGGCGAGCTCGCCACGCTGGCGCGATGGCGCCTGGTGCCGAGAGATTCCAGGTGATGCCGCTGCTCTTCGATGCCGCGATTCTTTCGGAACGGCGCCGCCTCGCGGACGGCGCGCTCGCGCCGCTGGCCGATTCACTCGCCGCCGATCTCGAACGGCCGCTGGCGGCGCATCTCATCGTGCCGCGCGCCAAGGCGCTGCTCTCGCGTGCCGGCGGCGTGTGCGAGCGCGACGGGTCGCCGCTCGCGTTCGATCCCTGGTCGCCGCACGAGCACCGATGCCCGCGGTGCGGGACGGTGCATCGCGGCGAACTGCACGACCGCTGGTGGCTCTACCCCTACCAGCTCTGGCTGGCCGAGCGCGCGGTGCACGCGGCGGCGCTCTTTGCGCTGCGCGGCGACGCGCGTCATGCCAACTTCGCCGCCGAGGTGCTGGAGCAGTACGCCGCGGCCTACTTGCAGTACCCCAATCAGGACAACGTGCTCGGTCCCACGCGCCCCTTCTTCAGCACGTATCTCGAGTCCATCTGGCTGCTGCAACTCTGCGTCGCGCTCGATCTCCTCGAAGGGGCCGGCCATCACGGGGTGGGCGGCGAGGTGCGCGAGCGCCTCATCGAGCCCAGCGTCGCGCTCATCGCGCAGTACGACGAAGGATCATCGAACCGGCAGGTGTGGAACAATGCGGCGATGCTCGCCGCCCGCCGGCTCCTGGGACACGACCACGCGCTCGAGCCGCTCGTGCTCGGGCCCTCGGGAGTGCTGGCGCACCTGGAGGACGCCCTCCTGGACGACGGCACCTGGTACGAGGGCGAGAACTATCACCAGTTTGCTCACCGCGGCCTGTGGTACGGCCTGCTCCTCGCGGAAGGCGCCGGCTACGACCTGGCCGCCGACGCCGTCGAGCGGTTCGATCGTGGGTTCACGGCAACCTTCGCGACCGCGCTCCCCGACCTCACCCTGCCGGCGCGGAAGGATTCGCAGTACGCCACGTCGCTGCGCCAGTGGCGGTTCGCCGAATTATGTGAACTTGGATTGGCCCGTCGGGGCACGCCTGCGCTCGCGGCCATGCTCCAGCGGCTCTACGACGGGTCGGCGCCGGCGGGAGACACGGGCCGCGCCACGTCCAGCGCCGAGGCGGAGCGCAATCACGCCGCCGTGCGCCTCACGCGCGCCGATCTGGGGTGGAAGGCGCTGTTCTTTGCCCGCGAAACGCTTCCCGCGGGCGAGCCTCCTCGGCTCGGCACCGTGCTGCTCGAGGGGCAGGGCATCGCCGTCTTTCGGCGCGAGCGCGATCGCGTATACGTCGCCCTCGACTACGGGCAGTCCGGGGGCGGGCACGGGCATCCCGATCGCCTCAATGTGCTCTTCTCCACGGGAGAGACACGGTGGCTCGACGATCTCGGCACCGCGTCGTACGTCGATCCGTCGCTGCACTGGTACCGCAGCACGCTTGCCCACAACGCGCCGTTGGTTGACGGCCATTCGCAGTGGCGCGTGGACGGCGTGCGCCAGGCGTTCGACGAGCAGGACGACTTCGGCTGGATCAGCGCGTCGGCATTTGTGTGGCCCGACGTCGTCGCGCGACGCACGCTCGTGGTGGGTCCTGGATATTTCGTCGATCGCCTTCGCTGGCGTGCCGGCCACCCCGCGGCGCTCGCGCTCCCGATGCACTGCGACGCGCAGCTGGGCGGACAGATCCGGGCCACCCGCGCGCGGTTC
>JAGWRB010000177.1 GCA_028876725.1 Gemmatimonadota bacterium
CGGAGAGCGCTACAACAAAGTCATCGACACCTGGACGCACGCGAACTCCGACATCGCCGATGAGATGGTCAAGTCGATGCGCGAGTCGAAGCGTGGCTTCAACCCGGTGTTCATGATGTTCGACTCGGGCTCACGTGGTAGCCGCGACCAGATCCGTCAGCTGGCCGGGATGCGTGGTCTCATGGCGAAGCCGCAGAAGAAGCTCACGGGCGGTATCGGCGAGATCATCGAAAGCCCGATCAAGTCGAACTTCCGCGAGGGGCTGTCGCCGCTCGAGTACTTCACGTCGACGCACGGGGCTCGAAAGGGTCTGGCCGACACGGCGCTCAAGACGGCCGACGCCGGCTACCTCACGCGCCGACTGGTCGACGTCGCCCAGGACGTCACGATCACCGAAGAGGACTGCGGCACGATCCAGGGACTCGAAGTCTCCGCGCTGAAGGAAGGCGAGGACATCATCGAGCCGCTGTCGGAGCGCATCGTCGGCAACGTGGCCGCCGATGACGTGGAGGATCCGCACGAGCTGGACGAGACCGGCCGCCGCACGCTGCTCGTGGAAGCCGGCACGCTGATCGACGAGGAGACCGCGCGCGATATCGAGGAGGCGGGCATCGAGACCGTGCGCATTCGCTCGGTGCTCACCTGCGAGGCCAAGCGCGGGCTGTGCCGCATGTGCTACGGCCGCAACCTGGCCACCATGCAGATGGTGGACCTGGGCGAGGCCGTGGGCATCATCGCCGCGCAGTCGATCGGCGAACCGGGCACGCAGCTCACGCTCCGGACGTTCCACATCGGCGGCGCCGCGTCGCGTATCGCCGAGCAGACGGCCCGCAAGTCCAAGGTGGCCGGGATCGTGGAGTACGGCGACCGCCTCACCGCGGTCACCGATCCGCAGGGACAGAGCATCGTGACCGCGTACGAGGGCGAGATCATCATTCGTCCGGCGGGCGAGAAGGCGTCGAGCATCGGCGCGCGCCTGCAGGTGCCCCTCGGCGCGATCCTGATGGTCAAGGACGGCGAGGAGGTGAAGCGCGACCAGGTGATCTTCACCTGGGATCCGTACACCAACCCGATCATCGCCGACTGCGAGGGCACGATCCGGTTCGTTGACATTATCGAAGACGAATCGGTGGCCGAGGAGCTCGACGAGCTCACCGGTCTGCGCCAGCGCGTGATCATCGAGGACCGCGAGAAGAAGCTCCACCCGCACATCGAGATCGTGCAGGAGAAGGGCGGGAAGGAGAAGCGCGTCCGCGACTACGTCATCCCCGTGGGCGCGCAGCTCACCGTGGAGGACGGGCAGAAGATCTTCGCCGGCACGAACCTGGCCAAGGTGGGCCGCGAGGCGTACAAGACTCGCGACATCACCGGCGGTCTGCCGCGCGTGGCCGAGCTGTTCGAGGCCCGCCGGCCCAAGGATCCGGCCACCATCTCCGAGGTCGACGGCATCGTCCGGTTCGGCGAGATCAAGCGCGGCAAGCGCGAGATCTACGTGCAGCCCGTGCGCGCCGACGGCAACGCGTGGGTGGTGGACGACACGCAGGAAGCGCACCTGTACGAAGTGCCGGCGGGCAAGCACCTCCGCGTGCACGAGGGCGACCGCGTGCGGGCCGGCGACCGCCTCTCCGAGGGGCCGGTGAACCCGCACGACATTCTGCGCATCAAGGGTCCGCGCGCCGTGCAGGAATACCTGCTCAACGAAGTGCAGGAGGTGTACCGCCTGCAGGGCGTGAAGATCAACGACAAGCACATCGGCGTGATCGTGCGCCAGATGCTGCAGAAGGTGCGCATCCTGAATCCGGGCGACACGCAGTTCCTCGAAGGGGAGCACGTGGACAAGCAGGTGTTCCGCGCCGAGAACGACCGGGCGAAGAAGAAGAAGGACGACCCGTCGATGGCCGAGCCGCTGCTGCTCGGCATCACCAAGGCGAGTCTGACCACGCAGTCGTTCATTTCGGCGGCGAGCTTCCAGGAAACCACCCGGGTGCTCACCGACGCCGCGATCCGCGGGGCCAAGGACGACCTCCTGGGTCTCAAGGAGAACATCATCATCGGCCACCTCATCCCCGCGGGCACCGGCATGTACCGGTACCAGGAGATCGAGATGGACGTGGAGGCGCCGGAAGGCTTCGGCGTCCTCCCCACCATGGCGGAGACGCTTCCCGGCGTGTTCACGATGGGGGGCGCCGACGAGGAGCCCCTCCCGATGGCGCGTCCGGGCGTGGCCGACGAACTCTGAGCCGCTATTCCGGCGCCATCGACGGCGGCCCGCCCGGATCGATCGGGCGGGCCGTCCGTCGTCGGAGCCTGGTCACGCCCTGCCGCGGTTGACCGGATCCGGGAGCCGAACTAACTTTTTCATTCTGTTCCGTGCCGCCCATCGTGGGCGATCCACGTAGAAGCAGATCCACGAACAGCAACAGTTCATGCCGACCATCAATCAGCTCGTCCGGCGGAGCCGCCGCGAGGTGGGGAAGAAGGAAAAATCCCCGGCGCTCAAGTCCAATCCGTTCCGCCGCGGTGTGTGCACGCGCGTGTACACCACCACCCCCAAGAAGCCGAACTCGGCGCTGCGCAAGGTCGCGAAGGTGCGCCTCACGAACGGCTTCGAAATCATCGCCTACATCCCCGGTGAGGGCCACAACCTGCAGGAGCACTCCATCGTGCTCGTGCGCGGCGGCCGTGTGAAGGATCTCCCCGGCGTGCGTTATCACATCGTGCGTGGCTCGCTCGACGCCTCCGGCGTGAACGGCCGCAACCAGAGCCGTTCCAAGTACGGCACCAAGAAGCCGAAGGCGGGGAAATAAACCATGAGCCGACGCAAGAGTGCCGTGAAGCGCAGCGTGCTGCCTGACGCGCGCTACGACAGCCAGACCGTTTCCAAGTTCATCAACGTGATGATGCTCGCCGGCAAGAAGTCCACCGCCGAGCGCATCTTTTACGCGGCGATGGACATCGTCGAGGCGAAGACCAGCCAGCCCGGCGTGAACGTGTTCAAGCAGGCGCTGTCCAACGTGAAGCCCGTGGTCGAGGTGAAGAGCCGCCGCGTGGGCGGCGCCACCTACCAGGTGCCCGTCGAGGTGCGCCCGGACCGCCGGACCGCGCTGGCCATGCGCTGGATCATCCTGTACTCGCGCGATCGCGGCGAGAAGTCGATGGCCGAGAAGCTGGCCGCCGAGGTGATTGCAGCCGCCAAGGGCGAGGGCAACGCAGTGAAGAAGAAGGAAGACACGCACCGCATGGCCGACGCGAACAAGGCGTTCGCGCACTATCGCTGGTAGCGCGGGTTTCCGGTTCGTTCAAAGGCCCCGCCCGGTCACTGCACCGGGCGGGGCCTTTTTGTGCCCGGGAGCCGGGGATCAGGAACGGAGCGTGTGGGCGAGATGACACCGATGGGCCGGATGCGACGGATGAACCAAAGCGGGGGCGGGCGCGGTGATCTCACCGCCAGGCCCTGCACATCCCATCGGCTTCATCCGGTCCATCCGTTCGATTTGCGGTTCAGACTCGGCGTTTTTGGTGCCGGGGTGGCGGCAGCCGAATCAGAACCCGAAGCCGAAATCGAGTGTCCAGAGCCACGCGCGGTCGTTGGTGGGGCGGCTCACGCGATGCAGGATCCCCACGCGGGGGCCGATGGCGATGATGGGGAGGACGGCGAGGTCCGCGCCCACATAGGTGGCGTTGCCGGGGGCCTGCCAGGGGTTGTCGACGGTGCGCAGCGCGGTGAGGCCGCCGGCGATTCCGCCGCCGAAGCGTCCCGGGGAATACACGTAGGTGAGCGAGGCGCGTTCGGCGCCCAGGCCGGGGGCGACGGCGAGGAGCACCTCGTGCGAGGGCTGGTCAGGGTCGGCACCGGGGTTGAGGTCGAGTCCGGCGCCGGCGGAAACCGAGAGGCGCTGGGGGGTGCCGGCGCGGATGCCGAGGAATGGGAAGAGGCGGAGTTCGGGTCCCGGGGTAGCGCCGGCCTGGACGGCGGACTGGGCGCGGGCGGTTTGGGGGGTGCCGGCGAGGGGGAGAGCGAGGAGGGCAGCGGCGGTCGTCAGCGAGCGGAGGCGGCCCATGAGCGGCGTCCTCGGGGTTGGCGGGTGGAGGTGGAGTAATGTAGGGCTGGTGGCGCGGAAAGTTGGAGTGGGGTGGGGCGTTGACAAGCGCCCAACTGCCAATAAATTCAAGGGGCTACGGCAATTCGTGCTGGTTGAATTGCCAGCAGATGGTGCGTCGGCGGACTGCGCGCCGACCCTTATGGGCTCGCCGTTGGGAGCGAGGGTACTACAGACCGGCCAAGGCGCCCGTGGCGTCGCGGCTCCCGAAAAGCAACGCAGGACAATCTGACGTCGGGCCCTGTCGGCTCGGCGCGCTTAGGGTCCCGGCTCGCGCTGCAGTGGCGAGCACACCCGGCGGCAGCGGATGGATACCGGCTCCTCTGGAGCGCCCGGTCCACCCGCGTTTTTGCTGGTGAGAGTTGGTCATTCGCGAAATTCACGCATTCATGATCGCTGCGCGCGGGCCGGCGCGGCTTGAAGGAAGAGACTTACCGAACTATGGCACGCGTCACTCCGCTCGATCACTATCGCAACATCGGCATCATGGCGCACA
>JAGWRB010000178.1 GCA_028876725.1 Gemmatimonadota bacterium
CGTCACCCGCGACAGCGCGTACCCGGACGCGGCGACCGCGGCGTTGATGGCCACGGCCACGTACGTCGCCGTGGCGATGTCGTACAGCCGCAGCAGGTAGAACCCCGCGAACAGCGAGCCGAACACGGCGCCCGCGGTGTTGCCCCCATAGAAGAAGCCCAGCCACGCCACGCCCGCCGGCGTGGTCTCCACCCACCGCGCGATGGCGGGAAGCGTCGCGCCCATGAGCAGGGTGGGCGGCAACAGGCAGATCGCGCTCACCACACCGCGCAGAAAGAGTCCCGACATGCCGTGCACGGCGATGGCCGTGTAGATGCCGCCGGCGTACGGCAGCACGACCAGCACCACGACGCCCAATACGCCAATGGAACCCTCGAGCGCCGCGTACACGCGCAGCGGATGGAATCGCGCCGGGATGATCCGCGACAGCGCCAGACTCCCCAGGCACATCCCGCCCATGAACGTGCCGAGCAGCACGCCCAGCGACACGGCCGACGATCCGATGTTCAGCGAGAGCAGCTGGAACCAGACGATCTCATAGATGAGCGCCGCGCATCCGCTGCCCACGAAGAGCAGGAGCAGCAGCGGGAGGTAGCGCGGGGAGGCGCCGGAGGTGGGAACCGCTCGGCCGTCGAGCGGCTGGGCGCGCTGGGACGACATGATGGCCTCTGAGCTCGGGGGCTTGGACCGGGTGTGCCAGGGAAAAGCTGCTGGTGATACGCGGCGCGGGCCAGGGGCGTTGGCGCGGGCACGCGCGCCAAGACGGCAATGTGCCGGTTCCGCGCGCCCGGCCCGCGCGGTAGTCTCTACGCGGACGCAACCCGAGGCAACGCATGGCCGCCCCCGTGAATCTGACCGAACTCGAAGCGCTGGCGCGCGAGCGCCTCCCGCAGATGGTGTACGACTATTACGCCGGTGGTGCCAACGACGAGATCACGCTCGATGAAAATCGGCGCGCGTGGGAGGCCGTGCGGCTCCGCCCGCGCGTGCTGGTGGACGTGAGTCACGTGGACTGTTCCACGACCGTGCTGGGACGCACGACGGCGCTGCCCGTGATGACGGCGCCGTGCGGCTTCAACGGGCTCGCGCACGCCGACGGTGAACGCGCCGTGGCGCGCGCGACCGCGGCGGCCGGCGTGGTGCAGGTGGTGAGCACCGTGTCCACGACGTCGCTCGAAGACGTCGCCGCCGCGGCGCCGGGGCGCCGCTGGTTCCAGCTTTACTGCTATCGCGACCGCGAAGTCACGCGGTCGCTGGTGCAGCGCGCGGAGCAGGCGGGGTACGAGGCGCTGTGCGTGACCGTCGACGTGCCGTACCTGGGACGTCGCGAGCGCGAGGTGCGCACGGGATTCCATCTGCCGCCCGGCGTGACGCTCAAGAACCTCGAACCGTACGCGGTGGCCGAGATGGCGGCCGCCGAGCGCGACTCGGCGCTCCGGAAGTACGTGAACGCGCTGTGGGATCCGAGTCTGAACTGGGACGCGATCGACTGGCTGCGGTCGATCACGAAGCTGCCGCTCGTGTTGAAGGGGGTGCTGGCGGGAGCGGACGCGCGGTTGGCGGCGGAGCACGGCGCGGCGGCGGTGATCGTGTCGAACCATGGGGGGCGGCAGCTGGACGGCTCGGTGGCGAGCGCGCGCGCGTTGCCGGAGGTCGTCGAAGCGGCGGGCGACCGGCTCGAGGTGCTGGTGGACGGCGGCATCCGCCGCGGATCGCACGTGGTGGCGGCGCTGGCCATGGGAGCGCGGGCGGTGCTGATCGGGCGCCCGTACCTGTGGGGGCTGGCGGCGGACGGCGAGGCGGGGGTGACGCGTGTGCTCGACGAGCTGAAGAACGAGATCACGCTGGCGATGGCGCTGTGCGGGCGGGCGAAGGTTCGGGAGATCGATGGGAGTCTGATCGTGAGACAGTGAGCAGTGGGCAGTGAACAGTTGGCAGTGGGCGGAGGGTTGCAACCCTCAACAGTTGATGGTATGATGGCGGCATGCCGCCATCCGAACTCGACCTCCTGCAGGGCACGCTGGACGTGCTCGTCCTCCGGGCGCTGTCGTGGCAGCCGATGCACGGCTACGCCATTGCGCGATTCATCCACGACGGCTCGGGCAAGGCCTTTCGCATTCTCGACGGCGCGCTGTACACCTCGCTCCACCGCATGGAGGAGAGGGGGTGGGTGGAGTCGGAGTGGGGCATGTCCGATCGGGGGAAGCGCGCGAAGTTCTATGCGTTGACGGCGGCCGGGCGGCGGGCGCTGCGGGCGGAGGCGTCGTCGTGGGAGCGGTACGTGCGCGCGGTGGCGGGCGTGATGCGCGCCGAGCCGGAGCCCGCGTGACCGGCGGGTGGCGGCGGTGGCTGCGCATCTGGCGCCGCACCCCCGAGTCTGACGTGGACGCCGAACTACGCTTCCACCTCGACGCGCGGACCGAGGAGTTGATGGCTGGCGGCCTCACGCGAGGCGATGCGCGCGCCCGGGCGCTTGCCGAGTTCGGCGACGTGGACGCGGCGCGCGCCGAGTTGACGGAGATCGATCGGCGGATGGCGCGGCGGCACACGCGGGCCGACTGGTGGGAGGCCATCGCGCAGGACCTGCGTCACACGGTGCGGGGGCTGGCGCGGGCGCCGGGGTTCACGGCGATGGTGGTCGTGACGCTCGCGCTCGGCATCGGTGCCAACGCGGCGGTGTTCTCGGTGTTGAACCGGCTGTTCCTCGCCTATCCCGCGGGGGTGTCTCAGCCGGAGCAGGTGCACCGGCTCGTCGTGCACGCGACGTACCCGGCGAGCGGCAAGGCGTACACGCGAGGTGTGCTCAGCTATCAGGAGTACAAGGCGCTGACGGAGGCCGTGACCGGCGTTCCGCTCGCGGCGTGGGGCTACGATCAGGAGCACCTCGGGACGGGCCCGGGCGCCCCGTCGGTGAACGTGACGCTGGTCGCGGGGGACTACTTCGGGGTGCTCGGCGTGCGCGCGGCGCACGGGCGCGTCTTCCGCCCCGACGAGTGGCAGGTGGGGACCCGCACGCCGGTGGCGGTGATCAGCGACGCCATGTGGCATGCGCGCTTCGGCGGCGATCCGGCAATCGTCGGCAGGACCGTCGCGCTCGGGGTGCATGAGTACACTATTATAGGCGTCGCCCCGCCCGGATTCCGCGGCACCGACCTCAACGCCGCCGACCTCTGGGTGCCGCTCAACTCCGAAGGATCCTGGAAGCCGGGTGGGTTCAGTCTCGTCAACTCCGAATACACGGCCTTCCTGCAGCCGCTGCTGCGCGTCGCGAGCGCCGCGGACGAGGCTCGCGCGATGGGCGAAGCGACCCCTGTCTTTCGCCACAGCCAGATGGCGCGCGACTCCCTGGCCACTGTTTCGCTTCCGGGCGCCGCCGGGGTATCGCAGGAGTTCATCCGGGACCGGGGCGCGATCGTCACGCGGCTGGCGGGCGTCGCGGCCATCATCCTGCTGCTGGCGTGCGCCAACGTGGCCAATCTGCAGCTCACGCGCGGTATGCAGCGGCGGCGGGAGATCGCGATTCGGCTCGCGCTCGGGGTCAGCCGGCGCCGCCTTGTGGGGCAGTTGCTGCTGGAGAGCGCAGTGGTTGCGGCGATCGCCGGCGCCGCGGCGCTGCTCGTCGCGGTGTGGGGTGCCGGCGCCCTGCGCCATGCGCTGGTCCCGGAGAATGTCTGGGGCACGCCCGCCGTGGGTACGCGCGTGGCGTGGTTCACCGCCGGCGTCGCGGCGTTTGCCGCGCTCGCGGCGGGGCTCATTCCCGCCCTGCAATCGGCGAATCCCGACCTCAACGCCGCGCTCAAGTCGGGCGGGCTCGGCGGTTCGGCGCCGCGCTCGCGTACGCGCGCGGTGCTCATCGCCGCGCAGGCGGCGCTGGCCGTGGTGCTGCTGGGCGGCGCGGGACTGTTTGTCCGCAGCCTCCGCGCGGTGCAGGGCATCGACGTGGGCTACGCCACCAACCGGATGGTCGTCGCGTCGGCGGGATATGATGTGGATGCGGCGCCGGCCGACGCGCCGGCGCGGTCGCAACTGCTGGAACGCGTGGCCGAGCGTCTGCGCCACGCGCCCGGTGTCGAGGCGCTCGGGATGACCGAGAACCCGACGATGCAGAGCATCAGCATCATGACGCTGCATCTGCCGGGCAGGGACTCGGTGCCGAAGCTGGACGGCGCGCCGCCGCTCTCGCAGTTCGTGAGCCCCGGATTCTTCGAGGCGTCGGGCATTCCGCTGCTCGCCGGGCGGCGGTTCACCGATGCCGACCGCAAGGGCGCCGAGCCGGTGGTCATCGTGAGCGAGTCGATGGCGCGCCTGTTCTGGCCGCACGCGAACGCCGTGGGGCAGTGCGTGATCGTGGGGAAGCCGGGCGATGCCTGCCGGCGCGTGGTGGGGGTGGTAGCCGACGAGCACGTGGTGAACATCGTGGAACCCACGATGATGAACCTGTTCATTCCGCTGGCGCAGTCGCCCAGCGGCACCGCCGCGGGCCAGATCGTCATCGGCGCGGCGCCGCAGCAGGTGAACGCGGTGGTGCGCGAGGCGCGGCGCGAGATTGCGGACGTGTTCGGCGCCGGGGCCATTCCCAAGGTGCAGGCGATGCGCGACGTGCTCGATCCGCAGCTCCGTCCGTGGCGGCTGGGCGCGGTGCTGTTCTCGGGGGCCGGCCTGCTCGCGCTCCTCGTGGCGGCGGTCGGCGTGTACAGCGGGATGTCGTACGGGGTGAGCCTGCGGCGGCGGGAGATCGGGATCCGGCTGGCGCTCGGCGCGCGGCGCGGCGGCATCGTGCGCCTGGTGATCGGCCAGGGCGTGCGGGTGGCGGTCATGGGCGCCGTGGCCGGCGTGATCGCGGCGTTGGCGCTGGGGCATTTGGTGGCGTCGTTGCTCTACGGCGTGACGCCGCACGATCCTGCGGTGCTCGCCGCCACCGCGGCGACGCTGGTGCTGGTGGCGGGCGCGGCCTGCTTCGTGCCGGCGCGCCGCGCGGCACGTGTGGATCCGATGGAGACGCTCAGGGCGGAGTAGGCCCGCGCGCGCCTCAGGACAGCAAGCGGTATCCGCCGCCGAGGATCGCGCCGTACGCCAGGTGCGCGAGGACGGTGAACAGCGGCGTGCGGGTGCCGTAATTCAGCGCCATGAACCCCGGCGGCTCGAGGGCCCGGGTGGGCTCCGGTCCCGTCCGTTCGTTCGCCATGCGCGGGTGCAGGCTGGGCAACACCGGCATGACCAATACTAATACTGCTATGGCCTGCACGAGGCCGAGAAGGGCGCCGGTCCACCACGTGGCCCGTCCGAGCGCCTGGAACACGAGCGCGTACAGGAGGGCGAACGCCCATCCGCCCAGCAGGTGCACGACGATCCCCACGGGCGACGCGCTATCGTAATCGGCGGTGAACATGGAGCCGAGCATGAACGGCACGCTCATGCGCGTCCAGCCCAGTCCCCGGCTCCCTTCGGTGATCGTGGCCATGACGACGCTGGCGACGAAGCCCCACAGCAGGATGCTCGGCAGATTCATACGGTGGCGGTGGTGAGTTCGGCGGGGCTGGATTCGTCGGGCCGCGCGTGCACACCCCGCTCGTGCGCGAGCTGGAGCGCCGCGTCGATGAGCCCGACGTGGGTGAAGGCCTGCGGAAAGTTGCCCAGCGCGGCCCCGGTGGCCGGGTCGATCTCCTCGGCGAACAGCCCGAGGTCGTTGGCGAAGGTGAGGAGATGCTGGAACGCCGCGTCGGCGCGCTTGAGGTCGCCCACCTGCGCGAGATACGACACCGCCCAGAAGGAGCAGATGCCGAACGCGCCCTCCTCGCCGGCGAGTCCGTCGTCGGCGTGGTAGCGATACAGCAGGCCGTTGGCGCCGAGCCGAGCGGCGACGCGCGCGTAGGTGCCGCGCATGCGTGGCGATCCGGCGTCGGCGTAGCCGTAGCGCGGCAGGAGCAGCAGGCTGGCGTCCACGTCCGCGCCGTCGAACGCGTCGGTGTAGCTGCCGAGCGCGTCGTTGAACCCGCGCGTCTCGATGGCGCGGCGAATCTCGTCCATCACGCGCCGATAGCGCGCCGTCGGCACGCTGAGGTGTCCTTCGTCGTGCATCCGGCAGAGGCGGTCGAGGGCCACCCAGCACATGGATTTCGAATACGTGTTGTGCCGGCGTCCGGCACGCGGCTCCCAGATTCCCTCGTCGGGCTGCGACCACAGATCGCACACGGCATCCCCGAACGCGGCGAGCATCCGCCGCGTGCCGCGGTTGAGATGCCCGCCGCGCACGGTGAAGGCCCGCGCGGCGTCGATCACCTCGCCGTAGATGTCGAGCTGGAGCTGGCCGTGAGCGCCGTTGCCCACGCGCACGGGGCGCGAGCCGTTGAACCCGGCCAGATGGCCCAGCGTCCGCTCGGGCAGGTGCGGCTCGCCGTACACGTCGTAGAGCACCTGCACGCGCGGCAGTGAGGCGCGGGTGGTGTGCACGAGCCACGACATGAACGACTCGCCCTCGCCGTGATAGCCCAGGTCGAACAGGGCCTGCAGCGTGAGCGAGCTGTCGCGCAGCCAGCAGTACCGGTAGTCCCAGTTGCGTTCGCCCCCCATGGCTTCGGGGAGCGACGTGGTGGGCGCGGCCACCACGGCCCCCGACGGCGCGAAGACCATGAGTTTGAGCGTGAGGGCGCTGCGCAGCACGGCGTCGGGGTAGCGCCCCGCATACGTGCACTGCGCCGACCACGCTTCCCACCACGCGACGGTCTGCAGAATCCGCTGCTCGGCGTGGAGGCCGAGCGGCGGAAGCACGGCCGGTTCACCGAACGCCGAGACGAGACTGACGTAGTGGCGGTCGCCGGCGCGCATCCGCGCGCGCACCGCGAGATCCGCGTGATCGTCGGAGAGCCGCACGCGGAGGTCGGACCGGAGCACCAGCGCCATGCCGTCGTGCTCGTACCAGACGCCCAGCGCGCCCCGGCGGCGAAGCCGCGGACGCACGCGCGCGTAGTCGGGTCGCGGATCGCAGATGACTTCGACGTCCGCCTCGCCCTCGACGCACTCGATGCGGCGCAGCACCTCGTGCTGCGGGCGCAGCGTCCCGCGTTGCTGCTCGCGCGACGCCACCGGCATGCAGTCGACGAGCCGGAGCACGCCGGTGTCGGTGCGGAAGGTGGTTTCGAGCACGTTGGTGGCGGGGAGGTAGCGCCGCGTCACGGACGCGGGCGCCGTGGGGCGGATGGCGAAGAAGCCGCCGCGGTCGCGATCGAGCAGGGCGGCGAAGATCGACGGGCTGTCGAACTGCGGCCAGCAGAGCCAGTCGATGGACCCGTGGCGCGAAATCAGCGCCGCCGAGCGACAGTCGCCGATGATCCCGTAGTCGCCAATGGCGGGCGGCGTGGATGAAGACGGTTGCGGCATGCCGGAATCGAGGAAACGACGCGTGGGCGCGCCGCGGAATGCATGGTCGTCCAATCGCAACATGGAATGTTCGCCCGTTCCGTTCAAGGGAGGCGCGCCCGGGCGGGCCGTGCTTCCGCGCCCTTGACGCCCGCGATAAGCTTCGCGCCATGCCCACGGCCCTCGACGTTCAGCATCTGTCCGTCACGTTCGGCGACGACCACGTGCTGCGCGACCTCAGCTTTTCCGTCGAGGCCGGCAGCACGCTGGCGATCATCGGCCCCAACGGGTCGGGCAAGACGGTGCTGTTCCGCGCGCTCATCGGCACCGTGGGGTTCGAGGGGCGCGTGGTCTGGGCGCCGGGCACCAAGCTCGGATACGTGCCGCAGAAGCTCGACATCGAACGCGATCTGCCTCTCACGGGGGTCGAGTTCCTGCGTGCCAAGGCGCACGTGACGCGCACGCCGCCCGAGGAGATCGGCCGCGTGCTCGACGCGGTGAGCCTGGGCCGGGACGTCGCGGCGCGCCCCATCGGCACGCTGTCGGGCGGACAGTTCCAGCGCCTGCTCGTGGCGTTCGCGCTCATGGGGCGCCCGTCGGTGCTGCTGTTCGACGAACCGACGGCCGGCGTCGACCAGCCGGGAGAGGAGAGCATCTACGCGCTCTTCCGCCAGCTCCAGCGCGAGCAGGGATTCACGCTGCTCCTCATCTCGCACGAGCTGAATCTGGTGTACCGGTACGCCGACAAGGTGCTCTGCCTGTCGCACCCGATGACCTGCTTCGGGCCGCCCCTCGACGTGCTCACGACCGAGCGCCTGCAGGCGATGTACGGCGCCGAGGTCAAGTTCCACGACCACGAACGCGAGGTGGGGAATGCCGGCAGCCACTGATCTGCTGCTGCCCCTGGGCATGGCCGTGGCCGCCGGGTTGGTGGGCTCGGTGGCCGTGATGCGCCGGATGACGCTCGCGTCCGACGCGATATCGCACATCGCGCTGCCCGGCATCGGGCTGGCCGTGCTGCTGCGCGTGAACCCGGTGCTCGGCGCGCTCGCGGCGCTGTTCGTCGGCACGCTCGTGGTGTGGGCGGTGGAGCGCCAGACGCGCGTGCCCACCGAGGCGATCATCGGCGTCGTGTTCTCCGCGGCGCTCGCCGTGGGGAGCATGATGGCGTCGGGCGAGGAGCTGATCGACGCGCTGTTCGGC
>JAGWRB010000179.1 GCA_028876725.1 Gemmatimonadota bacterium
AATTTTTCGCGCTCCGTGCGGTAAACCACATCCGCATGCTCGATGCGGATCAGCGTGCGGTTGGTGGGAATCACCACCACTTCCAGTTCATAAATCTTCTCGAATTCCGCCGCTTCCGTTTCCGCGGTTCCGGTCATGCCGGCCAGCTTGTCGTACATGCGGAAGTAGTTCTGGATCGTGATCGTGGCCATCGTCTGCGTCTCGCCCTTCACGCGGACGCCTTCCTTGGCCTCCACCGCCTGGTGGAGCCCTTCCGACCAGCGGCGGCCCGGCATCGTGCGGCCGGTGAACTCGTCGACGATCAGCACCTCGCCGTCCTGCACGACGTAGTTCACGTCCTTCTCGTACAGCGCGTGCGCCCGCAGCAGCTGGTGAATGATGTTCAGCTTCTCGCTCTTCGTCGCGAAGTCGACCTCGAGCTGCCGGCGGCGCTCGAGACGCTCCTCCGGCGACAGCTCCACGTCGTGGTCCACGCGGTGCGTGGCTTCCGAGATGTCGGGCATGATGAACGCCTCGTGATCGTCGGGCGACAGGAAGTCGACGCCGCGATCGGTGAGGTGCACCGAATGCCCCTTCTCGTCGAGAACGAACAGCAGATCCTCTTCGAGATCGCGATAGCGCTGCTTGCCGGCCGGCAGCCGGCGGTCGGCGATGTAGTCCAGCTCCATGCGCTGGACGAGCAGCTTGTTCCCCTGCTCCTGCAGCACCTTGAGCAACCGCTTGTTCTTCGGGCCGCCGAGCTGCGCCTTGTACAGCTTCATCCCGGCGTTCACGGTGTCGCCGCGCTCGAGGTCGCGCTCGGCGTCGCCCACCAGCGTGTTCACCAGCTCGGTCTGCTTGCGCGCCAGGCGCCCCACCGCCGCGTTGTGCTCGAAGTAGCGCCCGTCGTTGTCGTTCCCCACCGGGCCCGAGATGATGAGCGGCGTCCGCGCCTCGTCGATCAGCACGGAGTCCACTTCGTCGACGATCGCGAACACGTGCCCGCGCTGCACGCGCTGATCGAGCTGCACGACCATGTTGTCGCGCAGGTAGTCGAAGCCAAACTCGTTGTTCGTGCCGTAGGTGATGTCGCAGAGGTACGCGGCCCGCCGCTCGGGCGTGCCGGGCTCGGTGTCGTCCAGGCACCCCACCGTGAGGCCGAGGTACGTGTACAGGTGCCCCATCCACTGCGAGTCGCGGCGGGCGAGGTACGAGTTCACCGTCACCAGATGCGCGCCCTTGCCGGGAAGCGCGTTGAGATACAGGGGCAGCGTGGCGACGAGCGTCTTCCCCTCGCCGGTGGCCATTTCCGCGATGCGTCCCAGATGCAGCTCGATGCCGCCCATGAGCTGCACGTCGTAGGGCACCATGTTCCACTCGAGCGCGTGCCCGGTGACCATGACGGTGGTGCCCATGAGCCGGCGCGCCGCGGCGCGCACGGTGGCGAACGCCTCGGGGAGCAGCTCGTCGAGCACGTCGGCGATGGCCTTGCGAAGCTCGCCCTCCGCCCCGCCGGCGCCGTCGGCGCCGGCCAGCTCGCGATCGATCCGCTCGCGCTCTTCCAGGTCGGAGGCCTCGTGCTTCTGCCGCCGCAGGTCGGCGACGCGCGCCTCGAGCGCTTCGGTCCGCTCGCGGATGATCGCGCGGAACTTCTGCGTCTGGGCGCGCACCTCGTCGTCGGAGACGCGCTGCAGCCGCTCGTCGTGCTCGTTGATGGCATCGACGATCGGCTGAATGCGTTTGCGCTCCCGGTCATGGCGATTGCCGATGACGGCGGAGATGATTCCCTTGATCATGCAGTCCCCTGTCGGTACAACCCCGCCCGCGCGATGTAGTCCGCAACGGACGCCGCGACGAACCCTCGGATCGATCTGCCCTGCCGCACCCGGTCGCGGATCTCGGTGGCCGAGACGTCGACGCGGCGCGTCTGCAACCGCACCACCGCTTCCGCCGGAATCCCCGCCGGAGGCGCCGCCCCCTCGTCGCCCGCGCGGTGCAGCACCGCGATCCGGGCCAGGCCGGCGATCCGCGCCGGTTCCCGCCAGTGCGGCATGGTCGCGAAGGCGTCGGCCCCGACCAGGAGGAACCGCTCCGCGTCGGGATACCGCTCGGCGAAGGCAGCCAGCGTGTCAACCGTGTAAGATAATCCCTTTCGCTCGATTTCGGCCGGCGAAACGGAAAACCGGGGGTCGCCGTCCACGGCGTAGTGGACCATCGCCAGCCGTTGTGCCGGCGTGGCCACGAGCACGCCCTGTTTGAGCGGCTGGGCGGCGTTGGGCACGAAGAACAGCCGGTCCAGGGCGAGCGCCTCGAACGCGTCGCTGGCGGCCAGCAGGTGGCCGACGTGCGGGGGATCGAAGCTCCCCCCGAAGATGCCGAGGCGCATCGGTCAGCGCGGCAGCGGCAGCGGCGGCGCTCCGGATCCCCTGGCCGAGTCGGCCGGCGCCCGCGTGGTGTCGGCGGGCGCCTTCACGCCATGGCAGTCGCCGGCCACGTCGCGATCATTCGGATACCGCGCGCGCATCTGCTGGCAGATGTCGGCCAGGTCGTCGTTGTAGTGAATCTTGCGATACGACTCGGCCAGGCGGAGCATCGCGAGCCGGCCGTGATTCGTTTGCGGCCACTTGGCCACGACGTCCTTGAAGTACAGAATGGCCGAATCCCAGGCGTTGTTCCGGAAGTAGAACATCCCGGTATCGTACTCCTTGGTGGCGAACCACTCGTTGAGCTTCGCCACCTCACGGCGCGCGGAATCGGCGACCGCCGTATCGGCCTGCGCGTAGAGCTGCAGCAGCATCGTGTACGTCTGCATGGCCGTGAGCCCGTACGTCTCGTCAAGGCCCGGCTTGTGCCACAGCGCCTGGTACGCGTGCCCCGCGGCCAGCGCGGCGTGCGGCGCCAGGGAGTCGTCGGGGAACGATTCCACAAGGCGTGAGAAGGCCTGCGCGGCGAGCAGATCGTCACCCTGCCGCTCGTGCGCCCACCCCAGATACCAGTACGACGGCACGAGCAACGTGTCGCGGATCCCCAGGTCGAGGGTCAGCTTGTCGAACCCCGACACCGCGTTGTCCCAGTGATGCTTGTGGAACTCGGTGAGCGAGGCCTTGTAGAGCGCTTCGTTGGTGGGGAACTTCGTGATGACGAAGGCCGGGCGGCACGCCGCGGCGGCGAGCCCCAGCGCCAGCGCCGCGACGAGTCCGCGGGTCTGTCGATGCATAGACGAGGAAAGATAACGGGCCAGCCGCCCGCCGGGCATCCTCACGCGCGGCGGGGCTGTCCGGCCCCGACGACGCGGGGCCGCATGCGCTCCGTCCCCAGCAGCGTGCGTAGGAACGCGATCGTGCGCGCCAACCCGTCGCGGAGCGGCACGCGGGGCTCCCACCCCAGCATCGTCCGCGCCCGCGTGATGTCCGGCTGGCGGAGCCGCGGATCGTCCTGCGGGAGCGGCCGGTGCTCGATCGGCGCCGGGCTCCCGGTGAGTTCCACCACCAGCTCGGCGAGCTGTCGCACCGTGTACTCGGTGGGGTTGCCGATATTTGTGGGCTGGTGGTCGCCGTGCACGAACAGCCGGTAGATCCCGTCCACTTCATCGTCGACGTAGCAGAAGCTGCGCGTCTGGTTCCCCTCGCCGTAAATCGTGATCGGCTCGTGGTTCAGCGCCTGCACGATGAAGTTCGACACCACGCGCCCGTCGCGCGGCCGCATGCGCGGCCCGTAGGTGTTGAAGATCCGCACGATGCGCGTGTCCAGTCCGTGGTAGGTGTGATACGCCATGGTGATCGCTTCGGAGAAGCGCTTGGCCTCATCATAGACCCCGCGCGGCCCCACGGGGTTCACGTTCCCCCAGTAGCTCTCCTTCTGCGGATGCTCCAGCGGGTCCCCGTACACCTCGGACGTGGAGGCCATCAGGAATCGCGCGCCCTTGGCCTTGGCCAGCCCCAACGCGTTGTGCGTGCCCAGCGATCCCACCTTGAGCGTCTGGATCGGCAGCTCCAGATAGTCCACCGGGCTCGCCGGCGACGCGAAATGGAGCACGCCGTCCACCGGTCCCGGCACGTACGTGAACGTCGACACGTCGTGGCGAATGAACGAGAACCGCTGCTCGCCCATCAGGTGCGCGATGTTGTCGGGGTGCCCGGTGACGAAGTTGTCGATGCCGACCACCTCGTGCCCCTCAGCCAGGAACCGGTCGCACAGATGCGAGCCCAGGAACCCGGCGGCCCCGGTGATGACGATCCTCACGCGCGCGCCCCCCGGCCGATGGACGCGTACTCGATCCCAAGGGCGCGCATCTTGGCCGGGTCGTAGAGATTCCGTCCGTCGACCACGATCGGCCGCTTCAGCGACTGCTTGATGCGCGCGAAATCCGGGTGCCGGTACTCGTTCCAGTCGGTGACGACCACCAGCGCCTCGCTGCCGTCGAGCGCGGCGTAGCTCGAGGCGGCGTAGCGGATGCGATCGCCGAGGCGACGCCGGGTTTCGTCCATGGCCACCGGGTCGTGCGCCACCACCGAGGCCCCGGCCTCGAGCAGGGCCTCGATCAGCACCAGCGCCGGCGCCTCGCGCATGTCGTCGGTGTTGGGCTTGAATGCCAGCCCCCACACCGCCACCTGCGCGCCGCGCAGCGCCGGACCGAGCAGCGCCTGCAGCTTCTCGAACAGCCGGCGCTTCTGGCGCTCGTTCACCGACTCGACGGCGTCGAGAATCTCGAGCGGCGCGCCGAACTCCTCGCCCGTGCGCACCAACGCCTTCACGTCCTTGGGGAAGCACGAGCCGCCGTAGCCCGGCCCCGGGAAGAGAAACGCCGGCCCGATGCGCTCGTCACTGCCGATGCCCTTGCGCACCAGGTCCACGTTGGCCCCCACGCGCTCGCACAGATTGGCCACCTCGTTCATGAACGAGATGCGCGTGGCGAGCATCGCGTTGGCCGCGTACTTGGTCATCTCGGCCGACGGAATGTCCATGAAGATGATGGGCTTGCCCGTGCGCACGAACGGCGCGTACAGCTCGGCCATCACGCTGCGCGCGTGGTCGGTCTCGACCCCGATCACCACGCGGTCGGGCTTCATGAAGTCGTCGACCGCGGCGCCTTCCTTCAGAAATTCCGGATTGCTGCAGATGTGGTACGGGTACTTCGCGTGCGCGGCGATCGCCTCCGACACCTTGGCCGCCGTGCCCACCGGCACGGTGGACTTGGTGACGACGACGAGCTCCCGCGTCATGTGCGTCCCGATCTCCGTCGCCACGGCGAGCACGTGGCGCAGGTCGGCCGAGCCGTCCTCGTCGGGGGGCGTGCCGACGGCGATGAACACCACGTCCGCCGCCGCGATCGCTCCCCCGACCTCCGTGCTGAAGCGCAGGCGCCCGTCGCGCTGATTCCGCTCGACGTAATCGTCCAGCCCCGGCTCGAAGATCGGGAGCACGTTGCGCGTGAGGCCTTCGATTTTGGCGGCGTCGACGTCCGCGCAGATCACCGTATTGCCGGTTTCCGCGAGGCACGCGCCGACGACCAGCCCGACGTACCCCGTTCCCACGACCGTAATGTTCATGCAGATCCCAAGAGGAAGGAGCGGGGCGCCGGGACGTCAGGTCCCGGCGGCCGCCGGTTCATCGGGCTCGCGCACCGTGGCCAGCGACAGCACCCGCGCCCGCGAGGGACGGGTGCGCGCGGTCGCGTTGCGCGAATCGATTACGAGCTCGCTGTGGTCCACCACGAACTGATAGTCGACGGACGAATGGTCAGTCACGATCACCACGGCGTCGGCGGCCTCGAGCTCCGCCTGCGTGAGCGCCACGCCGTACGTCTCGTGGCCGTCCTCGCGGACCATCGCGATATACGGATCGTGATATGCCACGTCGGCGCCGTGCGACTCGAGCAGGCGCATCACGTCCAGCGCCGGGCTCTCGCGCACGTCGTCGATGTCCTTCTTGTACGCCACACCGAGCACCAGCACGCGGCTGCCGTTCAGCGCCTTACGGCGCTCGTTCAGCCCCAGCACGGTCTTCTCGACCACGAACGCCGGCATCTGGCTGTTGATCTCGCTGGCCAGGTCGATGAACCGCGTCTTGTAGTTCAGCGTGCGCATCTTCCACGCCAGGTAGTGCGGATCGAGCGGAATGCAGTGCCCGCCGATGCCGGGGCCCGGGGTGAACTTCATGAACCCGAACGGCTTCGTGGCCGCGGCGTCGATCACCTCCCACACGTCCACGCCCAGCTTGTCGCAGACGATGGCCATCTCGTTCGCCAGACCGATGTTCACCGAGCGGAAGGTGTTCTCCAGGAGCTTCGTCAGCTCCGCGGTCTCGGCGCTCGACACCTCGACCACGGTGTCGATGCACACGCGATACAGCGCCGCCGCCACTTCGGTGCACGCGGGCGTGAGACCGCCCACGACCTTCGGCGTATTCCCCGTGTGGAACCGCGGATTGCCGGGATCCACGCGCTCCGGACTGAACGCGAGGAACACGTCCTCGCCCACGGTGAGCCCGCCCCGCTCGAGCACAGGCTTGAGCAGTTCGCGCGTCGTACCGGGGTACGTCGTGCTCTCCAGCGCCACCACCTGCCCCGCCCGCACGTGCCGTCCGATCGTCTCGGCCGCCGAGAGCACGTAGCTCATGTCCGGATCGCGCGTCTTGACGAGCGGCGTCGGCACGGCGATGGAAATGGCGTCCACCGCACCCAGACGCGATTCGTCGGTCGTGGCTTCGAACTTGCCCGCGCGCACCAGCTCGGCGACGTCGGCCGCCGGCACGTCCTGGATGTGCGACTCGCCCCGGTTGAGGAGCGCCACGACGCGATCGCTCACGTCGTACCCCACCACCTTGAGCCCGGCCTTCGCGAATTCGACGGCCAGCGGGAGCCCCACGTACCCGAGCCCGATCACTCCGACGACGGCTTCCCGCCGTTCGATCTTGTCCAGCAGCGCGCGCTTCGACATAGGTATTAGCGTCCGTAGAAGGATTTGACGGCCGCCACCACTTCGTCCAGCTGTCCGACGGTCAGCTCCGGATAGATCGGGAGCGACAACACCTCGCGCGCCGCCTGCTCGGACACCAGACACGTGCCGGCCTTGTATCCCAGATACGCGAAGCAGGGCTGCAGGTGCAGCGGCAGGGGATAGTACACCGACGTCCCGATCCCCTTCTCCTTGAGGTACGCCTGCAGCTCGTCGCGGCGCTGGGCTCGAATCGTGAACTGGTTGAAGATCGATTCGTTGGCCCGCTCCACGATCGGGGGCTTCACCTCGGCCACGTCCGCCAGCGCCCGGACATAGTACGCCGCGTTCTCCCTACGCTTCGCGCTCCACCCGGCGAGGTGCGGGAGCTTGGCCGAGAGCACCACGGCCTGCAGCGCGTCGAGGCGGCTGTTGTACCCGACCTCGTCGTGATAGTACTGCCGCGCCCCGCCGTGCATGCGCAGCCGCTTCAGCCGCTCGGCGAGCTTCGGATCCTGCGTCACCATCATCCCGCCGTCGCCGTACCCGCCCAGGTTCTTGGACGGGAAGAAGCTGAACGTCCCGATGGTCGCCGTCTCCCCCGCCATGCGCCAGGCGCCGTCGATCATCCGCCGGGCCCCGATCGACTGCGCGGCGTCCTCGATCACGGGAATCTTTCCGGCCACGGCGAGAATGCGCTCCATGGGCGCCACCTGCCCGAACAGGTCCACCGGCACGATGGCCTTGGTCTTCGGCGTGATCGCCGCGGCAATCGCGTCGACCGAAATGTTGAACGTCTCGGGATCGATGTCCACGAACACCGGTTTGGCGCCCACGTTGTGGATCGTGCCGGCCGTGGCGAAGAACGTGAACGGGGTCGTGATCACCTCGTCGCCCGGCCCCACGTCCAGCGCGCGGAGCGCGAGCAGGAGGGCGTCGGTGCCGCTGGCGCACCCCACGGCGAACGGCGTGTGCGACAGCTCGGCGACTTCCTTTTCGAGGCGCTCCACCGGCGCGCCAAGGATGAACAGCTGCGAATCGACCAGCTCGAGCAGCGGCCTCACGATCTCGTCCTTGATCGCGGCGTGCTGAGCTCTGAGGTCAAGCAGAGGAACAGGCATCGGCAAATGGGGAAATGCCCGCGGGGCGGGCCATGAAAATCGCTGCGTTGAGGCGGCGCAAGTTCAACCGCTGCCGAAACTTCGCTCCCATCCCATCGGAGGTCAATGATACCCCGACCCGGGGAAGCAGCAGCGCGCCAACCGGCTACACGGTGCCCGGCTTGAGCGGAATGGGCACCGTCTCGCCGGTGCGCGCCGATTCGTAGATCGCCAGAATCAGCTCGAGCGACTTTCGCCCCGCCCGCCCGTCGGTGTCGGGCTTCGCCTCACCCCGGAGCACGGCCAGCACGTTCTGATAGTACCCCAGGTGGCCGAATCCATACACGTTGGGCGGGTTGGTGTTCACCGAATCCACGAGTTTGTCGTCGTCGTCGTACTCGGCGAACTGCCAGTGCTCCACCTTGTTCACGGCCGTGCCCCCGATCTTCACCGAGCCCTTCTCGCCCAGGATGGTGATCGACCCCTCCAGGTTGCGCGGGAAGGTGAGCACGTTGACCTCGATCACGCCGAGGGCTCCCGACCGGAACTTGAGCACGGCGGCGCCCGAGTCCTCGGCTTCGATGCGGCGCGCCTGGGTCGCCGTCTTGGCGACGACACTCTCCACCGGCCCCACGAGCCACTGGATCAGGTCGACGTAGTGCGACGCCTGGTTCATGATCGCGCCGCCGTCGAACTCCCAGGTGCCCCGCCACGGCGCCGCGTCGTAGTACTCCTGGGGGCGCTGCCAGCGCACGGTCACGTTGGCCAGATAGATGCGGCCGAAGCGCCCCTTCTCCACGGCGCGGCGGACGAGCTGAATGGGCGGATTGAGCCGGTTCTGCTTGACCACGAACAGGTGCACGCCGGCGGCATCGCAAGCGTCGACCAGCTCGTCCGCGGCGGCGAGCGAGGTCGCCATCGGCTTCTCGCTCAGCACGTGCTTGCCCGCCTTGGCCGCGGCGACGCCCTGCGGTGCGTGCAGCCCCGACGGCGTGCACAGCGCGACGATGTCGCACGCCGCGTCGCGCAGCAGGTCGTCGACCGAGGTGAACCAGGGCACGCCGTGCTCCGTGCCGGCGGCGCGCGCCCGCGCCTCGTCCACGTCGCAGACGGCGGAGAGGCGCAGCCCGTCGGTCTTCGCGATCGCGTCGAAGTGGTTCTTGCTGATGCGCCCGCACCCCACGAGGGCGAGATCGAATGTCCGCTTGGTCATCGCCGGCCTCTCAGGTGGACGCGCCGCCAACGGGGCGGATGCCGTCGCCGTGGCGCTCGTACGTCGTGCCGCACGCCGCGCAGGTGCCGGCGCCGCTGTCGGGCAGCCGCTCGCCGCACTGACACATCCAGCCGATGCGGCGCCCGGGAACGCCGGCGATGAGCGCGTATGCCGGCACGTCGCGCGTCACCACCGCGCCGGCGCCGATGAACGCGTACTCGCCGAGCGTCACGCCGCACACGATGGTCGCGTTGGCGCCAATGGACGCCCCGCGCCTGACGCGCGTCGTGCGATACTCGTGCTTGCGCGACACGTGGCTCCGCGGATTCACGACGTTCGTGAACACCATCGACGGCCCGCAGAACACGTCGTCGTCGAGCACCACGCCCTCGTACACCGACACGTTGTTCTGGATCTTCACGTTGTTGCCGATCTGCACGCCGTTCATCACCACGACGTTCTGCCCCAGACTGCAGCGCTCGCCGATCACCGCGCCGCCCATGACGTGGCAGAAGTGCCAGATGCGCGTGCCCCGCCCGATCTGCGCGCCCTCGTCGACGTACGCCGACTCGTGGATGAACAGGGTGTCGCTCATGCGTCCGCCGCGGCCCCGAGCTCGGCCTGCCACTCCTGCAGCGACTTCACGCTCGGCCGCCGCGACCGGAACGCGAGAATGGCGTCGCCCGCCGCGCTCGCCGCGGTGATCGTCGTGGTGTACGCCACATGGTTCCGGATCGCCGCCTGCCGCAGCATGTAGTCGTCCACCTGCGCGTGCTTGCCCAGCGGCGTGTTCACCAGGAGCTGCACGTCGTGGTTCAGAATCAGGTCGTGACAGTTGGGCCGTCCCTCGTGCACCTTGAACACGGGATCGGCCGCGATCCCGCGGTGGCGCAGGTAGCGCGCCGTGCCCGCGGTGGCGAGGAGCCGGAACCCCATCTCCTGGAAGCGCCGCGCGATGGGCGTCACGGTGGGTTTGTCGGAATCGTTCACCGTCACGAGGATCGTGCCTTCGAGCGGCAGCCCGTTCCCCGCGGCGAGCTGGGCCTTGGCGAAGCTCGCGCCGAACGAATCGGAGATCCCCATCACTTCGCCCGTCGACCGCATTTCGGGACCGAGCACCGGATCGGTGCCGGGGAACTTGGTGAACGGGAACACGGCCTCCTTCACCGAGACGTACGCGGGCGCCACTTCCTCGGTGAAGCCCACGTCGTCCAGCGACTCGCCGAGCATCACGCGCGCGGCGAGCGACGCCAGCGGGACCCCGATCGCCTTGGACACGAACGGAATCGTGCGGCTGGCGCGCGGGTTCACTTCGAGCACGTACACCACGCCGTCCTTGATGGCGTACTGCACGTTCATCAGCCCCACGACGCCCAACGCGCGCGCCATCGCGGCGGTCTGCTCGCGCATCACCTCGACGTCGTGCTCGGTCACCAGATACGGCGGCAGCACGCACGCCGAGTCGCCAGAGTGAATGCCGGCGTCCTCGATGTGCTGCATGATCCCGCCGATGACGACGCGCGTCCCGTCGGAAATCGCGTCCACGTCCACCTCGAACGCGTCCTCCAGGAACCGGTCGATGAGCACCGGCCGCTCCTCCGAGACGTGCACCGCCGTCTCGAAGTATTGCTCCAGCGACGCCGGATCGTAGACGATCTGCATCGCGCGTCCGCCGAGCACGTAGGACGGTCGGACGAGCACCGGATACCCGATGCGCTCGGCGGCCGCCAGCGCCTCGTCCACGCTCGTCGCCGTTCCGTTCGGGGGCTGCGTGAGCCCGACCTCGCGCGCCACCTGCTCGAAGCGCCGCCGGTCCTCGGCGATGTCGATCGCGTCGGGCGACGTGCCGAGGATCGTCACGCCGGCTGCCTCGAGGGGCCGCGTGAGCTTGAGCGGCGTCTGCCCGCCGAGCTGCACGATCACGCCCTCCGGCTGCTCGCGCTCGACGATCTCCAGCACGTCCTCCAGCGTCAGCGGCTCGAAGTAGAGCTTGTCGGAGGTATCAAAGTCCGTTGATACCGTTTCGGGATTCGAGTTGATCATGATCGTCTCGTATCCCTGCGCGCGCAGCGCAATCGCCGCCCGAACGCAGCAGTAGTCGAACTCCACGCCCTGGCCGATGCGGTTGGGCCCGCTCCCCAGGATCACGACCGACTTCCGCCCCGTCTTCGGCGCCTCGGTCTCCTCGTCGTAGCAGCCGTAGAGGTACGGCGTTTCCGAGGGGAATTCGCCGGCGCAGGTGTCGACCATCTTGTACGATGGCCGCACGCCGAGCGCCCAGCGGTGGGCGCGCACGGCGTCTTCCGTTTCGCCCCGCAGGGCCGCAAGCTGGCGATCCGAGAAGCCCATGCGCTTCATGCGCCGCATCTCGAACGCCCCCACCGTCGCCAGCCCCGCGTACCACCGCTCGGCTTCCACCAGTTCGTACATCTGCTGGAGGAACCAGGGGTCGATGCGCGTGAGATCGGCCACGTCGTCCACCGTCATGCCGCGCAGGAACGCGCGCTTGACCTGGAAGATGCGTTCCGGCGTCGGCTGGCGCAGGGCGCCGATGAGCGCCGCCTCGCTCTCGTCGGGGAGCCGGTCGTCGGCCGTGCGGGGCGCCACCGACCATCCCGGGCGTCCCGTCTCGAGGGCGCGCAGTCCCTTCTGCAGCGCCTCCTTGAACGTGCGGCCGATCGCCATCGCCTCGCCCACCGACTTCATGTGGGTGGTGAGGCCGGTCGCCGCCCCCGGGAACTTCTCGAACGCGAATCGCGGCCACTTCACCACGCAGTAGTCGATCGCCGGCTCGAAGCTCGCCGGGGTCGCGCGCGTGATGTCGTTGGGGATCTCCTCGAGCGTGTAGCCGACCGCGAGCCGGGCGGCGATCTTCGCGATCGGGAACCCGGTCGCCTTGCTCG
>JAGWRB010000003.1 GCA_028876725.1 Gemmatimonadota bacterium
GCCGAGGCCGAACACCGCCGCGCCCGCCGCAACTCCCGCGAAGGCGCCGCCGGCGCCGCCAGTGCAAGCGCCGCCCCCGGCGCCCGGAGCCGCGCCCCAGGCGTCGAGCCCGGCGCGGGCGCTTTCGGCGCCCGATCCAAGCGCTCCCGAGGGCGCGACCCTGCGGTGCAAGGACGGCACCTACCTCACCGGGGCGCAGCCCGATGCCGCCTGCGACGCGCACCGCGGTATCGCCGCCCGCTTCGCGCCGCGCGTCGCGCCGGCCGTGCCCAGACCCAAGCGCCCGTAACGCGCGTTCACGCGCGCGCCGCGCCGCGCGCACCTTGACGTTGGCGGTTCCCCCACGCATGGTACGGCGCCCCCGACATGCATCGTCGTGTCGTCGTTCGCCTCCCCCCTCCGTCGCCCGCAAGCCCAGGGGAAATCCATGTCGTTCGCCACCGCGCGGCGCGCCGCCGCGATGTTCACGCTCGCCCTCGCTCTTGCTCCGTCCGCCGCCGTGCGCGCCGCCGCGCAGGCCTCGGCGGGCAAGGACTATACCCCCGCCGACGTTTCGTTCATGCAGGGCATGATCATGCACCACGCGCAGGCCGTGGTCATGTCCGACTGGGCCGCCACGCACGGCGCACGGGCCGATGTGGCCACGCTCTGCAAACGCATCGCCCTCTCGCAGCGCGATGAAATCGAGGTCATGCAGCACTGGCTCGAGCAGCGCCACGAGTCGGCGCCCGATCCGCTCGACATGCAGCACCCGCACACCGGTCCGGTGACGGACTCCAGCCCGATGCACATGCCCGGGATGGACATGGGCGCCATGCCCATGCTCATGGCGGGCATGCTGAGCCCCGCCGAAATGCGGGCGCTCGACGCCGCGCGCGGCACCGAGTTCGACCGCCTGTATCTCACCGGGATGATCAAGCACCACACCGGTGCGCTGGACATGGTCAAGCAGTTGTTCGCGACGCCGGGAGGCGGCCAGCAGTCGGAGCTGTTCGGCTTCGCCACCGACATCGACGCCAGCCAGCGCGCCGAGATTGCCCGCATGCAGTTGATGTTGCAGTCCCTACCCACCACCTCGACCCACACCCGATGAGACTTTCCACCGTCGCCCGCCGCTCGAGCGTCGCCGTCGCGACCCTCGCCGCCTGCGCCACGCTGCTGGCGCTCCCGACTCGCGCGCACGCGCAATCGGACACGCACGACCCCCGCGTCGGCCTCAAGCCCGGCCTCTACGACGCGGGCACCGCCGCCAAGGGCATGGAGCTCGTGGGGCACGTCAACAAGCCCGACATCTTCCATCCGAACGATCCGGGCGGGCTCACGTACGCCAACTCCGACCTCGCGTTCGGCAGCCACTACGTCTATCAGGGCAACTTCAGCGGCATCCAGATCTGGGACATTTCGAACCCCACGACGCCCAAGCTCACCGCGGCGCCGGTCTGCTTCACGGAGCAGGGCGACGTGTCGGTGTACGGCCACCTGCTGTTCGTGTCGGCCGAGAACACCGGCAGCCGGCTGGACTGCGGCACGCAGGGGATTCAGGACACCGTGAGCAAGGAGCGGATGCTCGGCATTCGCATCTTCGACATCACCGACCCCGTGCATCCCAAGCAGGTCGCCGACGTGCAGACCTGCCGCGGCTCGCACACGCACACGCTCGTGCCCGATCCCAAGAACAAGGGCATCGTGTACGTGTACGTGTCGGGGCTGGCGCGCGTCCGGTCGAGCAAGGAGATGGCCGGCTGCGAGGCGGGCGATCTGGGCGACCCGAATTCGGCGCTGTTCCGCATCGAGGTGATTCGCGTGCCGCTGGCGCATCCGGAGCAGGCGAAGATCGTGAACAGTGCGCGCATCTTCAACGGCCTCACGCAGGCGCCCACGCACGGCGTGGCGTACGCCGACACGGCCAACGGCGCGGCGCGCCGCAGTCGCGGCCGCTTTGGACCGCAGTTCCCGCCCAACACGTCGGCCAAGGATTCGGCGACGATCGAACGGCTGTTCGGCAAGCTCGTGGGCGCGATGCGCAACGATCCGGCCACCTTCAAGGTGATGTCCGACTCGCTCGAGAAGATGGGCGTGCCCGTGCACTTCCCGCCGCCGATGCCGCGCGGCCTGGGCGGCCCGTCGCAGTGCCACGACATCACGGTGTATCCGGCGGCCGGGCTGGCCGGCGGCGCCTGCTCGGGCTACGGCCTGCTGCTCGACATTCATGATCCGGTGCACCCCAAGCGCCTGCAGGCGGTGGCCGACTCGAACTTCGCGTTCTGGCACTCGGCCACGTTCAACAACGACGCCACGTCGATGCTGTTCAGCGACGAGTGGGGCGGCGGCACCCAGCCCAAGTGCCGGGCCACCGATCCCATCGACTGGGGCGCCGACGCGCTGTTCACCATCAAGCGCGACCACCTGAAGCACGTGGGTTACTTCAAGATGCCCGCCGCGCAGACGGTGGATGAGAACTGCGTGGCGCACAACGGCGGCCTGGTGCCCGTCCCCGGCCGCGACATCATGGTGCAGGCCTGGTATCAGGGCGGCGTATCGGTATTCGACTTCACTGATCCCGCCCACGCCAAGGAGATCGCCTACTTCGACCGCGGCCCCATCGACGGCACCAAGCTGGTGCTCGGCGGGTTCTGGTCGGGGTACTACTACAACGGCTACATCTACGGCTCGGAAATCGCGCGCGGGCTCGACGTGTTCAAGCTCACGCCCACGGCCGACCTCACGCAGAACGAGATCGACGCCGCGGCGCTGGTGCACTACGACCAGCTGAACGTGCAGAGCCAGCCGAAGATCACCTGGCCGGCCGCCTTCCCGGTGGCCCGCGCCTATCTGGATCAGCTCGTGCGTGACGGCGGGCTGCCGGCGGCGCGCACGAGCGCGATCAAGGACGCGCTCGACAAGGCGCAGGGCGCGTCGGGCGCGGCGCGCGCGTCGGCGCTGCGCACGCTGGGCGCGCAGCTCGACAAGGACGTGGCGGGCGCGAAGGACGCCAAGCGGGTGCGCCTGCTGGCGAACGTCGTGAAGGAGATGAGCCGCAAGGGCTGATCCTTCGCACGAGGCATCGACGCCCGGCCGCACGCTCGTGCGGCCGGGCGTCTTGCTGTCCGCCCCGGCGACCGGTAGGGTAGAGACACCTCCATCCCGGAGCGGAGTCGATGTCCGATCCGCTGCTCGCGAAGCGCCGGTGCCCGATGCGTTATCGCGCCATGCTCGCGCTCGCCCTACCCGCCGGCCTCGCCGCGCAGCATCCCAACGTGTTCCGCGGCCAGGTGTTCGACTCGGCCGGCACGGCGCTGGCCAACGTGCAAGTGACCATCGCCGAGGCCCATCGCGAGACCCGGACCGACGCCCACGGCCTTTTCGTTTTCCATGACGTGCCGGCGGGGTTCTACCACGTCAGTCTCCGCGAGCCGGGCTTCACGCCGATTTCCGGCACGGCCCGCATTGCCGCCGCCGATTCGATCGATCTGAAATTCTGGATGAAACCCGCCGTGGTGGAGTTGGACACGGTGCGCGTGGCCCAGCGCAATACCGCCGATCCGCTGGCCGACTTCAAGCGGCGCATGGCGACCGGCAACGGCACGTTCATCGTCGAGGCCCGACTGGACCAGCTGCAGGACTGGCCGCTCGCGCAGGTGATCCGGTCGCAAACGACGCGGGTGCGGATCGTGCAGCTCCCATCGGGCGGGTGGGCGTTGGTCAGCGAGCGTCCGGCGGGGTGCCTGCTCCGGTCGTGCGGCACACCGCTCTGCTACATGGCGGTGTGGCTGGACGGGATTCGCATATTCCCTCCCGGCGACCCGCCGGACCTGAGCGAGTACCGCGTCGCCGACCTGACCGGCGTGGAGATCTACCCGGGCGTGGCCGAGACGCCGGTGGAGCTGAACGCCACCGGCTCCACCTGCGGCACCATCGCCCTGTGGACGAAGATGGGAACGCGGAACGCGAAGCGGGAGTGAGGGCAGAGCCGGGCCGCCGGCGCGCGCCGCCGGCCTACGCCGTCTGCGGCCGGTAGCGCAGCGCCTCCGCCACGTGCGCCGGCGCGACGTCGTGGTCGCCCGCCAGATCGGCGATCGTGCGCGCGACCTTGATCACGCGGTGGTAGGCGCGCGCGGAGAGGCGAAGCCCGTCGGCGGCGCTGGCGAGCAGCGCGCGCGCCGGCACGGTGAGCCCGCCGCGGCGGTCGAGCCACCGCCCAGCCGCCTGCGCGTTGCAGGTGGTACTATTAGTGTTTTTATATCGCTCCCACTGCACGGCCCGGGCCGCCTCGACACGCGCGCGGATGTCCGCCGACCGCTCACCGCCCACCGCCGACGGATCGCCGAGCTGGGCCATCGCCACCGCGCCGACGGTGACGTGCATGTCGATGCGGTCGAGCAGCGGCCCCGACAACCGCGCCCGGTACCGCTGCACCTCGCTCTCCGCGCAGACGCACGGGTGCGTGCCCGAGCCGGCGTGCCCGCAGGGACATGGGTTCATGGCGCCCACCAGGGTGAACCGCGCCGGGAAGCGCACCGCGCGCGCCGCACGGGCGATGGACACGCAGCCGTCTTCCATGGGCTGCCGCAGGGCCTCGAGCACGTAGCGGGGAAATTCGGGCATCTCATCGAGGAACAGGACGCCGTGGTGCGCCAGACTGACCTCGCCCGGGCGCGGATGGCTCCCGCCTCCCACGAGCCCCGCGGTGCTGATGGTGTGATGCGGCGCCCGGAACGGGCGCTCGGTGCGCAATACGTGGCCGCCCGCCGTCAGGCCGGCCACGGAGTGGATGGCCGTGACCTCCAGCGCTTCGTCGCCGGCCAGCGACGGCAGGATGGACGGCAGCCGCCGCGCGAGCATCGTCTTCCCCGCGCCCGGCGGCCCCACGAGCAGCACGTTGTGCCCGCCCGCCGCCGCAATCTCGAGCGCGCGCTTGGCACTCTCCTGCCCCACCACGTCGGCGAAGTCCGCCGTTTCGGTGCTCGGCGCCGCGGACTCCACGACGCACGGCGCGGGCAGCGTGCCGGCGCGCAGCCATTCCACGAGCTCGGCGAGGGTCGCCGGCGCGCACAGCGGCACCCCGTTGACGAGCGCCGCTTCGGCGGCGTTGTCGCGCGGGAGCACCAGGGTGCGCCCGTCGCTCGCCGCGGCCATCTGTCGCGCCACGGGCAGCACGCCGCGCACCGCGCGCACGCTGCCGTCGAGGCCCAGCTCGCCCAGCACCGCGAGGCGCGCGCCCACCGACTCGGGGATCACGCCAAGGGCGGCGAGCAGTCCGACGGCAATGGGGAGGTCGAAGGCCGATCCGGTCTTGTGCACGTCGGCGGGCGAGAGGCCGACGGTGATGCGCCTCGGCGGCAGCGTCAACCCCGAATTGGCCAGCGCCGCGATCACGCGCTCGCGGCTTTCCTTGACCGAGCTCGATGCGAGGCCGACGATGCTCCACTGCGGGAGCCCAGGGGAGACGTCGACTTCGACGGTGACGTCGTAGGCCTCGATGCCGAGCACGGCAGCCGAACGAATGGCGGCGAGCATGCCGTCAATGTCGCGCGCGGCTGCATCCGGCCACGCACCACTCGGGCGCGCGCGCCATCGGAACCCCGCCGGTTCTGCGGCCCGACCGTCCTACCGCCCTACGGCCCTGCGGCCCTACGGCCCTACCGAAGAATCACCCCGCGCTCAGCCGTTTCCGCACCTCGCGGCTGCCATTCGCCACGCCGAACGCCACGCCGGCGCCGAACAGAATGGCGGTGCCACCGCCCACGAGCGGCAGGAGCCACACGATGGGCGCGGCCACGAGGGCCGCGACGGCACCGGCCACGATGGGCGCCTTGAGCGTGTGGATGGCGTCCACGTAGCGCAGCTTCTCTTCCACGAACCGGCGCGCGGTCAGATACCCGAACACCGTAGCGGCGATGGTGGCCGCAAACCCAAGGAAATGGAACACGGGGCTCTCCCAGTTGCGATCTCGTGACACCATACGCGCAAATGGCCGCGCGGTTTCAGCGCCGGGCGACGACGATACACTAGTGCGCCCCCGACTCCGCCGATAGCTTTTGGGGCAGGCACGGAGCCGCGACGCCCGCCGGCTCCCCGCCGCGATCCCTGCTCGCCTGCACCGCCACCTCCGGAGACGCTCGATGTTCACCCTGCGCGTGGCCCGACACGACCGGCCGGAGCAGGTGCTGGCCGAATGCCTGAGCACCGTGCTCCCGGCGTGCGGCGAGACGCTCTACCTGGACACGCTCGACGCCGACGGAACGCTCACCGGCCCCAGCACCTGCTGGCGCGTGGTCTCGGTGTCGCTCCACGTCCCCTCGGTGCGGTCGGCGCGCCGGCGCGACGGGCGGCGCCACGAGGTGGACCTGGTGGACGTCGCCGTCCGCCCCGACGCGATGAACATCGGCGATCTCGCGCAGTCTGCGCAGGAGATGCTCTCTGAATCCCGGCGGATCTGAGGGACGCGCGGCGTGACGCATACCGCTTCGTCGGAACCGTACGCGGTCACGCACCAGCTGCCCCCGCATCTGGCCACGTGGGAGCTGCCGCCCAACTGGGCCTGGGGCGCCGAGGGGCTGCGGTTCGGTCACCGCCATTATCAGGAACTGATCGACGCGCTGGGGCGCTCGCTGTCGCTCGTCAGTGTGCCCGACCCGGCGCACGAGAAGTGGCTGGCCGCCGAAGCGCGGCACCTGGCGCACCGCAATCATCCGGCCATCCCCACCACGTACCACTACTGGGCCACGTACGGCGCGGCGCGCCACGGGCCCGGCTACCTGCGCCGGTGGATCGCGGGCGAAACGGTGGGCGCGCGCGTGCGTCGCGCGGGCACCGAAGACGTGCCGGCGATGATGCGCGTGATGCGCGAGGTGGGCTCGGCCATCAGTTATCTGCACGACGCGGGCTCCACGCACGGCGCGGTGTCGCCTGAAACCGTGTGGGTGGCGCCGATGGGCCGGCTGTGGATGCTGGGATGGGAGTGGGCGGTGCCCGCGTCCGAAATTCCCGAGGGCGTTGCCCCAGACCGCGCGTGGATGCCCACGCCGCACGAGTGGGCCAATGGCCCGTGGACGCCGACGCCGCTCACCGACCAGTGGCAACTCGCGGCGCTCTGCTTCTTCGCGCTCTCGGGCGAGCTCCCGCCGCCGCACGACGTCCCGCCGCTGAGTCTGGTGCGCCCCGACTGCCCGAAATCGGTCGCCGCGGTGGTCGACCGCGCGCTGCGCGCCGACCCGCGCGAGCGATTCAGCAGCGTGGCGTCGATGCTGCGCGAGGTCGATCGCGTGGTGGGGAGCCGCACGATGCTCGTCATCGGCGGCGAGGACACGCAGGGGCCCGGCGAATCGGAGGAGGCGCGCCTGCGCTGGGCGCTGGGCGACGAATACGAGGTGCTGGCGCCGCTGGGCACGGGATCGTTCGGCTCGGTGTGGCGCGTGCGCGATCTGTCGCTCGGACGCGAGGTGGCGCTCAAGCTGCTGCACCCGCACATCGCCGGCGACGACGTGGCGGTGAGCCGCTTCCGCCGCGAGGCGCAGCTCGCCGCGCAGCTCGCGCACCCGGCCATCGTGCCGATCTACGACTTCGATTCGCGCGGCAGCGTGTCGTGGTACACGATGGAGCTGGCCGAAGCGGGCTCCGTGGCCGAGTTGGTGCAGCGCGCGGGGGCGCGCCCGCTGGCCGAACTGGCGCCGCAAGTGGACCTCGTGCTCGACGGGCTGGCCGCGGCGCACGCGATCGGCGTGGTGCACCGCGACCTCAAGCCCGAGAACATCGTCATCGACCGCTACCGCCGCTGGCGCATCGCCGACTTCGGCATCGCGAACATCTGGGGGCAGGATCCGGCCGACGCCGGAGGGACGCCGGCGTTCGCGCCCCCCGAGCAGCTCCTGGGCGAACCGCAGGACACGGCGGCCGACTGCTACTCGCTGGCCGCCATCGTGTACTTCGCGCTCTCGGGCACGCCGCCGTACGGCGAGTCGGACGTGCGGGCGATTCTGGCGCGCGCGATGTCGCGCGACGTCGAGCTCTCGCGCTTCCCCGACGAAATCGCGGCGTGGCTGCGCAAGGGGCTCGAGCCCGACGTGCGGCGCCGCTTCCAAGACGCCGGCGTGATGCGCCGCGCCTGGCGCGACGCGGTGCGCGCGGTGGCCCAGCGGGAACGGCGCGCGCCCTGGTGGCGCCGCTGGCTGGGCGGCGAGGGGCACGACGGTGTCTGGGGATCCGACGAGCCCGCGGGCGCCTGACACCGGAGGAGCCGGAACATGCCAATTGCCACGATCAACCCCGCCACCGGCCGTCAGGTGCAGCGCTTCGACGCGCACTCGGCGGCGGAACTCGAGGAACGGCTCGCGCGCGCCGCGCAGGCCGCCCGCGCCTGGCGCGATACGCGCACCGCCGACCGCGCACGCGTGGTGGCCAGAGCCGGCGAGATCCTGGACCGCGACCGCGATCACTACGCGCGCCTGATGACGCTCGAGATGGGCAAGCTGTACACCGCGGCCCGCGACGAGGCGGCCAAGTGCGCGAGCACCTGCCGCTTCTACGCCGAGCACGCGCACACGATGCTCGCCGCGAAGCGCGTGGCGGCCGAGGGGGAGAACGCACGGGTGGAATTCCACCCGCTGGGCGTGGTCCTCGCGGTGATGCCCTGGAACTTTCCGTTCTGGCAGGTGATCCGCTTCGCGGCGCCGGCGCTGGTGGCCGGCAACGTGGGCCTCCTCAAGCACGCGAGCAACGTGCCGCAGTGCGCGCTGGCGCTCGAGGAGCTGTTCCGCGCGGCCGGCGCGCCGCCGGGCGTTTTTCAGACTTTGCTAATATCCGGCGCCGACACGGCGCCAGTCATCGCCGACCCGCGCGTGGCCGCGGTGACGCTCACCGGCAGCGAGGGGGCCGGGGCACAGGTGGCGATGGCCGCCGGCCGGCACCTCAAGAAGTCGGTGCTCGAGCTCGGCGGCAGCGACCCCTTCCTCGTGATGCCGAGCGCCGACCTCGACCGCGCCGTCGACACGGCCGTGCGCGCCCGCACCATCAACAACGGCCAGTCGTGCATCGCCGCCAAGCGGTTCATCGTGCACGCCGACATCGCCCCGGCGTTCACCGACCGGTTCGTGGCCGCCATGCGCGCGCTCCGGGTGGGCGACCCGATGGACGAGGCCACGCAGGTCGGCCCCCTCGTGAGCGCGCAGGCGGTGGACGATCTCGACGCCCAGGTGCGGCGCTCGGTCGAGATGGGCGCCACGGTGCGCTGCGGCGGCGCGCGCGTCGAGGGCCCGGGCTTCTACTACCCGCCCACCGTGCTGACCGACGTCCCCGCCGGCTCGCCCGCGGCCGACGACGAGCTGTTCGGCCCCGTGGCGTCGGTGTTCGTGGCCCGCGACCTCGACGACGCCATCCGCATCGCCAACGGCACCCGGTTCGGGCTCGGGGCCAGCGCCTGGACCCGCGACGCCGCCGAGGCGCGGCGGTTCGCCCGCGAGCTCGACGCCGGCAGTGTGTTCGTCAACGCCATGGTCGCGTCCGATCCGCGCTTCCCCTTTGGCGGCGTGAAGGCCTCCGGGTACGGCCGCGAGCTCAGCGGCTTCGGGCTTCGCGAATTCGTGAACGTGAAAACGGTGCGGGTGCGCCTCTAGCTCAGGCCGACGCGAGGGTGATCCGCACGAGGCTCCCCTCGCCCTCCGC